>NZ_CP046104.1:5967734-6281087 GCF_009707425.1 Micromonospora sp. WMMC415 | reverse complement strand
AACGCGAGCATCTGCTCGCTCGGCTGCGGCCACGCTCCTGTTCCAACCGGTGTAGTAGTCGGTCGACATCGCGGCGAGCGCGGCGACCTCCTCCCGCCGGAGCCCTGCCGCCCGGCGGCGGGCGCCCACCGGCAGCCCGACGTCCTCCGGCCGCAACGCCTCCGCCGACGACGCAGGAAGGACGCCAGTGCTGCTCGGTCCATGACTCCAGTATCCGCCGGTTCCCGGCGCGAACCAGGGACTGCGGATCCCCCGACAAGCGCTCTCTGCCCCTGCCCCGCGGACCGGCGAGGCTCAACGCATGAACATTTCCGGAAACACCGTCTTCATCCCCGGCTCCACGAGCGGCATCGGTCTCGCCCTCGCCCTCGCGCTGAAGGCCCGGGGGAACACCGTGATCGTCGGGGGCCGGCGGGCCGACCTGCTGGAGCGGATCGTCGCGGAGCACCCCGGTCTCGACACCGTGCGGATCGACACGACGGACCCCGCGAGCATCGACTCCGCCGCCCGGGAGGTGCTGGCGCGGCACCCCGACCTGAACGTCCTGGTCACGATGGCCGGCATCATGCGCGTCGAGGACTGGCACGAGCCGGACGGGTTCCTCGCCTCCGCCGAGGAGGTGGTGACGACGAACGTGCTCGGCCCGATCCGCCTCATCGCCGCGTTCGTCAAGCACCTGCGGACGCGGCCGGACGCCACGATCATGACCGTCTCCTCGGGCCTCGCGTTCGCGCCGCTCAAGGCCACCCCCAGCTACAACGCCTCGAAGGCCGCGATCCACATGCTCAGCGAGTCGATCCGGCTGCAACTCGCGGACACGACCGTCAAGGTGGTGGAACTCGAGCCGCCGTCCGTGCGTACGTCGCTGCTGCCCGGTCAGGAGCACAGCGACTTCGCCATGCCGCTCGACGAGTTCGTGGCGGAGGTCGTCGAGCTGGTCGAGACGCAGCCCGACGCGACGGAGATCCAGGTCGAGCGCGTCAAGTTCCTGCGGTACGGCGAGGCGCGCGGCGACTACGACCAGGTCGTCGCGACGCTCAACGCCGCCGACCCGCACGGAAAGTAGGGGGAGCAACGCCTGCCGCCACCAGTACGGCGATCGCTGATCCGTCGAACTCTTCGGCGATCGCGCCCGTACCAGTGTGCGGGAGGTGGACGCCATGCCCGTACGCCGAGTCGTCGCCGCGGCGCTGGCCGCGGTGGCCGCCGTACCGGTCGTCGGCACGCCGGCCCACGCGCACGGCGCGCCGACCAGCCCGCTGAGCCGCGCCGCGGCCTGCGGCCCCGAAGGCGGGCAGGCGGACAGTCCGGCCTGCCAGGCGGCCATCGCCGCCGGCGCGGCGCTGCGGGAGTGGGACAACATCCGCGTCTTCGGGGTCGACGGGAAGGACCGGGAGCGCATCCCGGACGGCGAGCTGTGCAGCGGTGGACTGTCCGCGTACCGGGGACTGGACCTGGCCCGGGACGACTGGCCGGCGACGGAGCTGACCGCCGGTGCGCGGTTCACCTTCCGGTACCGGGCGACCATCCCGCACGAGGGCACCTTCCGGCTCTACCTGACCCGGTCGGACTACGACCCGTCGAAGCGGCTGCGCTGGGCGGACCTGGAGCGGGCGCCGTTCGTCCGGGTGACCGACCCGCCACTGCGGGACGGGGCGTACCAGTTCGCGGGGCGGTTGCCGCAGCGGACCGGGCGGCACCTGATCTACACGGTGTGGCAGAACTCCGACTCGCGGGACACCTACTACTCCTGCTCCGACGTGGTGTTCAAGGAGCCCGTCGGGCGAGCCGGCCTGGGTGGGCCCGGCCGGTCGCCGTCGCCGGCCGCCGAGGTTCCGGTGGCGGAGGGCGCCACGAAGGCGGGTCCGGTAGCCGTCGGAGGCGGAGGGCCCGCGGGTGCGCGTACCTCATCGGAGAGCGTGACCGACGGCGTGCCGGTGGCCTCGGTGACGGACCTGGACCGTGCCGGCTGGCCGGTGGTCGGCGGCGCCGGCGCGGCCCTGACGCTGCTGCTGGCCGTGGTGGTCGCGGCGCGCCTGCGCCGCGCGGGCGCCGTCCCGGTCGGCCGGCGGTGCGAGGTACGCAACCACCGGGCCGGCCGGCGACGGGAATGGTGAGCCGGCGCCCTAGGCGAGGTGGCCCTCGATCTCGGCCAGCTCCTCGGCGGTGAAGTCGAGGTTGGCCAGGGCGCCGATGTTCGCCTCCAACTGCGGGACGCTGCTCGCGCCGATGATGAGGCTGGTCATGCGCGGGTCCCGCAGGGCCCAGGCGAGGGCGAGCTGCGCGAGGGACTGGCCGCGCCGCTCGGCGATCGCGCCGAGCGCCCGGACCTGCACCAGGTGCTTCTCGCTCACGTCGCTCTCGTCCAGGAAGATGCTGGTGCGGACCCGGGAGTCCTCCGGGATGCCGCCCAGGTAGCGGTCGGTGAGCAGGCCCTGGGCGAGCGGGCTGTAGGCGATGCAGCCGGCACCGACCCGCTCCAGCGTGTCGAGCAGGCCGTCGGCCTCCGTCCACCGGTTGAGCATCGAGTACGACGGCTGGTTGATCAGAAGCGGCGTGCCGAGGTCGCGCAGGATCGCGGCGGCCCGCTCGGTCTGCTCCGAGTCGTAGTTGGAGACACCGACGTGGAGCGCCTTGCCGGAGCGCACGACGGCGTCGAGCGCGCCCATCGTCTCCTCCAGCGGGGTGTCCGGGTCGAACCGGTGCGAGTAGAAGATGTCCACGTAGTCGAGGCCGAGCCGGCGCAGCGACTGGTCCAGCGACGAGATCAGGTACTTGCGGGAGCCCCACTCGCCGTACGGGCCGGGCCACATCAGGTACCCCGCCTTGCTGGAGACGACCAGCTCGTCCCGGTACGGCTTCAGGTCGGTGGCGAGCATCCGGCCGAAGTTCTCCTCGGCCGCGCCGGGCGGCGGGCCGTAGTTGTTCGCCAGGTCGAAGTGGGTGACGCCGAGGTCGAAGGCGCGCCGGACGATGTCCCGCTGCCGCTCGTACGGCCGGTCCGGGCCGAAGTTGTGCCACAGGCCGAGCGAGATCGCGGGCAGCCGCAGCCCGCTGCGCCCGCTGCGCCGGTAGGTCATCGTGTCGTAGCGCTCATCGGCGGCGAGGTAGGTCACGATCATGAGCCTACTCGCGCCGCCGGCCGGCGGGACGGGGTGCGCCGGGCCCGACCTCCCCGACGTGGGGGAGTCGCCGCGTGGCGGGTCGGCGGCAGAATGAGCCGGTGAAACCCCCCGCGGTCCTCGCTCCGCTGCTGGCCGCCAGCACCTGGCGGCGTGGCGTGTTCCTGCTGCTCGGTGGGGTGCTGGCGCTGCCGTACGCGCTGCTGGCGGTGACCTTCGCGCAGTTGCTCACGCAGCAGGCGGTTCCCCGGGCGCTGGTGCTGGCGCTCCTGGCCGTGGCGGCCGGCATCGCCGCCGTGCCGGTGTTCCTCGACGGGCCGCGCGCCCTGGAGATCGCCGCGGCCCGCTCCCTGCTCGGCGTCGACCTGCCCGATCCCGCACCCGGCCACAGCACCGACCGGGAGACTCGGCTCCGGTCCGCGCTCTGGGTCGCGCTGCACCTGGCCAGCGGCGGCCTGGTGGTGGCGGCCCTGTTCAGTGCTGTGCCGATGGCGCTGGCGTTCATCGCACACCAGGCCGGCCTCGACACCGGACTGACCGCCGACGACCGGTTCGGACCGTTCGACGGGCGGGACACGGGTTGGCTCAGCGTCGCCGGCGTCGTCGTACTGGTCGCTCTCGGCTACGCCGTGGCCGGGCTCGGGGCCCTCGCCGCGTCGATGGCGCCGGTGCTGCTGGGGCCGGCCGAGTCGGAACGCGTCGCCGCGCTGGAGGCCCGCGCCGCCCGGCTGGCCGAGCGCAACCGGCTGGCCCGGGAGCTACACGACTCCGTGGGACACGCGCTGACCGTGACCACGCTCCAGGCGGGGGCCGCCCGGCAGGTGCTGGACCGGGACCCGGAGTTCGTCCGGCGGGCGCTCACCGTGATCGAGGAGGTGGGGCGGACCGCCATGGACGACCTGGACCACGTGCTGGGGCTGCTACGGGAGACCGGCGGCGGTACGGCCGTGCCGGCGCCGCAGCGTACGCTCGCCGACCTGGACCGGCTCCTCGCAGAGACCCGCGCGGCCGGGCTGCCGGTCGAGGCGCGGCACAGCGGCGACCTGGTCGACCTGCCGGCGGTGGTCTCCCGGGAGGGGTACCGGATCGTCCAGGAGGGGCTGACCAACGCGGCGCGGTACGGGCGAGGGCCGGTGACCGTACGTGTCGACGCCGGGCCGGACGCCCTGGAGCTGGAGCTGGTCAACGCGCTGGGCCCGGTGCGCCGGTCCGGGCTCGGCCGGGGCGGCCGGGGGCTGGACGGAATGCGGGAGCGGGTGCTGCTGCTCGGTGGCCGGCTGACGGCCGGGCCGGACGCCGACCGGTGGCGGATCCGGGCCCGACTGCCGCTGGAGGGAACCCGGTGACGCCCATCGGCGTGCTGATCGTCGACGACGACGAGCTGGTCCGCGTCGGCCTGCGGGCCATCCTCGACGCCCAGCCCGACCTGCGGGTGGTTGGCGAGGCGGCGGACGGTTCGGCGGTGCCGTCGCTGGTCGCCCGGCTGCGCCCGCAGGTGGTGCTGATGGACGTACGGATGCCGGAGATCGACGGCATCCAGGCCACCCGGCGGCTGCTCGCCGCCTCCGCCGACCCGCCCCGGGTGCTGGTGATCACCACGTTCGCCAACGACGAGTACGTCTACGACGCGCTGCGCGCCGGTGCGAGCGGGTTCCTGCTCAAGCGCGCCCGGCCGGCGGAGGTGGTGGAGGCGGTACGGGTGGTGGCCCGGGGCGAGTCCCTGCTCTTCCCGGCCGCGATCCGCCGGCTCGCCGGCGCGTACGGGAGCCGGGGCGCCGACCGGCTCGCGGCCGCCCGGCTGACCGAGCGGGAGGCCGAGGTGCTGCGGCTGATGGCCGCCGGACTGTCCAACCCGGAGATCGCCGACCGGCTGGTGGTCGGTGTGGAGACGGTGAAGACACACGTCGGGAACGTGCTGGCCAAGCTCGGCGTACGGGACCGTACGCAGGCGGTGATCGCCGCGTACGAGTCGGGGTTCGTCACCCCCGCCGGCTGATCGCTCCCCCTGGCGGGGGAGCGGGTTCCCCCTCGGCCGGGAGGGTTTCCGGGGCGCTCCGGCCGAGGCTGAGGACATGACGACAACTGCCGCACGCCCCCACTCCCGGACGTCCCGCTGGCCCGACCGGCTCGCCCCGCTCGCTGCCGGGTGGCTAGGGCTCTGGGGCGTCCTGGCCCTGCTCGCCACGATCACCGGCGCCGGCTACCCGTTCGGCGCGAACGACCCGGCCGGCAGCGAGAACAACCTGCTGCGGCTGGTGCCCGTCGAGGCCGGGCCGCCGCTGTTCGCCGTGCTGCTGCTCACCGCCGCGGTGGCCGCGCTCACCATGACCGGCGCGGCCCGTCCGGCCGGCCTCCTGCGGGCGGTTCTGCTCGGCTACGGCTGGGCGGTCGCCTTCGTGCTGGCCGTCGTGGTGCCGGACGCCCGGGTGCTGGTCCTCCTCGGCTACGCGCCCATGCTGATCGTCGGCGCGCCGTTCGGCTGGCCGCCGGTGGACTACTCCGAGGTCTTCACCTGGGCGCTCTTCGCGCGGATCGCCGCGCTGGCGGGCGGCGTGCTGCTCGCCGGGGCGGTGCTCGCCTGGCAGCGGCGTACCGCTGGCACCTGCGTGGCGTGCGGCCGCGGCGGCACCGACCGGGGCTGGGCCACGACGGCGGCCGCGACCCGCTGGGGTCGCTGGACGGCCTGGACCGCCGCGGTCATCCCGTTCGGGTACGCGCTGACCCGGTTCGCCTGGGCGGCCGGCGTTCCGCTCGGCATCTCGCCGGACATGCTCGACGAGCTGAAGGAGACCGGCGCGGTCTGGGCCGGTGCCGGGCTGGGCGCGTTCGCGACCGCCGGCGCGATCCTCACCCTCGGGCTGGTGCAGCGCTGGGGGGAGCGGTTCCCGCGTTGGCTGCCGGGGCTTGCTGGCCGGCCGGTGCCGGTGAAGCTCGCCGTGGTCCCGGCGACCCTCGTCGCGCTCGCCGTCACCGCCGCCACTCTCGGCCTGCTGAGCACCCCGGACTTCTGGCGGCTCGGCGGGAGCTTCAGCATGGCGTCGGCGCCGATGCTGCTCTGGCCGCTGTGGGGCGTTGCGCTCGGCGCGGCCACGTACGCGTACCACCTGCGGCGGCGGGGGACGTGCCGAGCGTGCGGGCGCGGCTGACTGTGCCCGGACGGTCCGGTCCCGCCGTGGTGGGACCGGACCGCTGGGGTGCGGCGGCAGGGTCAGGGAAGGTCTCGGGCGTAGCAGACGGACAGCGGCTCGCCCTGGTAGACGCCGAAGTTGGGGATGCGCCGGTAGCCCTCGCGCTCGTAGAAGCGCATCGCGTCCGGCTGGGCGGTGCCGGTCTCCAGCAGCAGGGTGCGTACGCCCGCCGCGCGGGCCGCGTCCTCCAGGGCGCGCAGGATGGCCGTCGCGACGCCGGTGCCACGGGCGGACGGGTCGACGTACATCCGCTTGACCTCGGCCTCGCGGTCGCCGAGGAACCGTAGGCCGCCGCAGCCCAGCGCGGTGCCGTCGGCGTCCCGGGCGACCAGGAAGACGCTGACCGTCTCGCCGGTCGGCGGCTCGCCCGGCTCGTGATCGTCGTTGCCGTAGCGGTCGTCCAGCTCGGCGCGCTGGGCGGCGCGCAGCCGGGTGGCGTCGGCCGACTCCCACGGCTCCCGGTCCACCGAGATGGTGCGAATCATGCTGCCCTCGTTTCCGTAACAAGCGTTACCGTAACGCATGTTACGGTACGCGGGCGGTCGGCGGAAAGGGGCAGCGGTGGCGCGACGGCGGGACCTGACCGGGCAGCGGGAGCGGCTCTCGGCGGCGACCTGGTCGGTGCTGGCCGACCACGGCCTCGCCGGCCTCACCCTGCGGGCGGTCGCCGAGCGCGCCGGCTGCACGACCGGCATGGTGCTGCACACCTTCGCCGACAAGCGTGCCCTGCTCGTGCACGCCCGCGAACTGCTGCACCAGCGGACCGGCGAGCGCGCCGACGCCGCCGCGTCCGCCGGCGGTGACCCGTCCGACGCGCTGCGGGCGGTGCTCCTCCAGGCCGCCTCCACCACCGAGGAGAAGCGGGAGGAGGCTCGCGTCTGGATCGGCTTCCTGGCCGCCGCGCTGGCCGACCCGGCCCTCGCCGAGCTGCACCGGCGCTACAACCGCTCCTTCGTGGACCGGATCCGGCGGCTCGTCGCCGCCGCCCGCCCCGACTGGGAGCCGGCGGCCTGCGCGGCGACCGCCACGACCCTGGTCGCGCTCGTCGAGGGGCTGAACACCCTCGCCGCCGTCGATCCGGACACCTACCGCGACGAGGCGCAACGCTCCGCCATCGACGCCGCGCTCGCGCCGGTCCGGCTGAACGCTCCGTGAACGGAGGGCTGAAGCTCGTCGGCGCGCCCGCCACGGTGGGAGTGCCGAGATAGCCTGGGTCGGGTGACTGCGCCTTCCCCGGTTACCCCGGTCCCGCCCGCCGACCTGCCCGGCACGCTCGGTGAGCTGCGCGCGGCGGGCCACCGGTACCGCACCGTCAAGCAGGAACTCCGAGACAACCTCCTGGCCCGGATGCGCTCCGGCGCCGACCGGTTCCCCGGCATCGTCGGGTACGACGACACCGTGCTGCCCGAGGTCGAGCGGGCGCTGCTCGCCGGCCACGACATGGTGCTGCTCGGCGAGCGCGGCCAGGGCAAGACCCGGCTGATCCGGTCGCTGGTCGGGCTCCTCGACGAATGGACCCCGGTGATCGCCGGTTCGGTGCTCAACGAGCACCCGCTGCACCCGATCACCCCGGCCTCCCGGGCACTCGTCGCCGAGGCCGGCGACGACCTCCCGGTGGGCTGGCTGCACCGTTCGATGCGGTACGGCGAGAAGCTCGCCACCCCGGACACCAGCGTGGGCGACCTGATCGGCGACGTGGACCCGATCCGGATCGCCCAGGGGCGTACGCTCGGCGACCCGGAAACCATCCACTTCGGACTCGTACCCCGGACCAACCGCGGCGTCTTCGCCGTCAACGAGCTGCCCGACCTGGCCGAGCGGATCCAGGTGGCGCTGCTCAACGTGCTGGAGGAGCGGGACATCCAGGTCCGCGGCTACCAGCTGCGGCTGCCGCTGGACCTGTTCCTCGTGGCCAGCGCCAACCCGGAGGACTACACCAACCGGGGCCGGATCATCACCCCGCTCAAGGACCGGTTCGGCGCCGAGATCCGTACCCACTACCCGCTGGACCTGGACCTGGAGCTGGACCTGATCCGCCAGGAGGCGGATCTGGTCGCCGAGGTGCCCGAGCACGTCCTGGAGGTGCTGGCCCGGTTCGCCCGCGCGGTCCGCGAGTCGCCCTCGGTGGACCCGCGCTCCGGGGTGTCCGCGCGGTTCGCCATCGCCGCCGCTGAGACGGTCGCCGCCGCGGCGCTGCGCCGTGCCGGCCTGCTCGCCGCCGGCACGCAACCCGCCGAGGCGTTAGGAAGGGACCCTTATACAACCGGAGGCGATAACAAGGGTCCCTTCCTTACACCGGTGGCGCGGGTGGGGGATGCGGTTTCGGTGACGAGCACGCTGCGGGGGAAGGTCGAGTTCGAGAGCGGTGAGGAGGGGCGCGAGATCGAGATCCTCGGGCACCTGCTGCGGACCGCCACCGTGGAGACGTTCCGGGCCCGGCTGGCCGGGCTGGACCTCTCCGGCTTCACCGCCCTCGTCGACGACGACCGGGTGATCGAGACCGGTGAACTGGTCAGCTCGGCGGAGCTGCTCCGGCAGGTCGGCACGGTCCCCGGCCTGGCCAAGGTGCTCGACCGGCTCGGTCTCGGCGACGCGCCCAGCCCCGAGCAGGCCGCCGCCGGCGTCGAGTTCGTGCTCGAAGGGCTGCACCTGACCCGCCGGCTCGGCAAGGACGTCACCGACTCCGGCCGGACCCGCTACGGCGGCCGGGACTGACCATGGCCGGCGACCGGTTCCGGTACGGGCAGTGGCGCGGCGGCCCCGACCCGCTCGCGCCCCCGTACGACGTGCGGGCGGCCGTCGACGACGTCGGCGCCGAGGTGCTCGCCGGCGGCAGCCTCCGGGAGGCGCTGCGTAACCTGCTGCGACGCGGTCCGCAGGGACGGGGCGGCCTCGACGACCTGGCCGCGCGGGCGCGCCGGCTGCGGCGGGAGGCGCTGCGCCGGGGCGACCTGGACGGCGCGGTGACCCGCGCGCGGGCGCTGCTCGACCAGGCGCTCGCCGCCGAGCGGGACGAGCTCCGTGGTCGCGACGACGAGGGCGCGCGGTTCGCCGAGGCGGTGCTGGACAACCTGCCCCGCTCGACGGCCCGGGCGGTGGAGGAGCTGGCCGGCTACGAGTGGGCCAGCGCGGAGGCCCGGGCGACGTACCAGCGCATCCTCGACGGGCTGCGCGACGACGTGCTCGGGCAACGCTTCGCCGGGCTGCGCGACGCCGTCCGGGCGTCGGCGGACCCGGCCGCGCAGCAGCGGCTGGCCGAGCTGATGCGCGACCTGAACGAGCTGCTGGCCCGGCACGCCCGGGCCGAGGACACCACCGACGCGTTCGCCGAGTTCATGCGCCGGCACGGCGAGTTCTTCCCCGAGCAGCCGCGCGACACCGACGAGCTGGTCGACGTCCTGGCCCGCCGGGCGGCGGCCGGGCAGCGGCTGATGAACTCGCTCTCCGACCGGCAGCGCGAGGAGCTGGCCGGGCTGATGCGCCAGTCGCTGGGCGACCGGCTGGCCGGCGAGCTGGCCTCGCTCGACGCGAACCTGCGGGCGCTCCGGCCCGACCTGCGCTGGGGTCGCGGGGAGCGGGTCCGGGGCGAGCAACCCCTCGGGTACGCGGACGCGGCCGGCGCGCTCGACGAGATCGGCGAGCTGGACGACCTGCTCGACGCCCTCGAGCAGGAGCACCCGGGCGCCACCCTGGACGACGTCGACGTCGACGCGGTGGCCCGGACGCTCGGGCGGGACGCCGCCGACGACGTACGCCGGCTGCGGGAGCTGGAGCGGGAGCTGCGCCGGCAGGGCTGGGTGAACCGGGACGCGGAGGGGTTGACCCTCAGCCCGAAGGCGCTGCGCCGGCTCGGTGGGACCGCGTTGCGGCGGGTCTTCGCCGACCTGACCGCCGGGCCGCGCGGTCAGCACGACCTGCGCTCGGCCGGCGCCGCCGGCGAGGTTAGCGGCGGGTCCCGGCCCTGGGAGTACGGCGACGAGCAGCCGCTGGACGTCGTGCGTACCCTGACCCGGGCCGTCCGGCGTTCCGGCACCGGGGTGCCGGTGCAGCTCGCCGTCGAGGACTTCGAGGTGGTGGAGACCGAGCGGCGGGCGTCGGCGGCGGTGGTGCTCTGCGTCGACCTGTCGTACTCGATGATCTCGCAGGGCCGGTGGGGCCCGATGAAGCAGACGGCGCTGGCGCTGGCGCACCTGATGGCCACCCGCTTCCCGCAGGACGCGCTCCAGATCGTCGGCTTCGGCCGGGAGGCGCTGCCGCTGACCCAGCAGGAGCTGGCGGCGGTCGAACCGGACCTGCAGCAGGGCACCAACCTCCAGCACGCGCTGCGGCTGGCCGGCCGGCACCTGCGCCGGCACCCGGACGCGGAGCCGGTGGTCCTGGTGGTGACCGACGGGGAGCCGACCGCCCATCTCGACCCGGACGACGGGGAGGCGCTGTTCCACTGGCCGCCGCTGCCGGAGACGGTCGAGGCGACGATCCGGGAGGTGGACCGGCTGAGCCGGTACGGCGCGACGCTCAACCTGTTCCTGCTCGGGGACGACCCGGGCCTGCGCCGCTTCATGGCCGCCGTGGCCCGCCGCTCGAAGGGCCGCCTGTTCACCCCCGACCCGGAGGACCTGGGCGAGTACGTGGTGTCCGACTACCTCCGCGCCCGCCACGGCCGCCGCTGAGCGCGTCGATCATGGGATGGTGGTGGATCACAGCCGCCCATCCGGGTGAACCGGGCACCACAACTCCATGATCGGCGGGGCGGGGCGGGGTTGACTGACCGCATGGACAGCACCGCGCTACGGCGGGCTTACGAGGAGGTGCTCGCCGAGGTCGACGTCGGCGAGTTCGGGGGGCCGCCGGAGGGGCAGCTCAGCGCCGAGCAGATCGTGGCGCACCTCGCGGCCAACGACGAGCTGATGAGTGAGGCGACCGAGGCGGTGCTCGCCGGCACGCCGTACGCGTACTACGACCTGGCGGGGGTGCACCGGCCGGACCTCGACGCCCTGGCCGCTGGATGCGGCGGCCTGGCCGGCCTGGCGACCCTGCTGCGCGCCACCAGCCAGAAGCTGGTGGCCCTGGTCGACCGGCTCGGCCCGGCGGCCGACACCCCCGTCGAGACGCACCTGCGCGAGGGCTTCGACCTGATCGTGGACGAGCCCCTGCCCTGGGCCCGGGTGCTCGACCTGCACACCCGCGTCCACCTGCCGAAACACCTCGCCCAGCTGCGGATGCTGCGCACCGTGACCTGATGCTGGCGTGGGCGATCTACCGTCGTCGGCATGTCAAGCGTGCGGCGGGCGCTCGTGCGGCGGGTCGACCATGTGTGGGACCTAGGCTGGCTCAATCTGATCGGGCTCGCGGCCGTCGCCTTCTTTCTCCTGTGCGCGTCGTTCCCGTTGCGGGACGGGACCGACAACCTCCGAGCCGAGAAGTCGGGGATCGGCGGGACGCTGACGCTGACCCGGTGTGCCCTCGACGAGTGGGCCAAGGGCGACCCGTGGTGGTGCCACGGCACGTTCGTCTCCGCCGACGACGCGGTGCGGATCACCGACGTCCGCTACGGCTTCTCCTTCGGCGACGACCCGCTAGCCGCCGGTGAGCCGGTCACACTTGACGTCCGGGTCGCCGAGCCGGGCTCGGCGGAGGCCTGGCCGCCGGGAGACGAGTGGCAGCCCTCGCTGATCACCGGGGTCTTCGTCCTCGTCCTGGCCGGGATCGTCCTCGCGTGGTGGACCAACCCGGGTGAGGAGGGAGCCGTCTCCGCACCCGCCGGCCGTCGCCGCCCCAGGTCCGCTCGGCGGGTGCGCAGGTGGGGCGGCCGGCGCCGAAGGCGGTGAGGCGTACCCGGTCCTGACCCGGGCGGCGTCAGTGGCGTGCCGACCCGGTCGACTCCGGGCTTCCGCGGAAGGCGCGGCGGTACGTCGACGGGGAGACGCCGACGCGGTGGTGGAGGTGTTGGCGGAGGGACGCTGCCGTGGTGAAGCCGCTACGGCGGGCGACCTGGTCCACCGACAGGTCGGTCGTCTCCAGCAGCAGCCGGGCGTGGTCGGTGCGCTGCTGGAGCAGCCACTGCGCCGGGCTCAGCCCGGTCTCCGACCGGAACCGCCGGGTGAAGGTCCGGACGCTCATCCGCGCCTGGTCGGCCAGGTCGCGCAGGCTGACCGGCTCGTGCAGCCGCTGCCGGGCCCACTCCCGGGCCCCGGCGGTGCTCGCGTCGGCCACCCTCGGCACCGGGCGCTCGATGAACTGGGCCTGACCGCCGTCGCGCCAGGGCGGCACCACGCAGCGGCGGGCCGCCCGGTTGGCCACCTCGCTGCCGTGGTCGGTGCGGACGACGTGCAGGCACAGGTCGATCCCGGCGGCCACCCCGGCCGAGGTGAGGACCCGGTCGTCGGCGACGAAGAGGACGTCCGGGTCGAGATCCACGTCGGGGTACCGGGCCCGGAAGCGGTCCGCGTACGCCCAGTGGGTGGTGGCGCGGCGGCCGTCCAGCAGCCCGGCGGCGGCCAGGGCGAACGCGCCGGTGCAGATCGACATGATCCGAGCGCCCCGGTCGTACGCGGCGCGCAGCGCGTCGGCCACCCCGGCAGCGAGGAGCCGGTCCGGCGTGAGGGCGTCACCGTGCACGCCCGGGACGATCACCGTGTCGGCGGTCTCAGCAGCTCCAGACCGTGGTCGGGGAGCACCTGGTAGCCGGCGGTGCTGCGGACCGGCCGCCCGCCCGGCGTGCAGACCTCGATGGTGTAGAGCCGGACGCCGGCGGGGGTTCGGGCGGTGCCGAAGACCTGGGCCGGCGTGCCGAGGTCGAGGCCCACGACGTCGTCGAGAGCGAGGACGGCGATCCGGTGCGGGGCGGCGACCATGGCCCGATTATTGCGCATGATGGCTTTCCGGCCACTCGTCGGCGATCCACTCACCGCCGAGACTCGACACCGTGACCCGTACGACCACGGGCCCGGCCGCGCCGGGCCGCACGCGACCCGGCCGCCCGGGCCGTACCCGCCGCCTGCACCCCGCCTGGACGGTCGCCGCCGTCGCCTTCGTCGCGCTGGTCGGCGCCGCCGGGTTCCGCGCCACCCCGTCGGTGCTGCTGCACCCGCTGCACGCCGAGTTCCGCTGGCCACTGGCCACGATCTCGGCGGCTGTCTCGGTCAACCTGCTCCTCTACGGGCTCACCGCGCCGTTCGCCGCCGCGCTGATGGACCGGTTCGGTATCCGGCGGGTGGTGGCCGTGGCGCTGCTGCTGGTGGCCGCCGGCAGCGGGCTGACAGTGTTCATGACCGCGAGTTGGCAGCTCGTCCTCTGCTGGGGCGTACTGGTCGGGCTGGGCACCGGCTCGATGGCGCTGGCGTTCGTGGCGACCGTCACCGGCCGCTGGTTCGTCCACCGCCGTGGGCTGGTCACCGGTGTGCTCACCGCCGGTGGGGCCGCCGGTCAGCTGGTCTTCCTGCCCCTGATGGCGGTGCTAGTCGCCGAACACGGCTGGCGGGTGGCGGCACTCGTCGTGGCCGCGGCGGCGCTGGCGGTCGTACCCCTGGTGGTGTGGCTGCTGCGCGAGCACCCGGCGGACGTCGGGCTGCCCGCGTACGGCGCGGCCGAGGTCGTACCCCCGTCGCCGCCGGCCGGCGGGGCGGCGGCGCGCGCGGTCTCGGTGCTCGCCCAGGCGGCGCGGACCCGGCCGTTCTGGCTGCTCGCCGGCGGGTTCGCGATCTGCGGCGCGACCACCAACGGGCTGGTCGGCACGCACTTCGTGCCGGCGGCGCACGACCACGGCATGCCGCAGACCACGGCCGCCGGGCTGCTTGCCCTGGTCGGCCTCTTCGACATCGCCGGCACGATCGCCTCGGGCTGGCTGACCGACCGGGTCGACGGCCGGGTGCTGCTCGGCGTCTACTACGCGCTGCGCGGCGGCTCGCTGCTGGTGCTGCCGGGGCTCTTCGCCGCCACCGCCGAACCGAGCATGCTGGTGTTCGTCATCTTCTACGGGCTGGACTGGGTCGCCACGGTCCCGCCCACGGTGGCGCTGTGCCGGGAGTACTTCGGCGACTCCGGCGCGGTGGTCTTCGGCTGGGTGTTCGCCGCGCACCAGGTCGGTGCGGCGATCGCCGCCACCGGGGCGGGCCTGGTCCGCGACCAGCTCGGGAGCTACGCCCTGGCCTGGTACGTCGCCGGGGCGTTGTCGATCGGCGCGGCGGTGCTGTCACTGCTGCTGCGCCGCTGGCGGGTGGCGCCGCCGGTGCCGGCCGTCACGGCGGCGCCACGGGCCTGGAGCTACCGGGGCTAGGGCACCGCGCCCGGGATCACCCGAGCCGCCACTGCTGCTCGGGTGCGCTCGTGCAGGTCACCTGCTCGATGTCGGTGCCGGCGTCGGTGCCCGCGTCGTCGGCCTGGGCGCAGCGACCGCTGTGCAGCGCCGCGAGCAGCACCCGCCCGCCGCCGACGGGCACCAACCGCCACTGCTGGTTGGCCTGGCCGTGGCAGCCGTACTGCTGGAGCTTCGCGCCGTCGTCGCCGCTGGCGCCCTCCACGTCGAGGCACATCCCGGTCGCCGCGTTGGTCAGCGTCACCAGGTCCGCTCCGACCGGATTGGCGACCCACCGCTGCTCGGGGCCGCCGGTGCAGTCGGCGAGCTGGGCGACCGCCTTCTCGCCGCCGCCGTCGAGCCCGAGGCAACGGTTCGCGGCGACGCCACGGAACACCTTCGGCCCGGTGAGCGGGACCGGCGCGACACTCGGGGTGGCGCTGGGAGTGGGCGGCGGCGCGGCCGGTGTGGTCGGGGCGGGCTCGCTGGCCGGCGCGGTGGCCTCGGCCGTCGAGGGCGTGCCGGCCGCCGCCGGCACCACCGGCGCGTCGGCACCGCCGCCCAGGACACCGGTGGCGAAGAACGCCCCCAGCAGGACGCCGACCACGCCGACGACGACCGCGACCCGCAGCAGCGGATCGCGGGGCAGCCCGCGGCGGGGGGCGCGGCGGCCGTAGACCGTGCCGGATGGGTCGGGACGTTCAGCGGGGACCGACATACCGGCATCCTGACCCACCCGGCCGGTCCACTGCCAGCCGGCCCGGCTCAGTCGACGACCCGGACGTCCTTCCAGAACGCCACCCGGTCGCGGACCATCTCCGCCTCCGGCTTCGGGTCGGGGTAGTACCAGACCGCGTCCGGGCTGGTCCTTCCCCCGTGGTCGAGGGTGTAGTAGGAGGCGGTGCCCTTCCACGGGCACACGGTGTGGGTGTCGGACTCGCGGACCAGGTCGTCCCGCAGCGCCGAGCGCGGGAAGTAGTGGTTCCCCTCGACCAGCACGGTGTCGTCGCTCTCGGCGACGACGATGTCGTTCCACATGGCCTTCGGCATGTCCCCACGCTAGGCCGTGTCCGGTGCGGACGGCCACCGGAACCGTGCGGAAGCGCTCGATGCGAAGTGGCCACGGTGGACATCCCACCTGACCGGGCGTCGACAGCGTAAGGTGATCTCATGTACGCCGTGCGTGATCATGACCAGGCGGTGGCCCGGCTCCGGCGGTCGTACGCGGCGGTGCCGCCCGACCAGCCGGTCCGCCTCGCCAAACGCACCTCCAACCTGTTCCGCCCCCGCAACGCCCCCCGGGCACCCGGCCTGGACGTGAGCGGCCTCGGCGGGGTCCTGCGCGTCGACCCGGCGGCCCGCACCGCCGACGTACAGGGCATGTGCACGTACGAGGACCTCGTCGACGCCACCCTGCCGCACGGCCTGATGCCGCTGGTGGTGCCGCAGCTGCGCACGATCACGCTGGGCGGGGCGGTGACCGGCCTCGGCATCGAGTCGACCTCGTTCCGCAACGGCCTGCCGCACGAGTCGGTGATCGAGCTGGACGTGCTCACCGGGGCGGGCGAGATCGTCACCGCCCGCCCGGAGGGGGAGCACGCCGACCTGTTCACCGCGTTCCCCAACTCGCTGGGCAGCCTCGGGTACGCGACCCGGCTGCGTATCGAGCTGCAACCGGTCGGCCGGCGCGTGGCCCTGCGCAACGTCCGGTTCACGCGGCTGGAGGAGCTGACCGACGCGATCGGGGAGGTGAGCGCCACCCGGTCGTGGGCCGGCGAGACGGTGGACGCGATGGACGGGGTGATGTTCAGCCCCGGCGAGGCGTACCTGGTGCTCGCCACGTTCACCGACGAGGCCGGGCCGGTCAGCGACTACACGGGCCAGGACATCTACTACCGGTCGGTGCGCCGGCGGACCCGCGACGCGCTGACCGCGTACCACTACCTGTGGCGCTGGGACACCGACTGGTTCTGGTGCTCGGCGGCGTTCGGGGTGCAGCACCCCGTGGTACGGCGGGTCTGGCCGGCGCGCTGGCGGCGCAGCGACGTGTACCACCGGCTGGTCCGGCTGGAACACCGGCACCAGGTGGCCGCGCGCATCGACCGGTGGCGCGGCCAACCGGCGCGGGAGCGGGTCGTGCAGGACGTGGAGATCCCGTTGGACGGCACGGCCGACTTCCTGCGCTGGTTCGACAAGGCCGTGGGGATGACCCCGGTCTGGCTCTGCCCGTTGCGGCTGCGGGAGCCGTCCGGCCCGGGGTCGGCGCGGGCCTGGCCGCTGTATCCGCTTCGGCCGGGGCAGGACTACGTGAACATCGGTTTCTGGGGGAGCGTGCCGATCCTCCCGGGCGCCGCCGACGGCGACGTGAACCGGGCGATCGAACGCGAGGTGTCGGAGCTCGGCGGGCACAAGTCGCTGTACTCCGACGCGTACTACGACCGGGAGGTGTTCGACCGGCTCTACGGCGGCGACACCTGGCGTGCGGTCAAGGACCGCTACGACCCGGACCACCGGCTCACCGGACTGTACGAGAAGGCGGTAGCACGACAATGAGCCTCATCGATCGAGACCAGGGGGCGGCAAGCGCTCCCGCGACACCGCCGGCGGGGGGCCGGCGCCCGCGGCCGACCGTGGCCGACGTCGTCCGGGCGTTGACCACCGGGGCCCTGCCGGTCCGGGTCACCGGGTACGACGGCAGCGCCCTCGGCCCGGCCGACGCCGGGATCACCCTCGCCATCCGTTCCGAGCGCGGCCTGTCGTACCTGTTGACGGCCCCCGGCGACCTGGGCATGGCCCGGGCCTACGTGAGCGGCGACCTCGGGCTGGAGGGGGTGCACCCGGGCGACCCGTACGAGGCGCTGCGGGTGCTGAAGGACGAGGTGCGGCTGCGCGTCCCACCCGTGGCCGAGGCGCTGTCCCTGGCGCGGGCGCTCGGCTGGGAGCGGCTGCTGCCGCCGCCGCCCCCGCCGCAGGAGGCGCTGCCCCGCTGGAAGCGGGTGGTGAACGGGCTGCGGCACTCCCGCACCCGGGACAGCAGCGCGATCTCGCACCACTACGACGTGTCGAACGCCTTCTACGAGAAGGTGCTCGGCGAGTCGATGACGTACACGTGCGCGGTGTTCCGCTCCCCGGACGACAGCCTGGAGACGGCGCAGGCCGCGAAGTACGACCTGGTCGCGCAGAAGCTCGCGCTCAAGGCGGGGATGCGGCTGCTCGACGTGGGCTGCGGCTGGGGCGGCATGGTCCGGCACGCGGCCCGGGAGTACGGCGTGCAGGCGCTGGGCGTGACCCTGTCGCGGGCGCAGGCGCAGTGGGCCCAGGCCGCGATCGAGCGGGAGGGGCTGACCGGTCTCGCCGAGGTGCGCCACCTCGACTACCGGGACGCCCCGCCTGAGCAGTTCGACGCGGTCTCCTCGATCGGGCTGACCGAGCACATCGGGGTGCGCAACTATCCCGCGTACTTCGGTTTCCTGCGGAACCGGCTGCGTCCGGGCGGACGGCTGCTGAACCACTGCATCACGCGCGCGGACAACCGGGCGCCGCACCGCTCGGGCGCGTTCATCGACCGGTACGTGTTCCCCGACGGCGAGCTGGCCGGGCCCGGCCGGATCATCTCGGAGATCCACGACGCCGGTCTCGAGGTGCACCACGAGGAGAACCTGCGGCAGCACTACGCCCTGACCCTCGCCGCGTGGTGTCGCAACCTCGTGGCGAACTGGGACTTCTGCGTGTCGGAGGTCGGCGCCGGCACGGCCCGGGTGTGGGGCCTCTACATGGCCGGTTCACGGATGGCGTTCGAGCGCAACGGGATCCAACTGCACCAGGTGCTCGCGACCCGCACCGGCCCGGCCGGCGAGACGACCTACCCCCTGCGCCCTGACTGGCTGCCCTGACCGCCGTTCGACACCGGCACGAAGGCCGCGCCGTGGGTCGGCGCGGCCTTCGTCGTAGCCATTGACAAAGAAGTTTTGTACGTACAAACTGATTTTGCCATGAGAGATGTCCTGTACCTGGAGCAGCTTGAGCAGGCCGAGGTCCTGCTCAAGCCGCAGCGCGTCGAGATCCTGCGGCAGCTGGCCGAGCCGCGCACCTGCACCGAGGTGGCCGCGCGGCTCGACCAGACGCCGCAGCGCGTCTACTACCACGTCAAGCAACTCGTGGCCGCCGGCCTGGTGACGCAGGTCAGCGAGCGCAAGGTGCGGGGTATCAGCGAGGGCATCTACCAGGCCGCCGCCCGGTCGTACTGGCTGTCGCCCCGGCTCGTCGGGCACATCGGCCTGCGCCGGGCCCGCGACGAGCTGAGCCTCGGCTACCTGCTCGACCTCATGGAGGAGGTCCAGGCCGACATCGCGGCGCTGGACCGCGCCGCCCCCGAGCTCCCCTCGGTCGGGGTCTCCGGCGAGATCCGCGTGCCCGCGGAGCAACGCCAGCAGTTCCTGCACGACCTGCAGGCGACCCTGCAGGACCTGTTCACGCGCTACGGCGGCGCCGAGGGTGACGCCTTCAAGCTCGCCGTGGCCGTCTATCCGAAGGGAACAGACCGTGAGTGAACCGATGAAGCTGACCGTCCTCCTCGCCGCTCCGGTCGAGGTCGTCCGCCGCGCCCTCACCGACCCGGCCGAGCTGCGTGTCTGGCTCACCGAGCACGCCCGTGTCGAGCTGCCGACGACGTACGAGTTCTGGGGTCGGCACACGCCCGAGGGCGACGCCCCGCACCAGCGGCTGCTGCACGTCGACGACGACACACTGCGCTTCGCCTGGCTGCTGGACGGGGTGGAGACCACCACCGAGATCTCGCTGCGTCCGGAGGGTCCGGCCGCCACCGTGCTGACCCTCGCGCAGAGCCACGTCACCTTCGCCGAGGCCATCAGCGGCGGCACCATCCGGGGGGTGCTCCAGACCTGGTGGAGCCTGGCGCTGGCCAATCTCGACGCGCACCTGGCCGGGCAGCCGCTGCTGCCGAAGGTCGACTTCACCTCCGCCGAGATGCGCGGCGAGCTGCTCATCGCCGCCCCGATGGCGAAGGTCTGGGAGTCGCTGACCGACTCGGAGCAGGCCAGCGCCTGGTTCGGGTACCCGATCGGCATCGAGCCCTGGGTCGGCGGCCGGTACGCGATGGGCGGCTTCGAGGCCGGCCACGCCGCCACGGTGGTCGACGTGGAGCCGGGGCGGCGGATGTCCGTCGACTGGGGTCCCATCGGCGTCACCACGTGGGAGCTGGCCGAGTCCGCGGGGAAGACGAAGCTGACCTTTGTGCAGAGTGGCTTCGACGAGCAGAACCCGCCGTACTCGGGCTGGGCCGGGTCGGTCTCGGGGCTCGCCGAGCTGCGCCGCTACCACGAGATGGCCGAGTGGCGGCCGATCTGGCTCTCCGCCGAGGTGCCGGGCATGGAGCCCGCGCCAGCGGCCGGCTGAGCATCCCCGGCAGGAAGAAAGGAGCCCGACCGCGCCGGTCGGGCTCCTTTCGTGGTAAATGTCCCCCAATAGCGGTACGTCCGGGAGATACCCGAAGGCCGAATCAGTAAGCTCTTCATCTCTTGCGCGGCGAATGTGTAACTATTTCGCTATAGGCGCCTGGTCAGGATGAGTGGCGTAGATCCTCACACTCTGCCCCTGACTGAACGGTGCCTCCGCCTGTGTCCTCAAACGAATGGATGACCTATCCGTCGATGAGTCTGGCCAGGCAAGACCTAGGTGAGGAGCAGCAGTGATGATGGGACGTACCCGACTGTGGGCAGTGGCGCTGGCGGCCGGCGCGGCGGTGGCGGCCACCGCTGCGGGCGGCGTGGCCATGGGCGGCGGCAAGGACGACGCCGGCGACCGCCGCGACTGGAGTGACTCCCGGGACCGGGATGACGCCAAGGGCGAGCGGTTCGACGTGCGGGCGAAGCTCGACGGTTACCAGGAGGACCCGCTCACGATCTCGACACCGGGCAACGGCCGGTTCGATGCGCACGTCGACGAGCGGAAGAAGGAGATCGAGTTCCGGCTCAGCTACGAGGACCTCGAGGGGAAGGTGAACGCGGCGCACATCCACTTCGGTGGGCGGCACCAGAGCGGGGGGATCATCGCCTTCCTCTGCGGCACCCCGTCGAAGGACGGGAAGGGCGGCGCGCCGAAGGGCACCAAGGAGTGCCCGGCGTCTCCCGCCAAGGTCGAGGGAACGATCAAGCCCGCCGACGTCATCGGCCCGCAGGAGCAGGGCATCAAGCCCGGCGAGTTCGACGAGCTGGTCGACGCGATCAAGGCCGGCGTCACGTACGTCAACGTGCACACCGACAAGTACCCGAACGGTGAGATCCGGGGCCAGATCAAGAAGGAAGACCGCAAGAAGGACGACCGCAAGAAGGACGACGAGAAGCCGGACTGGAGCAGCAAGGACGACGAGAAGCCGGACTGGGACTGGAGCAAGGACGACGAGAAGCCGGACTGGGACTGGAGCAGCAAGGACGACGAGAAGTCCGACTGGAGCGGCAAGGACGACGAGAAGTCGGACCGCGACGGTGAGCACGGCAAGGACGAGCACTCGGACGAGAAGGACTGGGGCTCGGAGCACCGCGAAGGCTGAGAGCTTCCCGTCGTGCCGGCTGATGCCGTGCGGCATCGCCGACCTGCGTGCGGACCGGACCCGAAGGGGCAGCCCCTGGTGGGATGCCCCTTCGGGGTGGGCCGGCACCCGCACGCACGACGCGGGGAAGATCGTGCGTGGGCCGAGGTGATTACGGCGGTTCCGGTGGGTACTGGCGGGCGATGTTCTTCATCTTCGGCCTGCGTACCAAGGTCAGCCAGTCCGGCGTGGTGCGGCAGGTGTGCCGCCACTGCGGCAACCACGCCGCCCAGGTGATCACCCGCCGGTCGACGAAGTTCACCCTGTTCTTCATCCCGCTCGTCCCGGTCCGCACGCGGTACGTGCAGCAGTGCACCTTCTGCGGTGCCCAGTACGAGATCTCCCGGTCCGACGCGCAGCGGCTCGCGGTCGGCTGAGCGCGTGGTGCGCTTCCTCTGCTGGCTGATCGGACGGGAACCGGTCGCACCCGCCCCGCCCCCCGCGCACACCGCCTCCCGCCCGCCCTGCACTGCCGGGCGGCGGCACGGTCGCCGGAAGCGCCGGCCGTTGGCCGGGACCGTCATGCCCCGCTCGCCCTGGAACCGCTCCGCCGGCCGCTGACCCTGACCTCTAGTCTGAACCGTTCCGAGGAACGGGGGAACGTTGCGCAACCACCGGGCCGTCGTGCTGGTCGCCGTCCTGCTGTCCACCTTCTCGCTGCCGGTTTCGCTGACCGGGGCCTCGGTCGCGCTGCCCGACATCGGGCGGGACCTCGACGCCGGTCTCGCCTCCGTTCAGTGGGTGGTCAACGGCTACAACGCGACCTTCGCGAGCTTCATGCTCGCCACCGGCGCGCTCGCCGACCTCGTCGGCCGGCGGCGCGTCTTCGCCGGCGGGGTGGCGCTGTTCGCGGTGTCCGGCCTGCTCGCCGCGGTCGCCGGCGACATCCTGCTGCTGGACGTCGCCCGCGCGGTCGCGGGCGTCGGGGCCGCAGCGGCCGCCACCAGCGCCTCCGCGCTCCTCGCGGGCGCCTTCCAGGGGCCGGCCCGAGCCCGCGCGTTCAGCGTCTTCGGTACGACGATCGGCGCCGGCCTGGCCTTCGGCCCGTCGGTCGCCGGGCTGCTGATCGACACGCTGGGGTGGCGGGCGGTGTTCGCCGCGCCGGCCCTGGCAGGCGTGGCGGTGCTGCTGCTCACCCCGTGGCTGCCGGAGTCGCGCCAGCCGCACGCCGGCCGGATCGACTGGCCGGGCACCGGGTCGTTCACCGCCGCCCTGCTGTTGCTGATCTTCGGCTTCGTGCAGGGTCCCGAGTACGGCTGGGACGACGTGCGGATCGTCGGCGCCTTCGGAGTGGCGCTGGCGCTGCTCGTGGTGTTCGCCCGCGTGGAGCGGTCCCGTCCCGATCCGATGTTCGACCTGGCCCTGCTGGCGAACCCCCGGTTCGTCGGCATCTGCCTGGCGGCGGCCACCATCGTCGCCGTCATGGTGCCGCTGCTGGTCTACCTGCCGTCGTACTTCACGACCGTGGTCGGGCTGACGCCCGCCGCGGCGGGCGCGACGCTGATCCTGCTCACCGCGCCGACCCTGGTGCTTCCGCTGCTCGCCGGGGCGCTGATCCGGCGGGTGCCGGCTCCGGCGGTGATCGTCGCGTCGGTGGCGGTGGTCGCGGTGGGTGCGGCCTGGGCGACCGTGCTGGGCCCGACCAGCGACGCGGCCGTGCTGGCCGGTCCGCTGCTGACCATGGGCGCCGGGATCGGGCTGTCCATCGGCCTGCTGGACGCGCTGGCGATCGGCAGTGTCGGCCCGCACCGGGCGGCCACCGGGGCCGGCATGATCAACACCGCCCGGCTGGCCAGTGAGACGATCGCCATCGCGGTCGTCGGCGCGGTGCTCGCGAGCACCACGGCGGGCCGGCTCGCCGACCCCGGCTTCACCGGCGGCCTGCGGGCCGTGCTGTGGACGATGGCCGCCCTGGCGGCGCTCGCCGCGGTGGCCGTCGCGGCGCTGCTCCGCTCGGGCGCCCGGAGTCGCGAGCCGGTCGCGCAGCCGAGCCGTTAACAGGGGACCCTTCTTCTACCGGAGGCGTTAAAAAGGGGCCCTTCCTTCCCCTTGACCCTCACGTTGCGGGAGGCGGGAGCCTGGATCGCGGAAGGGAGGGAGACCATGGCGTACACGGTGGGGCAGGTGGCGAAGGCGGCCGGCGTGACGGTCCGGACGCTGCACCACTACGACGAGATCGGCCTGCTGTCGCCGAGCGGTCGCAGCAGCACCGGCTACCGGCGCTACGACGATGCGGACCTGGAGCGGTTGCAGCTCATCCGCTACTACCGGGAGCTCGGTTTCCCGCTGGAGGAGATCGCCGCGATCCTCGACGACCCGGCGAGCGACCCGGCCGAGCACCTGCGCCGGCAGCACGAGCTGCTGAGCGCGCGGATCGGCAAGCTGCAGGACATGGTCGCGGCGATCGAGATCGCGATGGAGGCACGGAAGATGAACATCCCGCTGACGCCGGAGGAGCGGTTCGAGGTCTTCGGCGACTTCGACCCGGACGCGCACGCCGAGGAGGCGGAACGCCGCTGGGGCGGCACCGAGGCGTACCGGGAGTCGGCCCGGCGCACCGCCGGCTACTCGAAGGAAGACTGGCTGCGCAACAAGGCCGAGAACGAGGACTGGGGGCGCCGGTTCGCCGAGGTGATGGCCGCCGGCGCGCCGGCGGACAGCCCGGCGGCGACGGACCTGGCCGAGGAGCACCGGCAGCTCATCAGCCGGTGGTTCTACGACTGCTCGTACGAGATCCACACCGGTCTGGCCGACATGTACGTCGGTGACCCACGGTTCACCGAGTACTTCGAGAAGATCCGCCCGGGGATGGCCGCGTACCTGGCGGAGGCCATCCACGCCAACGCGATCAGCCGGGCGTGACGCCGACCGTGGCCCCGGGGAAGCCCGGGGCCACGGTCCCGGTCAGTCGCCGATCGTCGCGTGCAGGATGCCGCGGCCGAACGTCGCCGCGAACAGCGTCTTCGACCCGGCGTGGAAGTGCACGTCCATGACGGGCACGGCGGGGAACGTCGCGCCGACCTTGAGCCAGGTACGGCCCAGGTTCGGGGTGAAGAAGACACCCATGTCGGTGCCGACGTACAGCCACTGGCGGTGCTTCGGGTGCCGGATCACGTCGTTCACCGGCGCCTGCGGCAGGTTGCCGGAGATGTCCCGCCAGGTCGCCCCGCCGTCGGTGGTCATCAGCACGTGCGGCTGGGTCTCGCTCTCCCAGCGGAAGCCGGAGTACGTGACCCAGGCCGTTCGCGCGTCCGCCGGGTCCACGGTCACCCGGGTGACCCACCGGTCGGGCAGGTCGGGGTCGGTCAGCCGGGTCCAGGTGCCACCGCCGTCCCGGGTGACCCACAGGTAGCCGTCGTCGGTGCCGACGTACACCACGTCCTCGTCGGTCCGGGCGATGCCGATCGCGGTGATGGTCGCGTACGACGTGGCGTTGCGCGGCGTCGGCCCGCCGGTCAGGTCGGGGCTGACCGCCCGCCAGGTGCGTCCCCGGTCGTCGGAGCGGTTGAGCACGTTGGAGCCGAAGTAGACGGTGTCCGGCGTGCCGGGGGCGATCTCCAACGGCGACACCCAGTTGAACCGGGTGCCGGCGAACCGGGCCCGGATCGAGGTCATCGTGTCGCCGCCGTTGTCGGAGCGGGCGCAGCCGCCGTTCTGCGAGCAGGCGTACACGTTGTCGAGGTCGACCGGGTTGATCCGGTTCATCATCCCGTCGCCACCCCGGTACAGGTTCCAGTCGGTCCCGCCCCAGGACCGCAGCGAGCCGTTGTCCTGGGTGCCGCCGGAGGCCCGGCGCACGTCCTGCGCGCTCACGTCCATGGCGTAGAACTGCATGTACGGCTGGACGGACGCGGCGTTCCACGGGCCGACCACGTCGCCACCCTGGTCCGACCAGTAGAGGCCGCCGTCGTTGCCCACGTACACGCGGCCCGGCGTGTGCGGGTCCCAGGCCATCGCGTGCTGGTCGACGTGGATGCCCCGGCCGGTCACCCAGGTCAGGCCGCCGTCGCGCGACTCCATCATCGGTACCCCGGCGGAGAAGACGTGGTTCGCGTCGGCGGGGTCGACCCAGAGCCGGCCGAACCACCAGGCGAACCCGCCGTCGGCGGCGTCGAGCGCCGGCTCGCCGGTCATCGGCCGGGACCAGGTGGCGCCCGCGTCGTCGGAGACGAAGAAGCCGGTCAGGTTGCCGATCCGGTCGTTGGTGATCGCGTACGCGCGGTTCGGGTCGCCAGGTGCGAACGCGACGCCGATGCGGCCGGGGTCGCTGGTCGAGGCGGGCAGGGGTGCGCCGAGCCGGGTCCAGGTGGCGCCGCCGTCGGCGGAGCGGTACAGGCCGGATCCGGGGCCGCCGTACTCGCGCCCGTCGGGGTAGCGCAGCTTGTCCCACATGGCCGCGAGCAGGATGTCCGGGTCGGTCGGGTTGATCGCGACGTCGATCGCGCCGGTGGAGTCGTTGAGGCCGTCGAGCAGCTGCTTCCACGTCTCCCCGCCGTCGGTGGTGAGGTAGACGCCGCGGTCGCCGCCGGTGTCGAACAGCCGGCCCTGCGCGGCGACGACGATCCGGCGCGGGTCGGTGGGGTCGATGCGGATCCGCCCGATCGCGCCGGTGTCGGTCAGCCCGAGGCTCTCCCAGGTCGCGCCGCCGTCGGTGGAGCGGTAGACGCCGGTGCCGTAGTACGACCCGCCGCCGCCGTGGTCCGGCTCGCCGGTGCCCGCGTACAGGGTGCCGTCGGGCGCGATCGCGAGCGCGCCCATGGACTGCGGCAGGTCGTCGGCCCAGGCGCTGGTCAGCGTGGCGCCGCCGTCGACGCTCTTCCACACCCCGCCGGTGCCGGCGGCGACGTAGACCGTGCCGGGCGTGGTCGGGTGGACCACCACGTCGATGAGTCGCCCGCCGATGTTGGTCGGGCCGAGCAGGTTCCACGTGACGTCGGACAGGTTCGGCGCGCCGCGCCGCGTGGCGTTCTCCAGCGTCCGCGACTGGGCCAGCGCCTCCTGGTAGGCGGTGGCCGGGATCGAGCCGTCCGGGTTGGCCCGCTGCGCCCACATCCATTCGGCGGGCGCGGCCGGATTCTCCTCCTCCTGAAGGGCGACCGGGCGCGGTGGATCACCGGCCAGGTGCACCAGGGTCGTCGCGACCGTGAGCGCGGCCGCCACCACCCCCGCGCCGATCAACCGGAACCGTGTCCGCCTCGACAGCACCGACCGCATGGGTTCACCGGCCTTCCGCAGCATCGTCGCCGCTCGATGTGGCGGTCAGCGTACGCGGGTATCGACGTCTGTGGAAGGTGGCTTCGACTGTCGTAGGACTGTGAGACTGTCGCGTCAGGATCGCACACATCGGAGGTTCGACAGGTGTTCATCGTCGCCGGAAGCCTGTACGTCGACCCGGAGGACCGGGACGACTACCTCGCCGGTTGCGTCGAGGTGGTGGAAGCCGCCCGCAAGGCGCCCGGGTGCGTCGACTTCACCATCAGCGGGGACCTGGTCGAGCCGGGCCGGGTCAACGTCTACGAGCGGTGGGAGTCCGAGGAGGACCTGCTGGCGTTCCGGGGCTCCGGCCCGACGGAGGAGCAGCAGGTGGCGATCCGCGGCGCGGAGGTCCACCGGTACCTGATCTCCGGCGTCGAGGCCCCCTGACGGGTCGCTCGCTGACCGCCTCCGGCGCGGGCGCGGTCAGGTAGTCGTGGACCGTCCGGGCCATCCGGGCGTACCACCTCGTCGCCGGTGGCGATCGGGCCGCCGGTCAGGAACGCGGGCGGGGTCACTTCGGCGGCGCCGCCGGCGGAGGCTCCGGCGGCAGGCTGGGCGCGAGCCGGCGCAGCGTGAAGAAGGCCGGCACCAGCGCCTCGTACAGCTCCGAGAAGAGCGGCAGCAGCGTCGCGTACGTGGCGGCGGCGGCCGGGTCGGGCCGGACGGCCTCGTCGATGTCGACCAGTTCGGCCGCGACGTCGATGGACGCGACCAGGCCCAACGCCTCCATGCCCAGCAGCGCGGCCCCGAAGCCGGACCCCCCGCGGCCCGCGGGGAAGCGCACCGGCATGCCGAGCACGTCGGCGAGCATCTGCCGCCACAGCGGACTGCGGGCGAAGCCGCCGCTGGCCCGGACCTCGTGGACCTCGTTGCCGGCCGCCCGGATCGCGCCGAGCACCAGCGCGAGCTGCTGGCAGACCCCCTCCAGGGCGGCCCGGACCAGGTGCCGGCGGCGGTGCCCGTGGGTCAGCCCCACGTACGCGCCGCGCGGCAACGCCGACCAGTTCGGGGCCCGCTCGCTCAGCAGGTACGGCAGCATGAGCAGCCCGCCGGAGCCGACCGGCGCCCGGGCGGCCTCGGCGAGCAGTTTCTCCTCGGCGTCGGGGCCCAGCTCGGGAGCGAGCGCTTCGCCGGCCCAGTCGAGCACGATGCCGCCGTTGTTGATGGCGCCGCCGACCGCCCAGCGCTGCTCGGTCAACGCGTAGCAGAACACCCCGCCCAGCGGGTCGACGCCGGGCCGTTCGACCATCACCCGCATCGCGCCGCTCGCGCCGATCGAGCAGGCCGCCATCCCCGGGGCGACCACGCCGAGCCCCAGGTTCGCCAGCGGCCCGTCCCCGGCGCCGACCACCACCGGCGTGTCCCGGGGCAGCCCGGTCGCCGCGGCCACCTCGGCGGTGACGCCCGGCAGGACGTGGGTGGTGGGGACCAGCTCGGGCAGCTGCATCGGCGTGATCCCGGCGATACCGAGGGCCTCGGAATCCCAGGCCAGCTGGTGGATGTCCAGCAGGCCGGTCGCCGAGGCCATCGAGTGGTCGGTGACCAGCGCGTCACAGAGCCGCAGCAGCAGCCAGTCCTTGATGCCCACCCAGTACGCCATCCGGCCGAAGAGTTCCGGCTCCATCTCGGCGTACCAGAGCAGCTTCGGCAGTGGCGCCATCGGGTGGATCGGGGTGCCGGTGCGCTGGTGCAGGGCCAGCCCGGACGGCACCGCCCGCAGCCGCTCGGCCTGTCGGGCGGACCGCGAGTCGGCCCAGGTGATCGAGGGCGTGATCGGGGCGCCGGTGGCGTCGAGCCCGATCAGGCTGTGCATCGCGCTGCAGAGGGAGAGGGCGGTGACCGGTCGGTCGAGTCCGGCCACCGCGCCCCGGACCGCCTCGATCACCGCCGCGTGGATGCGGTGCGGATCCTGCTCGGCGTATCCGGGGTGGGGCTCGTCGAGCGGGTACCCGGCGGAGTGGTGGGCGACCAGCCGGCCACGGGTGTCGTACGCGGCGGCCTTCGTGCTGGTGGTGCCGACGTCGACGCCGATCACGACGCCCAGGGCCCTGTCGGTCACCGGCCCCACCCCCTCGCCGTGCGCGGCCCCCGGCCGCCGCTGACGTTACCGAGCCGAAGGCGGGCGGGACGGCGAATCCGGTTGCGCGCGCGGTTCGGCGTGCGGTCGCGCCGCGTGTCGTGCGGGCCCGCCGCCGGACCTCGGGTCGCGCGACACGCCCGCACGGCATGAATCGACGCAGCGAAACCGCCCTATCGTCCGGGTTGCTCCACCGATCGGGCAATTTGCACCCGGCAACCCGTCCCCGAGCGGGCCCCACCACGGTTAACAGATGTGACACCCCGGTTGGTGGCCCAGGGCCTAGGAGTCGGCGTGGCAATGACTGATTCGACCGGTTCGACGTGGCGGTACCGGTGGGCATACCGGCAGAACGAACGGCGGCAGCGGGTCTTCCGCGACGCCGACGAGGCGTGGCGGCGGCGCGACGAGGAACTGCGCCGGCTGCGTACCCTCGCCGAGGAGTTCGAGGGCTCGACCGACGCGGGTTCCGGCCTCCCCCTGGAGCTCACCCCCGGCGAGGTGGTCTTCTGGGCCTGGCCCGCCGCCCAACTGGTCGAGGTCCGGCACACCGCGGTGCTGCCCGCGCCCGACCTCACCGTCACGCCGCGGCCGACGTCGCTGCGCAACCGCCGGCCCGACGGCATCCGGGTCGCCGACGCCGGCATGGCGGTGATCACCAACCGCCGGCTGGTACTGCTCGGCGGGCGCGGCCGGCGCGACTGGACGTACGGGAAGATGACCGGCCTGGCCCACGACGCGACCGCGCCGGTCACGCTGATCCAGGTGCTCGACCGGCGCCGCGCCTCCGGGCTGCTGCTCCCGGTCGACGTGGCGGCCGACTTCCGGTTCACGCTGACGCTGGCGTTCGCCGACGCGATCGAGCAGCGCGGCGCGGTCATCGCCCAGCTCGACGAGGCGATCGCCGAGCACGAGCAGCTCAAGCCGTTTCGGCCGGCCATCGCCACGCCCGCCCAGGCGCGGCTGAGCGGATTCGTGCCCGGCGGCCGGCGGACCGTGGCCATCGCCGCCGGCATCGCGCTGCTGGTGCCGGTGGCGCTGCTGGAGACCGACCCGTCGGATCCGGGCCGCTCCGAGGTCGCGGTCGCCGCCACGCCGGCACCCACCATGACCACCGCCGCGCCGGTCGAGGCCGCCGTGTCGCCGACGCCGCGCCGCGAGGACCCGTCGCCCGCGCGTTCGTCACCGCCCGCTCCCTCGTCACCGCCGTCGGACGACGAGCTGTGCGGGGCGCCGGCCAACCCGATGGGGTACGGCTTCTGCAGCGGCACCCGCATCCGCCGGCCCGCGGCCGAGGTGTGCGATTGGTTCGACTGCGTGCCCGAGTTCTGGGCCGGACGCGGGTACCTCGTGCAGTGCCGGGACGGGTCGGTCAGCCTCGCCGGCGGCAGCCCTCGGGCGTGCCGCGCGTACGGCGGCGTCCGCCGTACCTTCCGGCGCTGATCCGCCGGGAGGTGGCGTGCCCGCGACCGCTCCCATACACGGCGCTGCCGGCCGGCCACTGTCGCTGGTGGACCGGGCGGGGCGGGCGGCGATCCTCGGGTACCGGCGCTGGCTGTCGCACCGCTGGCCCGGGCAGTGCCGCTACACCCCGACGTGCAGCGCGTACGGGCTGGCCGCGGTCGAGCGGCACGGCCTCGCCGTGGGCGGGCGGATGGCGGCCGACCGGCTGCGGCGCTGCCGACCCGACGTCCCGTGCGGCACCCACGACCCGGTCCGCTGACCGGCCGGGGCGTGTCCGGGCGGGATGTGAAACGTTGTACTGTGCGTGACGGCGACCTCACCCCCTGCTGCGCCGCGACCGCCGTGGCGGGTCCGGTGGGCTGAGCGGGAGAACGACCGGCGGCGGCGGGCCCACGCCGGTGACGCCGAGGCGTGGCGTCGCCGCGCCGACGAGCTGACCCGGCTGCGGGTCGAGGCGACCTGCTTCCTCGGGTGCAGCCTGCCGCCGGACGCGCCCGTCGTGCACCTGGGCCGCGGCGAGGTCGTCTACCGCGTACTCCCGAAGGTGGAACTGGTCGAGGTCACGGCCCGCAACCTCGCCGGCCTGCCCGCACCCGGCCTGGCCGTCGACCCGGCCGGCACCGACGCGCCGGGCCGCCCCCTGCCGCCGGGCCTCCGGGTGGTCGACGCCGGCACCGCCGTGGTCACCGACCGCCGGGTGGTGTTCCTCGGGCGGCACCGCCAGCGGATCTGGTGGTACGCGGACCTGGCCGGCCCGGCGCACCACCCGCGCGCCCCGCTGACCCTGCTGCACACGAAGGACGGGACCCCGCTGGCGGGGCTGCTCGCGCCGCCGCCGGCCGCGCTGAACCTGCGCTTCTACCTCACTCTCGCCTTCGCCGACGGCCTCGGCAACCGCGACGCCGTCGCCGCCTGCCTCGACGACCTGGTCGCCGCCCACCTGCGCGCCCGACCGGTCGCGCCGCCGCTCGCCGCACCCGCCGAGGCACCGGTGACCGCCCGCCTGCACGACCGCCGGCTCGCCGCCGCCGCGGCGGCGCTGGCCGCGTCGGCGGTCGTCGCCGTCACGTTCGCCGTCGGCCGGACGCTCACCCCGACCGTCCCGGCCGGGACACCGAGCCCGGTCGTGGTCAGCGACGTGACCGGCCCGGTCGACGGCTCGCCGACGCCGACGTCGTCGCCCGGGCCGGTCGAGCGTCCGCCGACGCCGACCACGCTCACGCCTCAGCCGGGCCGGCGGTCGCCGTCGACGCGCTAGTCGGTGTCCAGGAACGTCCGCCGCGACACCGGCGGCGTTCCTGGCCGCCGCACCGGCGGGGGAGACCCGCCCTACTCCGGCTTGTGGCAGACCGCTTCGACGTTGTTGCCGTCCGGGTCGCGCACGAACGCGCCGAAGTAGGTCGCGTGGTACTCCGGCCAGAGCTTCGGGGCGTGCAGCACCTCGGCGCCGGCCGCCACGGCCGCGTCGTGGAACGCCTGCACCGCCGCGCGGTCCGCCGCGGTGAACGCGATGTGCGCCTCGACGCCCTGCGCCTCGCCGTCCAGCGGGCTGAGCCAGAAGTCGGGGGCGCTGCTGCCATACCCGACCGCTCCCGGGAACTCCATCATGCGGCGGGCCCCGAGCGGGGCCAGGACGGCGTCGTAGAAGGCGAGGCTGGCGGGCAGGTCACGCACCTGGATCCCGAGATGGTCGAGCATGACGGCTCCTCGTCGGCGATGGGACTTTGACGGGCGCACGCTACGACCGGGGTGTGACACGCTCCGACGTGGCGAGGCAGATCTGCAGGCCGGGGCCGGCGCGCCGGTCCTGCTTCGCGGTGTACATCGCGGCGTCCGCGCGCCGGATCAGCCGCTCGCCGTCCTCGGGCCGGTCGTTCCACGCCACGCCGATGCTCGCGCCCAGGCGCACCGGCCCACCGGCGACGATGAACGGCGGGCGGAAGACCCGCTCGATCCGCCGGCACAACTCCGTCGCGTCGTCCCGCTGCGCGTCCAGGCCGAGGATGACGAACTCGTCGCCGCCGAACCGGCTCACCGTGTCGCCGGGGCGGACGCAGCCGCGCAGCCGCCCGGCCATGTCCACCAGCACCTGGTCGCCCGTGGCGTGGCCGTACCGGTCGTTGACGGTCTTGAACCCGTCCAGGTCGCAGAAGAGCACCACCACCCGGCGACCCGCCGCCAGGGCGGCGTCCAGGCGTCGGAGGAACTCCGCCCGGTTCGGCAGGTTGGTGACCGGGTCGACGCTCGCCTGGTAGCGCAGGACGCGTACCCGCTCCGACCACACGTTCCAGATCCGCAGCATGACCAGCGGTGTCACGGCGGCGGTGTTGACCGCGAGCAGCGCCGTGTCGACGTCCCGGCCGAGCAGTTCGCTGGCGCTGCCCACGGCGGGCATGGCGCACAGCGCGAGCCCGAGGAAGATCAACCGCTCCTTGCTCAGCTCGTCGGTCGGCGCCGGCCCGGGCTGGAGCAGGCGGACGACCGACCGGGCGAGGGCCGTCAACCCGACCGCCGTGTAGCCCGCCAGGTACGCCATGTCCGTGTACGCCGGCCGGTCGCTCGACCCGGGGACGACGACCAGCGCGACGCTGACCACCCCGACGAGGGAGAACCCCATCGCCGTGAGCAGGAACCACAGCGCCGGGATGAACTCCCGGGCGGTCAGCAGCAGCCGGACCAGGCACCCGAAGATGCCGGTCAGCATGAAGACCATCACGCAGGTCGAGATCTGCGTCATGGCCGGGGCGTCGACGTCCCGCAGGTGCGGCAGGAGCAGGAAGTTCCACAGCACCCCACCGGCCACCATGGACACGATCGTGGCGTCGATCAGCCCGCCCACGTCGTCGCGCCCGCGCCGTACGACGATCGTGATCGCCCCGGCGAACATGAACACCTGCGCCAGCGCCGCGAAGATCCCCACGACCGTGCCGTCACCGCTCGGGAGGCGCATCGCGAAGACGTACCAGTACCAGGCCACGTTGCTGGCGTTGAAGCTGACCAGGGCGGCGAGCAGGAACCAGAAGGGCTTCCGGTGCCCGGCGGGCGTCCGGTTCAGCCCGATCATCACCGCGGGCACCGTCGCGAAGGACAGCAGCAGGAAGTCGACCATCTTCTGCACGTCGGACAGGTACGGGTACCCGACGATGCCGACGCCGCAGAAGATCAGGTAGCCGACGCTCAACCCCAGCCCGCCCGGCTCCTGGTGCAGGCCGCGGTATCGGCCCGCCCGGCGCGCCGCCCAGTTCACCTCGTCGAAGACGTTCACGATCGACACGGTAGGGAGCTGGGCCGCCGTGCGGTAGCTGTGGCGCACATGGTGGACGGTGGCGGTTCGGCCGGCCACCGCCCGGCGGCGCCGGTCCCGGATGCCGGTTCACGCGTGGCGAGGGGACACCGGTCTTAGTACCGTACGCGGGACGAGCGGGTCGTGCCGGACGGTCCCGGGCCCGTGTTTGGTGAGGACGAGGTGACCGGTTCCACCGATGACAGCCGCCCCGGCTGGGACGGGGCAGGGGGTCGTGCCGGCCAGTGCCCGGGCTGCGGCCGGTCCACGGCCGACGACGTGTGCCTGCACTGCGCCGCCGAGGACCACTTCCGCAGCGCCTCGCTGGTCCGGGGCTTCGTCGCGTTCCCCGGCCGCGACCCCGGCCAGCCGGCTTCCGGCCCGCCGGCGGCGTCCGGGCTCGGCGACCGGGTACGCGGACAGCCGGGTGGGGGAGTCTCCGGGCCCTCGTTCGTGCGGACACCGCCCCGGCCCGCGCCCGCCCGGTCCGCCGCCGGCACCCGTACCCGCCGGCGGAACGAGTGCGGCGGTCGGGGGCCGCGGAAGATCCTCCTGAGCGTCGCCATCGCGCTCGGCGCGATCCTGCTCGCCGCGCTGGTCGGCATCGTGGGCGCCGTGATGACCGGTCCGGTGAGCGGCCCCGGCGTGGACGCCACCCCGACCGCTGACCGGCCGGGCTGAGCCTGTCGTACCCGCCTGGCAGCATCGCGCCATGGTTCTGACGTCCCTGGCCGAGGTCGAGCGCGCGATCCGGGCGGCGTGGTCGCCGGACACCTGCGACCCGGTGGATCTGCCGGACTGGTCGCCCGCCAACCCGGCGCGCGGGCAGTGCGGCGTGACCGCCCTGGTCCTGCGGGAACTGGTCGGCGGGGAGCTCCTGCTCGGGCCGGTCCTGCGGCGCGACGGGACGCGGCAGGGCGTGCACTACTGGAACCGCCTCGACGGCGGAATCGAGGTCGACCTCACCCGCGAGCAGTTCAGCGCCGACGAGATCGTGCAGGAGCCGGTGGTCGTCGATCCGCCACCGGGTGCCCCGGCGCGGTTGCGCGAGCAGTACCTGCTGCTGCGCGGTCGGGTGCACCACGCGCTCGGCATCGCCGAGACGTCGGCAAGCTGAACCGGCGGTGGGACGCCGCGCTCGCCCGCGCCCGCCTGGCCGACCTCGGCATCCCGCCGGACAAGCCGGTCGGCCGGCTCTCCGGCGGGCAGCGCGCCAAGGTCGCGCTCGCCCTGGCCCTGGCCAAGCGGCCCCGGCTGCTGCTGCTCGACGAACCGGTGGCCAGCCTCGACCCGCTCGCCCGGCGGGAGTTCCTCCAGACCCTGATGGGCAGCGTCGCCGACACCGGCACCAGCGTGCTGCTCTCCTCGCACCTGCTGGCCGACGTGGAGCGGGTCTGCGACTACGTGATCGTGCTGAACGCGGCCCAGGTGCGGCTCGCCGGCCCGGTCGACGACCTGGTCGTCGCGCACCGGCGGCTGGTCGGCCCCCGACACGACGGGTCCCCGGTCGCCGGTGTCGCGGAGATCGTCCGGGCCAGCCACACCGACCGGCAGTCCACCCTGCTGGTCCGCATCGACGGGCCGGTCACCGATCCGCGGTGGACGGAGCGCGACGTGACCCTGGAGGACGTCATCCTGGCGCACCTCGCCGACGGCGACACGAAGGCCAGCCACGAGGCGTGGGGGGTGCCGGCATGATCTGGCTGACCTGGCGGCAGCACCGCCGAGAGGCGTTCTTCGCCGTGGCCGCGCTCGCGGTCCTCGGGGCGTTCATGGCCGCCACCGGGCTGGCCATGCGCAACGCCTACGACGACTATGGGCTGCCCGACTGCGTGACCCGCTTCCGGGAGATCGGCGCCGGACCCGGTCTCGGCGAGACCTGCCACCGGGCCTTCAACCAGTTCTACGACCAGTACGACATCCTCAACCTGGTCGGCGTGCTGTTCCTGGCCCTACCGCTGATCGTCGGCCTGTTCTGGGGTGCCCCGCTGGTCGCCCGTGAGGTCGAGCAGGGCACGCACCGCCTCGTCTGGACCCAGGGCGTCAGCCGGCGGCACTGGGCGCTGGTCAAGTTCGGGCTCGTCGGCACCGCCGCGCTGATCGCGTCCGTGGCGTACGGCCTCGGCGTGGTCTGGTGGATGGTCCCGCTCAACCAGGGGTGGGAGCAGGGCCGGTTCGACGCCTTCTTCTTCGACATGCAGGGCGTGGCACCGATCGGGTACACCCTCTTCGCCGTCGCGCTGGGCGTCTTCGCCGGCACCGTCTGGCCCCGCATGCTCCCCGCGATGGCCGCGACGCTGGTCGGCTTCGTCGGCGTACGCGTCGCCGTGGGCGTGCTGGCGCGGCCCCGCTACCTGCCCGCCGAGGAGCTCACCTTCCCCGTGCGGGGCGCCACCGGCGAACCGGGCCGGATCAACGGGGACTGGCTTCTCGCCAACGGTGTCCGCGATGCCTCCGGCAAGCTGGTCGCGCCCAACGCGCAGGTGTTCTGCCCGCCGGGCGCCACCGGCCCGGACGGCCGGGCCTGCGGCGCCGACCTCGGGCTCGGGCCGGGCGCGTACAACTGGCAGCTCTACCAGCCGGGCAGCCGCTACTGGCTGTTCCAGACCATCGAGACGGGCATCTTCGTCGCCCTCGCGGCGCTGCTGATCGTCCTCGCCGTCCGCCGGATCCGTCGCCTCGCCTGACGACGACGGGGGTGCGGGCCCCGATGCCCGCACCCCCGTCCCAGCCGCTGACTCTGGATGAATCGCGCCGTCAGCGGCTCATGGGGAGGGTTGGCGCGTCCAGTTCGGGGACCCGGCCGGCCTGCCCCTGGCGTCGTCCGAGAGCAGGTGGGACCAGTCGGAGCGACCGGCCCAGCCCGGACCACCGGCCGGAACCGGCTCGGGTGCCGGTTCCGGTGCCCGGCCAGGTTGGCCCAGGCCGAGACCGTCCACGCCCACCGGGCGGTCCTTGTCGGGCACGGCCGGGATGATCTCGTCCGGGGTCAGCGTCGCGGGTGCGTCGGCGGCCGGCTCCGGCCAGCGCCGCCAGCGGCGGATGCTCACGACGCCGACGAGGAGCAGCGAGCCCACCAGCAGTGACGTGCCGTTCCGTACCGGAGCCATCAGATCCACCTGGTAGCCGGCCAGGGTCAGCGTGTGGTCGAACACGGTCGTCACCAGGCCCGGGCTGACCAGCAGGACCAGGTAGCTCGCCGAGTAGATCAACCCGGCCAGCGCCGCGCCCAGCGGGGAGATCCGGAGCGTGGCGATGAGCCCGAGCAGGATCCCGGCGGCCGCCAGTACCAGCAGGGGGCGGAGGAGGTCGCCACCGTCCGGCACGCCGCCGTCGGCCGCGTCCGCGAACGCCCGGGCCGACCGGTCCTGGCCGGCGGCGAACAGGAGCCACGACAGCGGGCCCACGAGAATTGCGGCGATCACGGTTCTGAGGTGTCGCATCCGGGCAAGGTACCGATCTTCCCCAGCTGTGGGCAGGCTCGCTAAGCGAAACTTAAATCGCCGCGAGGCAACCATTCCGGTCCTTTCGCCAGCGGCCGGACGGTCCGCTTCCGAGTGATCGCTGACAGCCGACGCGCCGGGGGATGGTGGCGGCACGGTGGCCCCGACTGCTGTCATGTGCGGATGAGCGAGTCCGAGGTACGGCGCACCGTCGAGGCGGTGTGGCGGTTGGAGGCCGGGCGGGTGGTCGCCGGCATCGCCGCGATCGTCCGCGATGTCGGCCAGGCCGAGGAGTTGGCCCAGGACGCGCTGGTCGCCGCACTCGAATCGTGGCCGCGCGAGGGCGTACCCGCCAATCCCGGCGCGTGGTTGACGACCGTGGGGAAGCGGCGGGCGATCGACGCGGTGCGCCGCCGGCAGACCGGGGAGCGGGTGGTGGCCGCGCTCGGCCGGGACCTCGACGAGCAGGTCACCCCCGACTTCGACGCCGCGCTCGAGGACCGCATCGAGGACGACCTGCTCCGGCTGATCTTCGTGGCCTGCCATCCGGTGCTCTCGCCGATCGCGCGGGCCGCGCTCACCCTGCGGCTCGTCGGCGGCCTCACCACCGGCGAGATCGCCCGCGCCTTCCTCACCACCGAGTCCACCGTCGGCCAGCGGATCACCCGAGCCAAGGCCACCCTCGCCGCCGCTCGCGTTCCCTTCGAGGCCCCCGGACCGGCCGAGCGCGCCGAGCGGCTCGGCTCGGTGCTGGAGGTCGTCTACCTGATCTTCAACGAGGGGTACGCGGCCACCGCCGGCGACGACTGGATGCGCCCCACCCTCGTGCAGGAGGCCCTGCGCCTGGCCCGGCAACTCCAGGGGCTGATGCCCGACGAACCCGAGGTGCACGGCCTCGCCGCGCTGCTGGAGATCCAGGCGTCCCGCGTCCACGCCCGCACCGGCCCCGACGGCGAGCCCATCCTCCTCAACGACCAGGACCGCACCCGCTGGGACCAGCTGCTCATCCGCCGCGGGCTCGCCGCCCTCGACCGGGCCCGCTCGCCCGGCACCGGTGCCGTCGGCGGCGCCCAGACCGGCCCGTACACGATCCAGGCCGAGGTCGCGGCGTGTCACGCGCGGGCGCGTACCCCCGGGGAGACGGACTGGGCGCGGATCGCGACCCTCTACGCGGAGCTGGCCCGGCTGGTGCCCTCGCCGGTCGTGGAGCTGAACCGGGCGGTCGCCGTCGCCCAGGCCGACGGGCCCGCCGCCGGCCTGGAGATCGCCCGGGCGCTGGCGGACGAGCCGGCGCTGGCGCAGTACCACCTGCTGCCGAGCGTGCTCGGCGACCTGCTCGCCAAGCTGGGACGGCAGGACGAGGCGCGGCGGGAGTTCGAGCGCGCGGCCTCGCTCGCCGGCAACGCCCGGGAGCGGGCGCTGCTGCTCGACCGGGCCGCCGCGTGCGGCTCGTAAAAATCTTGGCAGCGGATGTCGGATCCGGCCCGACCCGATCGACGCGTCAGTGACAGCCCGAGATGGTGTCCGAGACCTGGAAGGAATCCTGAGATGCGCTACATGCTGATGCACAAGCTCGACGAGAACGAGCCTCTCGCCTTCGACCCGAGTCCCCAGTTCATCGAGCGGATGGGCGCCTTCATCGAGGAGGCGCAGAAGGCCGGCGTGTTCCTCGCCGGTGAGGGCCTGGAGAAGAGCAGCAAGGAGTCCGGCCGGATCACCGCCGACAAGGGCAAGGTGACCGTCACCGACGGGCCGTTTACCGAGACCAAGGAGCTGATCGCCGGGTTCGCGCTGCTGGAGGTACGCGACAAGAACGAGGCGATGGAGTGGGGGCGGCGGTTCGTCAACCTCTTCATCGAGGAGGGTGTCTACGTCGAGGTCGACGTCCGCCGGGTCTTCGAGTTCCCGGAGGGCTGACCGTGCAGGGGTGCGGACGGTCGCGTCCGCACCCCTGTCACGAGTCGGGCAGAAGATGCCCGAGTACGGCCGAGAGCCGCTCCAACATCCCGTCGACCTGACCGCGGTCATATCCCCTCAGAGCCAAGGGCAGTTTGCCGCGCTCGCGGTCCAATTCCGTCTTGGCCTGCTCGATACGCGATGCCTGGTCGGAGTTCAGCGCGTCCACGCATCGCCCGATCAGCTCGTCCACCCGGCGCTTGTCGTACCCACGCAATCCGCTTGTGAAGGTCGGTGTCTCGAACACCGGTCGGTCCAGGGGCGGTTCCACGCGCGTACCTCGATTCCTGAGGGGCCGTCGTGGGAAGCATGGCACGGCGGCACAAGGGCGCCGAAGAATCTTGAGGAGGGATGTCGGATCCCGCTCGGCCTGATCGACGCGTCAGTGAGGACCCACCGACGAGGAGCTCGAGATGACCAGTACGACGTTGACGTCGACCCGGGCCGGCGTACCGACCCCGGCCCTGCTCGCCGCCGGCATGGCGGCCGGGCCGTTCTTCCTGGCCGTGTCGTTCGCCCAGGTGTTCACCCGGGACGGCTTCGATTTCAGCCGGCAACCGCTCAGCCTGCTCGCTCTCGGCGACCACGGCTGGATCCAGATCGCCAACTTCGTCCTCGCCGGGCTGCTGACCCTCGCCGGTGCCGCCGGCCTGCGCCGGGCCCTGCGCGGCCGCCCGGGCGGCACGTGGGGCCCGGCGCTGGTGGCGGTGGCCGGCGTCGGCATGGTCGTGGCCGGGGTGTTGACCGCCGACCCGAGCATGGGCTGGCCGGCGGGCGCTCCCGAAGGCTCGCCCGACACGATGAGCTGGCACTCGGTCGGGCACGGCGTCGGGGCGATGCTGTCCTTCGGGTCGCTCACCATCGCCTGCCTGGTCCTGGGTCCCCGCCTCGGCCGTCGCTGGGCGGTCTTCTCGGTGCTGGTGGCGCTGGCCACCGTCGTCGTGATGGCCTGGCCCGACCAGGGCAGCATCAGCGTCCGGATGGCCGCCGGTTCGGCCCTCATCTTCGGCTGGCTCACGGCCGTGTCCGCCCGCCTCCGCGACCTGTCCTGAGAGGAATCTCCGAGATGCGCTACACCGACGGGCCGTTCACCGAGACGAAGGAACTGATAGCCGGCTTCGCCCTGCTGGAGGTGCGGTCGAAGGATGAGGCGGTGGAGTGGTCGAAGCGGTTCGCCGGCATCTTCACCGACTTCGGGCTGGACGTCGAGGTCGACGTCCGCCGGGCGTACGAGGGACCGAAGGCGGTCTGACAAGGGCGTACGCGGGGGAGCCGGATGTGATGGCCGGCTCCCCCTGCCCTACTGGGCCTCGGTACCCTCGCGCGCCCGGCGGAGCTGCCGCGCATCCGTGAACCGGCCTCCGGCGAAGCGGGCCAGGGCTGTCGCCACCTCGTCCGCCGGCTCACGGACCCGGTTGAGGCCGAGCAGGACCAGAGCCCTCCGCCCGTCCAGCGGGCTCGTGCCGTCCAGCGGACGATCGATGGTCGACCCGGCCGGTACCAGCAGCAACGTCGGGGATGCCGGCTTGTCGTGACCGGCGGCCGGCACCGGCACGTCGAGAATGATCGCGTCGATCTCGGCCCAGGACACCAGCCGGTTGACCCCGGAGACTCGCAGGGTCAGCCCCTCCGCGCCGATGTGGAACCGGAACGGCCTGAGCTCGCGGACGGCGATCGCGCCGCTGATCACCAGCCCGAGGCCGCCGAGGATCGCCGCGGTGCCGGACCCGGCGGCGGAGCCGCACACCAGCACGAGCACGCTGCATGCCGCGAACCAGCCGCCCATGACCAGCAGATCGCGGCTTCTGTGCAGCTCCACGCCCGTACCTCGATCCTCGTGAGGGGTCGCTGTGGAGAATCGCATGACGGTGCGAGCGTGTCTGTCGGATCCTGGCGGCGAACGACGTGTCACGTCGCATGGTGCGTCAAACAGCGGACGTGTCACCGACCGCGATGCGGAGCGGGCCGGCGGCGAGGACGGCCAGCACCTCCCCGGCGTCGAAGATCTCACCGGGGGCGGCCACGCCGGTCGTGAGCGTACGACCGGTGAGGAGCCGGACGACGCCTTCGACGACGATGGGTGCGGTGACGGCGTAGATGTCGCGGCCGGACGCGGCGATCCTCCGCTCCTGGCCACCCCGGCGCACGACCACCTCGACGGCGAACCGCTGGGCGGACCGTCCCGACTCGTCGGTGGCCACCGGTGCCGGTGTCGCCGGGTCCCGCAGGTCGCTGAGCGAGGCGGTGTTGAGGTAGGAGGTCAGGTCACCCACCGGTAGGTGACGGGCGATGGTGACGACCTCAGAGAACGGCAGGCCGACCATGCGCTGCTCCCCGAACGGCTCCGGGAACCGCCAGGTGCTCTCCGGCGCCGGCTCGGCGAGGGGCGCGAGCCGCCCGTCGTTCACGACCAGGCGACGGACGGTGTTGCGCCGGCCGGTCGCGCGAGTGCCCTCGGTCGGCCACCACCTGTCCAGCGCGATCGCGACCGTGATCTCGTCCACCGGCGCGGAATCGTGGGCCGAACCGCCCGTGGCGACCGTGGCGAGCAGGTCGGCGAGACCGCCGTAGAACGCCATCGCGGGCACCACACCGACCCCCGCCGAGCGGGCGGGATCGGCCAACTCGCGGTACACCGCCTGCACCGCCGCCTGCTCGGCCGTCACGTCCAGGTAGTGCGCACCCGCCGCCACCGCCGCGGTCGCCACCGGCAGGGCGGTGTCCAGGAAGGGCCCGGCGCAGTTGACGACCACATCGATGTCGTCGAGCGCCGGCGGTGGCGCACCGTCCGCCAGCGGCCACGATCGCCATTCGAGCCCACCGTGCGCACGGGCGAGCGCCTCCAGTGCCGGCGCGCTGCGACCTGAGAGCACCGGCGTCAGGCCGCGGCGGAGAAGTTCGTCGACCACGAAGCGGCCGGTGTGACCGTTGGCGCCGTAGACCAGCACCCGTCCCATCTCGTTCATGTCTCCATGGTCAACACTTGTGCCGGGTGCCACCAGCGTCCGATCTGACGGCTGCCGTACAGTTTCGGACATGCACCGGGTCGCGCTCGTCCTGCACGAGACCACGATGCTCTACGAGGCGGCCATCGCCGCCGAGATCTTCGGCGTGGACCGGTCCGAGCTCTCACCGGCCGGTGACTGGTACGACCTGGTCGTGTGCACCCCGGACGGGCGGCCGAACCGGTGGCTCCCGGACGCGCGGACCGCGCGCTTCGACGAACTGGTCCGCGCCGACAGCGTCGTCGTCCCCTCCACCGACGACCCCGACGCACCACCGGACCCGGGCCTGCTGGAGGCGTTGGCCCGGGCGCACCGGCGCGGTGTGCGGATCGCCTCGCTCTGCACCGGCGCCTTCGTGCTCGCCGCCGCCGGCCTGCTCGACGGTCGCAGCGCCACCACCCACTGGATGCACGCCGACGACCTCGCCCGGCAGCATCCCCTGGTCGACGTGCGCGCCGACGTCCTCTACACCGACGACGGGCAGGTGCTCACCTCCGCCGGCAAGACGGCGGCCCTGGACCTGTGCCTCCACCTGGTCCGCCGCGACTTCGGCACCGCGGCCGCCAACAACCTCGCCCGGCGGATGGTCGTACCCGCACACCGGGCCGGCGGCCAGGCGCAGTTCATCGCCCCACCGGCCGCGCCCGACAACCCGGACCGGCTCGGCGCCATGCTGGAATGGGCCCGCAGCCGTCTGGACCAGCCGCTCACCGTGCCGGACCTGGCCCGCGAGGCCGGGCTCAGCAGCCGCCACCTCGCCCGCCGGATGCGGGCCGAACTCCGGCTCAGCCCGCTCGCCTGGCTGCACCAGCAGCGGATCGCCCGGGCGCAGGAACTTCTCGAACGTAGCGACGCGTCGGTCGAGCAGATCGCGACCCGCTGTGGCCTGGGCACCGCGACCACCCTGCGTCGGCACTTCCACAAGCACGTGGGCGTGAGCCCCACCGCCTACCGGACCGCGTTCCACTCCCTGGTTCCGACGTCCGGTACTCCGCACCCGGCGCGCCCTGCCGGTGCCTGAGCCGCGCGGCGTTAGCAAGGTTCACCCCTTCGAGCCGGCGGGGACTACTGTGCGGCACTGCGGGCCCTGCTCGAACCCGCCACGACCGGCACCACCAACCCACCGCAGAGCAAGGAGTCGTCATGATTCTCGCCCGCGCCGCGCAGGCCACCCGCCGGTTCGGCGACGTCGTCGCACTCGACCGCGTCGACCTCGACATCCAGGCCGGCGAGCTGGTGGGCATGCTGGGACCGAACGGCGCCGGCAAGAGCACCCTGCTGAACCTCCTGGTCGGGCTGCGCCGGCCCACCTCGGGTCGGGTCGAACTGTTCGGCGGTGATCCCCGCGACCCGCAGCGGCGGCGGCGGATCGGGGTGACCCCGCAGGAGACCGGACTACCCCCGACGTTGCGGGTCGGTGAAGTCGTCGATTTCACCGCGGCCCACTACCCGGACCCGCTCGGCAAGGGCGAACTGCTCGACCGCTTCGGCATCGCCGACCTGGTCAGGCGGCAGACCGGTGGCCTGTCCGGCGGGCAGAAGCGGCGCCTGGCGGTCGCGCTGGCCTTCGTCGGCCGGCCCCAACTGGTCTTCCTCGACGAGCCGACCACCGGCCTGGACGTGGAGGCCCGCCGGGCCCTGTGGGACGCCATCCGGGTCTTCCACGCCGAGGGCGGGACAGTGCTGCTGACCAGCCACTACCTGGAGGAGATCGAGGCCCTCGCCAAGCGGGTCGTGGTGATCGGCCAGGGGCGGTTGCTCACCGACGGCACCGTCGAGGAAGTCCGCGACGTGGTCGGCGTACGCCGGGTCAGCCTGGTCGCCGACGACCTGCCGGAGCTGTCCAACGTGGTCCGCACCGAGCGCGACGGCGGTTGCATCCACCTGTTGACCACCGACTCCGACCAGCTGGTCCGCGAACTGGTCGGCGCGGGCGTCGCCTTCAGCGGTCTGGAGATCCGGCCGACCTCGCTGGAGGAGGCCTTCCTGACCATCACCGCCGCCGGGCCCGACGCCGCCACCAACCCGATCGCCGCCTGACAGCCGCCGACCCCCGCCAGGGAGCCCCCTCATGCAGCTCACCCTCGTCCACACCAGGTACCAGCTCCTGGAGACGTTGCGCATCCCGATCGCGGTGATCGGCAGCGCGTTCTTTCCCGCGGCGTCGATGCTGTTCTTCGTCGTACCGTTCGCCGGCGGTGACCCGGTCGTCGCCACCTACGCCACCGCGTCGATGGTGACCTTCGCCGTGATGAGCGCCAACATCTTCCAGTACGGGATCGGCGTCGCCGAGGACCGGCAGCAGCCGTGGGACCCGTACATGCGGACCCTGCCCGCCGGTGCGTTTCCCCGGTTCGCCGGCCGGATCCTCGCCGGCCTGGCGATGACGTTCCTCTCGCTGATCCCCGTCGTCGTCATCGCCGCCGTGCTCACCGAGGCCCGGATCACCCCGCTGGCCTTCCTCGCCGCGCTCGGCACCGTGCTCGTCATCTCGGTGCCGTTCACGCTGATGGGCCTCGCCATCGGATACTCGCTGCCCAGCAAGGCCGCGATCGCCGTCGCGCAGATCGTCTTCTTCTCGTTCGCGTTCGGCGGTGGCCTGTTCTTCGGTGGGCCCGAGCAGACGCCGAGCTTCATCGAGACGGTCGGCCCGTACCTGCCCACCCGGGGTGCGGTGGAGCTGATGTGGGGCGCGGTCGGCGAGTACTCGGCGCGACCCATCTCGATCGTCATGCTGGTCGTCTGGATCGTCGTGCTGGCCGGCATCGCGGTCTGGGCCTTCCGGCGGGACGAGGGCCGCCGGTTCAGCTGAACCTCGATCCCGTCTCCCCGACGACCGCCGACCAAGTGGATCGTTCACCCGGCCGCCGATGGGCCGGGCGGCGGCGGACATAACGACCCCGCCGCTGTCCGCTCGACCGGCGGGGCGACGGCGAGCCGCTGGAAGCGGTGACGCCGCGCCCCGCCGGGCAGTCGGGGGCCTGCGGGCAGCTCAGCCGCAGTTGCCCCAGCTGGACCGGCCGGCGCCCTGCCAGCTGGTGCCGTAGAGGACCTCGCCGCTGTACATCACGCACTTGTCCCGGGCGGAGCGCTGGATCGCGGCGTAGTACTTGTAGCTCCCGGAGTCGTAGACCCAGGAACCGCCCTCCACCCGGATGCCGGCGGACACCCCGGTCGTCGAGCCGACGGACACCCGCTTGAGGGTGGCGACACAGTTGTACCCGCTGGAGCTGTTGTACATCAGGTAGACGTCGCCCACCTTGGTGCCGTTCGACGCGTAGATCGACCGGTGGCCGTCGCTGGCGTAGGCCCACGAGCCACCGAAGTCGTTGTTGCAGGCCTGTGCCGCCGTGAACGGATTCGTCGCGGCCTGTGCGGGTGACGCGAGCGTCACCGACGCAACAGTCGCGGAGAGAATCGAGATGGCCAGCCGTCGCGCGAATCGGCGCACACAGTCCTCCAATGTTCAGGCGCGAAGATCGCGCACACGAGCCGCCATGATCCCACAGTGGAGGAATTCCGAGTTCCAGGCCGGCGGCCGACCATACGGCACGCGGTTCGCGTTACGGCGAGCATCCGAAAAGGATTGCCCGGCGGCAGTAGGCTGCACAGCGGGTAGCGAAGGATGCCCGGCAGCGTGACGAGCGGGCGCCCAAGGGGCCCGAACGTCGATTGGGCCGAAACACGGGGGATTCCATGTTCGAGCGGCTGGGCAGATTCGTCGTGCGCAGGGCGTGGTGGGTGATCGCCGGCTGGTTGCTCGCGGCGCTCGCCATCATCTTCACCGCACCGTCGCTGGGCGACATCACCTCCGCCGACCAGGAGAGCTTCCTGCCCCGCTCCTACGAGTCGGTGCAGGCCACCGAACTCGGCCAGAAGGCATTCCCGCAGGCGGCCACCGCGACGGCGATCATCGTGGTCAAACGCGCCGACGGGCAGCCGCTCACGCCGGCGGACGAGGCGAAGGTGGGCCAGCTCGCCCAGTCGCTCAAGGCCGAGAACATCCCGCACACGTCCGGCTACCTGACCGGTCCGCAGGCGGTGGCGCCGGACAAGTCGGTGCAGGTGGTGAACGTCGGGCTCGACGCCCCCGCCCCGGACGACCCGGCGCTGCTCGACGCCGTACGCGATGTGCGGGCCGCCATCGGCCCGGAGCTTGCGGGCAGCGGGCTGACCGCGGGCGTGGCCGGCGACGTGGCGAGCTTCGTCGACAACGAGGACACCTTCAACGACGCCTTCTCCGTGGTCGGCATCGCGACGATCATCCTGATCATCGGACTGATCCTGGTCATCTTCCGCAGCCCCATCGCCGCGCTGCTGCCCATCGTCGTCATCAGCGTCGTCATGAGCGTCACGACCGGGCTCGTCGCCGCCGCGGGTAAGGCGTTCGATCTCACCGTCAGCCAGGACCTGCAGACGATCCTGCTGATCGTGCTGTTCGGCATCGGCACCGACTACATCCTGTTCCTGCTCTTCCGCTACCGCGAGCGGCTGCGCGCCGGCGACGACAAGCGCACCGCGATGATCGTCTCCGTCCAGCGGGTCGGCGAGGTCATCACCTCGGCGGCGGGAGCGGTCATCGTCGCGTTCCTCGTGCTGCTCCTCGCCTCGCTGGGCTTCTTCGGCTCCCTCGGCCCGGCGCTCGCGATCGCCGTCGGCGTCATGCTGGTCACCTCGCTCACGCTCATCCCGGCGGTCGTCTCGCTGCTCGGCCGGTACGTCTTCTGGCCGTCCAAGGCATGGCAGCGTCCCCCCAAGGCGACCATCTCGCACCGGCTCGGAACGGTCATCGGGCGCCGGCCGGCGCTCGTCGCGGCGGCCTCCGGTGCCCTGCTGGTCGCGCTCGCCGCGGGCGTGCTGGGCTACAAGGCCGACTACGACTTCAGCGCCGGCTTCCCGCAGGACACCGAGTCGGCGAGGGCCGCGCAGGACCTGCAGAGCGGGTTCGCCGCCGGTGCGCTCGCCCCCACCGAGGTCTACCTGACCACCGGCAACGGGACGCCGCTCACCGACCAACAGGTCACCGACTTCGCGGCGGCCGCGGCGAACGCCCCGGGTGTGGGTCAGGCACAGCCCCCGGAGCGCGGCAGCGACCCGAGCGTGGTCCGGATCAGCCTGCTGCTCAACGAGAACCCGGTCTCCAACGAGGCGATCACACTCGTCCGCGACGACCTGCGCGACGCCCTGCACGCCGCCGCCCCACCCGGCACCCGGGCGCTGGTCGGCGGGACCACCGCGATCTTCGCGGACATCAACTCGGCGAACAACCGCGACCTGTCGGTGATCCTGCCGGTGGCGGCCGGCCTGATCGCGCTCATCCTCGCGCTGCTGCTGCGCAGCCTGGTCGCGCCGATCTACCTCGTGATCGCGGTGCTGCTCAACTTCGCCGCCACCCTGGGCGCCACGGTCTACGTCTTCCAGGGACTACAGGACCAGCCCGGCGTGACCTTCCAACTGCCGATCATCCTGTACCTCTTCGTGGTGGCGATCGGGACCGACTACAACATCCTGATGATCGCCCGGCTGCGGGAGGAGGCGCGGGAGGGCAACGAGCCGCACCAGGCGGCGGCCATCGGCGTGGAGCATGCGGGGCCGACGGTGGCCGCAGCGGGACTGATTCTCGCCGGGACGTTCGCGGTGCTGATGTTGGCGCCGATCTCGTTCCTGCAGCAGATGGGCTTTGCTGTGGCAATCGGCATTGTGCTGTCGGCGTTCGTCATGTCGATGTTCTTCGTGCCGGCGTTGACGGCGCTGATCGGGCACAAGGCGTGGTGGCCGGGGCATGGGGACGAGCGGCCAGCGCCGCACACCCCGCCGGCGCCGGCGAGCGTGACGCAGGCATAGCGGCGGTGGACCGGTCATGCCTCAACCGGTAGTGACCGAGCTTGCGCCCCTTAGGCGGCGATGGCGCGGGCGGCGGCGTAGACGTCGGCGGGAAGCGCGTGCGCAAGCTTCCAAATGATGCGCATCGGTCGGTCGCCGCTGTGCTCCTGGTAGGTCATCGGTCCGGCATACAGGTAAGCCGGTGCTCCCAGATCACGGTCCGCAACCTTGGTTTCCCGCACGAAGAGATGCACCGTCGACCCCTGCTTCTCGTGGTTGATGTAGCGCTGCCCGGTCGCCGACGCCGACGACGTGGTGCTCTGCGACTCCCACTGGAACAGCGTCTCGGTGATGGCCCGGTCGGCGTACATGGTGGTGGGGGAGTAGTGCTCCTCGGACTTGACCAGGGTGACAAAGAAGAGGTCGGCCTGCGCGTCTGGGAGCCACTTGACGCCTTCGCGTAGTGAGCCCGGGTTGGGCATGCCGAAGGCGGCGCACGCTTCGTTGCGGCTGTACCGCGCATGCACGTGTAGCGGCAGCCCGTCAACCGGCACCGTGACCCGGTGGATGCGGTCGCGCAGCACCTCCGCCACCTGCCCCAGCTCTGCGCAGCGCACCGGCTCGGCCCAGAGCCGGGACAGCCGCTCCGCGCGCTCGGCGAGCGGCGCGTTCGGCCCCCAGAGGTCGAAGTGCAGCAGGTCCCACAGCCGCCCGGCCTCCGGCCGCTCGCCGGCCGCCACCCGAGCCAGCAAGTCCAGCCGCTCCGGGTCGTCGAGGTGCAGCATCCGTCCGATCGCCCTGCCCAACTCGCGATCGTCCGGCCCGGTTGGCGGGGTCTCCAGCCCGGCGAGCCGCCGCAGCCCGGCCCACCCGCCGATGCTCGCCGACCGATACACGTCCTCAATTTCCACGCCGGCCTCGCGCAGGAACTCGGCCAGGCTCACGTCGCCGAGCAGCCGCAGCTCTCGGGTCAGGCCGGTCTTCGAGGTCGGCATCGCCGACTTCAGGTTGGCCAGCACGATGTCCTTCGCCACCCGGTCAAGCTGGACGTGGCAGCCGCTCGGCAGCGACGGGAAGTCATCCCGTACCGCTTCGGTGATCGCCCGCCGGCTCACCCCGGTCAGGGCCCGCCAGCGCAGGTCGAAGCGGAAGTTGGCGTGCTGCCCGCCGATGAAGTCGAGCACGGTCAGGCAGGGCTTGTCGTCGTCCAGGCGCAGGCCACGGCCGAGCTGCTGCAGGAAGATCGTGGCGCTCTCGGTCGGTCGCAGCATCAGGATCGTGTCGACCATCGGCAGGTCGACACCCTCGTTGAACAGGTCGACGGTGAACAACACCCGCAGCGTGCCGTCTCGGAAGTCCTTGATGAGTGTCTGCCGCTCCGCGGGGCCGACTCCGGACGTGATCGCCGCCGACGGCACGCCGTGCTTGGTGAACCAGTCCGCCATGAACTCGGCGTGCCCGATGCTCACGCAGAACCCGAGCGCCCGCATCCGCCCGACGTCGACGGTGTCCCGTACCGCCCGCAGCACCATCCGCGCCCGTGCGTGGTTACCGGTGTAGACGCCGTCCAGGTCCGAGGGGTCGTACCCCTGCCCGCGCTTCCACCGCAGCTGCGACAGGTCCACGTCGTCGTGCAGCCCGAAGTACTGGAACGGCGCCAGCAACTGCCGTTCCAGGGCCTCCCACAGGTGCAGCTCGACGGCGGCGCGGCCGTCGAACCACCGCCGCACGTCGCCGCCGTCACTGCGGTCGGGCGTCGCGGTCAACCCCAGGAGTACGCGCGGCCGCAGCCGCTCCAACAACCGGGCGTACGTCGGCGCCTCCGCGTGGTGGAACTCGTCGACGATGACCATGTCGTACGCCTCAGGGTTGATCTCCCGCCGGTGCAGCGACTGGATGGAGGCGAAGACGTGCCGCCAGTGCTGCGGCTCTCGACCGCCGACGAGCGTCTCGCCGAAGCTGCCGTCGCCCATCACCTGCCGGAACGTCGCCAGGCTCTGCCGCAGGATCTGCTCCTGATGGGCGACGAAGAGCAACGAGTCGACCGTCTTCTCCCGGTGTAGCCGGCGGTAGTCGAGCGCTGCAACCACCGTCTTGCCGGTGCCGGTGGCCATGACGACGAGGTTGCGCCAGCGGCCGTGAACTTTGCGCTCGGCGTCGAGGTCGGCCAGGATCTCGGCCTGGTATGGGTACGGCCGCACGTCCAGGTTCGCGATCTCGGTGGGCGCCTCGTCGGGGCGCTCCCCGCGCAGCGCGATCCGGAGTCGGTCGGCGTCCTTGCCGGGCTCGTAGTCCTCGAAGGCCGGGTCGTTCCAGTAGTCCTCGAACGTCGCGGTGAACGTGTCGATGACGTGCGGCTGTTCCAGGTTCGAGATGCGGACGTTCCATTCCACGCCGTCGACCAGCGCGGCCTTGGAGAGGTTCGACGAGCCGACGTACGCGGTGGTGGTGCCGGTGCGACGGCGGAACAGCCAGGCCTTGGCGTGCAGGCGGGTGGTCCGGGTCTCGTAGGAGATCTTGATGTCGGCGCCGAGCTCGGCCAGCCGGTCGAGGGCCCGCTGGTCGGTCGCGCCGAGGTACGTCGTGGTGATGACGCGGAGCCGGCCGCCACGGCCGATCAGGTCGCGGATGGCCGGCTCGACGATGCGCAGTCCGTGCCACTTGATGAACGCGCAGAGCAGATCGACCTGGTCGGCGGAGGCCATCTCGTGGGTGACCTCGTGGCCGATGCGCGGTTGGTGACGACCGTTGACCAGCAGTGCACCGGTGGAGAGCGGTGTGGTGGGGCGTGGCGGGAAGGCGGGCTGGGCGGGTGGCGTCGGCGGGGCGGCGATGGCGTGCAGGAGGTTCTTGGCGTCGGCCACCTGGTCATGCTTTGTTGCTGCCTGCGGGTTCAGGTCAGCGATAGCGTCGGCGATGCGGTTGGCCAGCTGGACCTGGCGGGCCAGCTTGTCGTCGCCGCTGGCGACGGCGTGCAGGGCGCGGTAAGCCAGGGTGGCAATGTGGCGGGCGAGGGCGGCAGGTGCGTCGGCTGGATCGAGGCTCGCTTGCTGGATCAGGGCGGGATCGACGTGCCGGAGGCGGGCAGCCATGCCACGTGTGATGAGGTGCTCGTAGATTCCCCGCCCAAGATCCGTCACCTGGGTAACTTAGCCAGCCGGCCCGCTTCGGCGCTGCCCCCCGCGGCCTCGGCCGCTGCGTTCGCTGTTCTACCGGGCACGGTTTGCCCCGCGTGCGTCCCGCACCGCCCTCTGCAGGGCGGTGACGATCCGCGAGCCCCGCTTCTGGAAGCCCAACTCCCGCATCGTCTCTGCGATCACCTCGTCCTCGGTACGCAGCCGGCCGTCGCTCTCGATCCACGCCACTAGTAGGGCGAGCTCTCGCCGGCTGTACTCAGTAATGGGCGAACCACCGTAGACCGGGGGCCTCGGCAGGCTTCGGGTTGGCGCGGCGCCGGGTTGAGTTGGCTCCTCTGTCCGGGGCCGAATGACGGGCCGGGTCACCGGGGCAGGTCTACTGGCCTCGGCGACCGCCGTGTCGTACGCGGCCTTGACTCGGGCAATTTCCTTCTGTCGGTTTCGGAACCATTCGGTGGACCAGATGCGGTGGAACCGCCAACCCAGCCGTTCCAGGTGCTCCTGCCGCAGTCGATCACGGTCCCGGGCAGTAGGGGAGGAGTGGTAGGTCGCACCGTCCGCCTCGATGGCCAGCACCATCTCGCCGGGTCGGTCCGGGTGCTGAGCAGCGAAGTCGATCCGGTAACCACTCACCCCGTACTGCGCGACCAGGGGGATCCCCGCCGCGGTCAGGCAGTCTCGAACGTCGGCCTCGAAAGGGTTGAGAGTGGGCGCGTTGTCCAGCGTGGCGAGCCGCTCCCCTTGGCTCTCGGCGTACTCCAAATAGCTGCGCAGCAGCTTTGCGCCGTGGGCGTTGAGCTTGTTCGGGTCCATGTCTCGCGCGCTGAACGAGCTGACCACCGTGGCGCGCTGACGGGCTCGAGTCACGGCGACGTTGAGCCGGCGCTGGCCGCCAACGTTGTTGATCGGACCGAAGCGGTAAAGCATTCGGCCGTCCGGGCCCTTGCCGTAGCCGACGCTCAGGATGATGGCGTCCCGCTCGTCACCCTGTACCCGTTCGATGCTCTTGACGAAGAATGGCTCCTCGCCCTGGTCACGGAAGAATTCGTCGAAATCGCCGCGGTCGAGCAGGGCGCGCCGCAGCGCCGTCTCCACCCGCTCGGCGTGCTTGATGCCCATAGTGATCACGCCGAGTGACTCGTCCGGCCGCTTCTCCGCGTGCTCCAGGACCAGCTCCACTACGCGGCTCACCTCGGCGCTGACCCGATCACCCGGTCCGTAGCCCACGGGATTGTTGTCGACCAGGACGTGGGTCAGGCAGCCCTCGGCCGCCGCGCCGGGAAAGGTGACCAGCTCATTGCCGTTCGGGGCATAGATGTGCAGGTTCGAAAACGCGATCAGCCGCTCGTCTCGGCTGCGGTAGTGCCAAGCGAGGTGCTTGACCTGCGACAGCGGCAGCGCGGTGGCGAAAGCCTGTAGCAGCGACTCCACGTCGTCCGTCAGCACGGTCTCACCATCGTCGTCGACGCCCTCGTCCTCGGCGCTGTCGAAGAACGCGGTGGGCGGCAGCTGATGCTCGTCGCCGGCGACGACGATCTGCCGTCCCCGCATTATGGAGGTGATCCCATCGACCGGTTCGACCTGGCTGGCCTCGTCGAAGATGACCACGTCGAAGAGGCGCTGCGCCGGGAGCACCTGGCTGACCAGCAGCGGACTCATCGCCCAACAAGGCTTGACGGCCAACAGGACCTCCGATGCCGCCCGGAAGAGCTCCCGTACCGGCAGGTGCCGGGTCTTCTTTGCGGCCTCCTTGCGCACCAGCTGCTGCTGCTCCGGCTGGGCGTCGAGGGTGGCCACCAGGTGTGCGGCCGCGAGCCGGCGAATCCGGCTCGGGGTCGCCTCGATGTGCCGGTGGTCGGCCCGCTGGAAGTCCGCCACCGCAGCGGTGAGCTGCTCGGCGTTCACTGCGGCGTACCTGGCGTCGGTGAGGGCGATGTGGTCGAGAATGGAGTGCAGCCACGCGTACTCCAGCAACTGCTCGGCCTCGACGGAGCCGGCGCGTCGCTCGGCCAGCTCGGCGAGCAGAGCGTGGAGGTTCCAGCTCAGCAGGGCAGAGCGCAGCTCGTTGTGGCGGGCAACCCGCTGCAGGCCGAGTTGGTCGCTGGCCAGGGCAGTGAGCTGCCGTTGCAGCTGGTCGGGTGCATCGGTGAAGGTGGCGGGCAGGATCGCCTCCAGCACCGCCAGCGACCGATCGACGTGATCGGCGTTGGCCAGTGCCTCCGCGAGGCAGTCGGCGCCGCGCGGTTGGCTGCCCTGCTCACAGCAGCGCTGCCAGCGCTCCCGCTGGTCGGCCACTGCGAGCAGCGCGGCGTGCAGCTCGGCGCGAGCCGGCTTATCCGTTCCGTGCCAAAGGGCTCGCACCTCCTTCAGCGCCGCCCGGCGCTCCAGCCAGCCCAGCGAAACCGAAGCCGACTTGCGGCCGCGCCGGTCCGCGGTGGCGGCGAGCCAGCGATCCAGGTCGCCGGCGAACACCTCTGGTGCGAAGTGGGTCAGGGAGGTGCTGACGCCCTGGACCAGGGCGAGAAGTTCACGCCAGGCGGTACGGGTGGGCGGCTGTCGCAGCCCGCACTGGCTGGTCAGCGTACGCAGCAGCTGCTGCGCCGCTGGCAGAGTCTCGTACGCGGCCTGCCCGGCGGCCGTCATGACCTCCGGGACGGCCGACGCGGTTGCAATGGTCGCGGCCTGCCACGGGCTCGACGGCATGGTGCCATCGAAGGCGCCGAGCCGGGCCAGCTCGCCCACGGCCCGCCACAACTGTTCCGCCGTGGCCGGATTCAAGCGTTGCAACATTGGAGCACGCCACCGGAACGCCGTCCGGCTGCCGTCGCCGAGGGCGATCAGCTTCTCCTGAATCTCGTACGCCGACAGGCCCCATGGCTCGTGTCGACGGTGCATCATCTCGTCGTGCGCGACGAGCTGCTCTCGCCGAGCGAGCAGTTGCCGGCCGAGGTCCTGCAACCGGGGCTGCCGCTCCTGGCCGATGCGCTGTAACCGACTACCTAACGCTTGGGCCAGCTCCCGCCGGCTGGTGCCGCCGCCGTGCAGGTTCACGACCAGGTCAGCGAGGTCGACGGAGGCCAGCCGGTTGAGTACCGCGTCAATGGCGGCCCGCTTCTCGGCGACGAAGAGGGTGGTACGCCCGCGGGCGGCCAAGGCAGCGATCATGTTCGCGATCGTCTGGCTCTTGCCCGTGCCGGGTGGACCCTTGATGACTAGGTGTTGCCCGCCGACGACAGCGTTGATGGCGTAGCTCTGCGACGAGTCGGCGTCGAGCACCAGGAACTCGTCGCCGAGCGGCACGGCATCGGGCGTCGACGGGGCGATTGAGACCGGCGATGCCAGTGCCCCACCGGCCGCGACGTCCCCGGCCAGCGCCGCGATCACGTCGCTGCTGGCTAGCAGCTCGCCGTTCTTCTCAATGTCCTGCACCATCGGCAGTTTCTCGTAGAGGAACGTGCCGACGATCTGGGTCTGTGTGACGGCGAACTCCGGCACCCGCGATGCCGCTCGAGCGAGCCGCTGAAGCAGGGCCTCCGGGGCAAAGCCGGCCTCGGGCAGCTCGGCGAGTAACTCATCCTCGGCGAGAGTGATGCCGTAATCCCGGGCCAGCTTGAACAGCAGCACCGGGTTGACGATCGGCGGCGAGTCGACCCGCAGCCGAAAATCGGTCTCGGTGGCGCTGAGCGCGTCGATCTGCAACGGATGCATGATGACGGGCGCGCGAGGGCTGCGATCCGGTTCTCGCCAGGCGGCCATTCCGGTAACGACGTAGCCCGCATCAAGACCGCGTTCCTCGGAAAGTTCGCGCATCTTGGCCCGGATGGTCCGCACTCGGCGCCGCGCGTCCGTTCGGGACTCCTCGTACGGGAAGAGCTGGCTGAGAGTCTGCGGCTTGCCGGTCAGCAGCCGGGTCACCGCCGCAGGGTCGGCCCCCGACAGCGCGAGTGTGCCGGCCTTCAAATCACGGTAGTAGAGCAAGCGGTTGTTGCCGGAGGTGTCGATCAGTGACTTGGCCCAGCGGTCTGCCGCGGCCGCCACGCGCCGGAGGCGCTCGACGTCAAGCATCGTTATCCACTCCCCGTTCCTGCCCGGCCCCTGCGGACGCCAGCTCGCCGACAACTGCCGCCACCGTCTCCCGGAGCCGTCGAAGCTCCGCTGCGGTGAGGCCGAGCTCGTAGCAGTGGTGGTGTCCGGCGCGTGACAGCGCCGACCAGGCGTATCCCGCCCGGGCGGCAACGTGCCGGCCAGCGTAGCGGTCCAGGATCAGGAACTGCGGCGTCCTGGCGCGCAGCGCGGCGACCTCAGGATGGCACCGTTGCCAGTAGTCGTCCATGGCTGCCTCGACTGCGAGCCGCAGCAGCCAGGCACAGGCGCGGGGCCATGCGCCGCGGGTGCCGCGTACGACGCTGGTCAGCAGCTTGTCGGCGGCGGCGAGGCAGTCTTGCGGCGAAGCGGTTGTCGTCATCGCAGTTCCTCGGCGAGTCGGCGGCTGTCGCGGACCAGCACCGCGAGGTCGAACATCCCAGGCCTGTGGACGCCCTGCTTGCACGCCTGGAACACGTCACCGGCCCATCCGCCGAACCTGTTGAGCCGGCCGAGCACCTTGCCGCCCTGGTGCATGTCGCCGAACAGTGCGAGCGCGGCGACCTGGTTGAGCGTCAGCGCCTTCTCGATGAGCTCCTCGACGTCGCCGTGCCGCTCACCCCGCGCGATGCGTTCCCGCCGGATCCGCTCATGGCAGGCGGCTTCGAGCGCCGACCGGCAGAAGCCGGAAACCAGCGGGTAGCGGGCATTGTCCGCCAGTTCCTCGGCCTTGAGGATCGCGGTGGCGTCGGCGAGGTACCGGTCGACCGGGTCGCTGTTCTTGCGGATCTCGACCTCCGACCCGTCGCGGCGGGTGACCGCCCAGATGGTGGCCTCGATGCGCAGCCGGCGTACCGCCTCGGGCAGCCGGTTGTCGTGCGTGAAGACCACGACCTGCCGGGTCTCCGCGAGGCTGGCGAGCACCTGTGCCAGGCCGTCGACCTTCGACGGGTCCATGCTCTGGACCGGGTCGTCGATGATGACGAACCGGAACGGGCTGTCGTCGGCGCACGCGCGGGGCAGGAACACCGACAGGCCGAGGGCCTGCAGTTCCCCCTGGCTCATCACGGCCATCGCCGAGGTGTCGGTGCCGTCGACCTTGGCCGGGAAGGAGATCTTCCGGCGGGTGTTGGTGCCGTCGAGCCGCATCCCGCTCAGCTCGACGTTGCTCTCCTGCCGGAGTTCCTCCCAGATCTGCTGCGAGCGCTGGGCGAACGGCTCGAACCGCTGGTCGCGAAGAGCGGACAGCGCGGTTTTCAGCCAGTCGCGGGCGGCACTGACCAGCTTGAGCTTCGCATCGTTCTCGACGCCGGCCCGCGCCTGGCTGAGCCAGCCCTGCAGCGCGACGGCGTGCTCGCGCCAGGCGTCGTGCCGCTGCCGCAGCCACGCGCTTGTCAGCTCCTGCAGCTCGGTGAAGGCGTCGAGCAGCGGCAGGTAGGTGGTGCGTAGGCGCGCCGCGAGCTGATCGGGAGGAAGCGAAGCGGCGTCGGCGCACAGGTCGTCGACCCTGGCCCGGTACCGCTTCACCGCCTCCGGCTGGTCGAGCACGCCGGCCATCGCCTCCAGGTCGTGGACGCTGACCCGCCGGTCCAGGTCGAGCAGCCGTACGGCTCGGGCCTGCGCCTCCCGCAGCCGCCGGTGCGCTCCCTCGGCCGCCACGGTGTCGCGCTGCAGCCGATCCAGCGTCGATTCCGCGCGACCGCGCCAGGCGGCGTCGAGCGTCCCGGCGCCGCACACCGGGCAGCTGCCGTCGCCGTAGTCGTCGTGGAAGGCGACCGCCATCCGCAGCAACTGTGCTGCCTGGTCGGCGGTGCCGGCACGGGTGGTGGCGAGGCCGGCGACCTGCGCCGTGGCGGCGGCGAGTTCGTCCGCCACCTCGGTGGCGTACCCGGCGTCGGGGAGGGCGGCGGCGACCAGGCGCCGGGCGGCGACCGCCGCCGGATCGGTGGTGTCGCTGCCGGCGTCGGCGAGCAACTGGTCGAGAGCGTCGAGGTCGACGGTCCGCTTCGCCAGGAGCGCGGACGCAGCCCGGGCCCGCTGGTCGTCGACGAGGCTCAGCGCGTCCCGCAGGGCGGCGCGGGCCGTCTTGACCGTGCTGATCTGGTCGTTCAGCGTTCGGCGGACCCGCATCAGGCGGTCGTCGGCGTCGACGAGCGGGTCCATGCCGAGGATCGGTGCGAGCGCGTCGAAGAGACCGCTGGGCTTGGAGGTGATGAGCCGGCCCAGGTCGCTCGCGGTGAGGAACGGCCGGTACGCGTCCAAGGACTTGCGCCAGCCCAGCTCCGTCGTCCCGGTGTAGCGCTGCCCGTCGTCGGCCAGGACGCTGCCGATGCCCTGGCCGGCGTCGGTGTGGTCGTCGCGCCAGGTTCGGCGTACCCGGATGGGTTTGCTGGCCCCCTCGGCGCGGACCTGGACCTCGATCTCGCAGGGCGACCCGTGGTGGAGGTTGCGCCAGCCGTCCTTGAAGACGCTGTTGCGGTCGGCCCAGCGTGCGCTGTCGCCGGTGAGGGCGAGCTCGACGGCCTCGGCGAAGCTGGACTTGCCGGAGCCGTTGCGGCCGACGACGAGGGTGAGGCCGGCGTGCGGCTGCAGCCGGACGCTCTGCTGTGGACCGACGCCGCGGAAGCCGGCGACGGTAATGGATTCCAGGTAGAGCGGCTGCGGGCGGGGCCGCTGGGTCGGGTCCCGCTCGGGCAGGTCGACGGACTCGCCGGCGAGGACGCCGCCGAGCGCCTCGTCGCCCACGTAGGCCGCGAGCACAAGGTCGATCACCGCATCGGACACGTCGTCTTCGGCCAACCGGTCGAAAACCTGGTCGAGTAGAGACTGGTCCCAGCCCATCCGGGTCTCCCTTCCAGGCGTCACCGTAAGTAGTGTTCCGCTTATCAACAATCCTGGTTACGGGGGATTGCTGGGAAACACTGGAACTTGTAGCATGCTCGTCGTGGCGGAGTCCATAGAAGACATCGAAGGTCGGATAGACGACCTGCGGGCGGCGGTCCGACGAGCGGTGGTGGCGCGGGACGCGGCTCGTGTCAAGGCGTTGCGTGCCGAACTGCGGGACGCCGAGCGGGAGTGGGAGCGGGCCATCACCGACCTCGCCGACCGCACAGAGGCGGACAACCGGCCCGCACGTGTCGAGGCGCCCCTGGTGTCGATGCGCGACCAGGTCCACCACGCCCTCACCCTGCTCTCCGCCCCGGCCGCACCGAAGCTGATCGCCGAGGTGCACAACGCCTTCTTCGGCACCGCCAGTCCCGGCCTCGTCCCCGGCAAGCTGACCCACCTGCGCCGGGACGAGGAGCGCTCGTTCCGCACCGCCCCGCGCTCCCGGCCGTACCATCTCTGCTCCGCCCTGACCGCCGAGCACCTCGCGCCGGCCCGCGGCCTGCTCGCGGTCTCGACCTGGCCGCTGGAGCGGCGCATCATCGGGCCGCTGAGCCCTCGTGTTGACTTTCTGACAGCCACCATCAAGGTCGCGGAGCAGGCTGCTCGGATGCCGGAGCAGAACCTCACGGTGGCGCGCCTGCTCCGCCGGTTCGCCACCAGCATCCCCGGAGCCGTCGACGGCTACGAAGCCGTCGACCCGGCGATCGTCATCAAAGCCGCCCAGGCCGAGCTGGCCGTGCACGCCGACGCCGACCGGGCCGACCGCGCCGCGGCGGCCGACCGTGCCCGCCGGCTGGACGAGGCGGAGCAGCTCTACGGCAGCCGCCTGCGCGTCATCCGGGGGTCGGCATGACCGACCTCGCCCAGCGCCTGGCCACCATCCGCGGCGGCGTCGCCCCGGCCCGGCACAACGCCCGCACCATCGCGGCCCTCACCAGCAACCCGGGCTGCGCCCGCCGGGCCGTGCTGGACTGCGCCGGCGTCGACAAGCAGCGCCTCGCCGCGTACATCGACCACCCGGCCCGGTTCGGCCAGTCCCGGTTCGCCATCACTCGCGGCAACGCGTTCGAGGCGCAGGTCAAGGCCAACGGCTGCGCCGAACTGCTGCGGCTGCTGCGCGAGCTGCTCGACCTGGAGATCCAGGAGGTCGCCTACGACGACCTGGAGTCGGTCGCCGGCCACCCAGGCAACGACGTCCGGTACGCCCGCGCCCGCACCCTGCTCACCCGCGCCGCCGCCGAACCCGAGCGGGCCGGCACGCTCTTCGACCACCCGCTGCTGCGGCTCGACGTCGCCGGCCAGCAGGCCTACCTCGAACCGGACCTGATCGCGTTCCAGCACGCCGGCCGGTTCCACGTCGTCGAGATCAAGAGCTTCGCCGTCATCGACGGCCAGGCCGACCCCGGCAAGGTGGCCGCCGCCGCGATCCAGTCCGCCGTGTACGTGCTGGCCATGCGCAAGCTGCTCGAAGACGCCGGCCACGACCCGGAGATCGTCTCGCACGACGTCGTGCTGATCTGCCCCCGCGACTTCTCCAACCAGCCGATGGCGGTCCTGGTCGACGTCCGCAAGCAACTCGCCGTGCTGCGCCGGCAACTGTCCCGGATGACCCGGATCGACGCGCTGCTCGCGGAGCTGCCGGCCACGCTGAGCTTCGACCTGGCGGCCGACGACACGGGCGTACCCACCCGCTCCCCGCAGTCGCTGATCGACGCCCTGCACGAGGTCGAGGCCCGGTACTCGCCCGAGTGCCTGGCCACCTGCGAGCTGGCGTACCTCTGCCGGCACGAAGCCCGCGGCTGCACCGCCGCCCTCGGCAAGACCGTGCGCGAGGAACTGGGCGGCATCGAGCGGGTGGAGACGGCGCTGGCCATCGCCCGCGACGAGCGGGCGCCCGCCGAGGACCAGCAGGAGGCCGCGGAGCTGTTGCGCGCCGCCGCCCGGCTGCGGGCCGAGCTGCTCAGCGGGGTGGCCGGATGAGTACGCTCACCAGCCTCGCCCGCGCCGAAGCCGTCGTCACGGAACGCGCGCAGCGGATCACCCTGGTCCGGCACCTGCACGTCGCCGACCGTCCGCTCGTGTTCATCCCGCTCACCATGGCCGGCGAGGCCAACGCACCGCTCGCCGCGCTGGTCGGCGACAACCCGGACGACCCGACGCTGCTGATCGTGCCGCAGCCCCGGAACCGCGACCAGCGCTTCGCCTTCGCCGCTTCGCTGGCCGCCGTGGTCCTGCCGTACGTCGAGAGCTTCCGCGGTGACGTGGAGGCGGTGTCGGCGAACCGGGGCAAGGAGATCCGGGTCCGGTACACGAACGCGCCCCAGCTGCTCGTACCGAACCGCGGCGGAGTCGCCTTCACTCGGCTCTTCGGCCGCTCCACCCGGTTCCGGCGCACCGACGGCGACTACCCGGTGCACCCGACGGTGCCGCTGCTCGGCCGCTGGCTCACCTGGTTCGCCGACCGGGCCGAACACCCGGGATCCTCGGCGGTGCTGGCGATGACCGAAGCGCTCGGCCTGCACTGGGCCACCGGCCAGAGCCCCCTCGAAGACGCCCAGCTCGCCGCCCTCATGGCGTGGATCGCCCCGCCGGACGGGATGACCGGCCCGGAGGCGGCCGCTCTCGCGGAGGATCCGGTCGCCTCGCCGCCGGCCGGCCCGGCCACCGACCCGAGCTTCGACAACGAGGTCCTCGCGCCGGCGATGGCCGCGTACGACCGGGCGGTCGCCGCCGACTCGCTGGTCGACCGGCGGCGCGCCGAACTCGAGGACATCCTGCGTGGGCAGCTCGACCCGACCTGGCGGCTGATGTGGCAGGCCGTCGCGCTGCTGCACGACCTGCCGGCCGGGTCGCGGGTTGCCGGCCGCTGGGCCGAGGACCGGGACGCCTACACCAACTACTGCTCGTACCTCGACGACGGCGGCCTGCCGCAGCCCCGCCGCGACGGAGCCGTGGCCGCCGCGCAGCGGCTGCACCGGCTGGAACGGGCACAAGCCTCGTACGACGTGCAGCGCGCCTACGACGACCCGATGGTGATGGCCGACTACCGGCTCACCGGCGAGGCGTTCGTCGGCGAGGTGACGGCCGCCGACCCGACCCGGGTGGACCACAGCGGGAAGCGCCGCGTCCTGCGCCCCTGGATCACGGTGACCACGGCCGACCCGGTGCTGGTCACCCCGGGCACAACGCTGTACTCACCCGACCGGCCCAGCAACCAGAAGGCCAAGGTCGTGTCGGTCGCCCGCGACGACGACGGAACCAGCGAGGTGGTGCTGGAGCTGACCGGCGGCATGGGGTCGTCGCTGACGCCGCCGCCGGGCAGCGTGCCGGAGGTGGGGGATCGGCTCTGCTACACCACGCTGACCGACTCCTTCTTCCCGGCCGGCGCCTTCCCGACGCGGGAGGAGACGCCGTGGACCCACGGCGGCCCGCCCGCGCCTTTCGATGATGGTGCTCCGACCGCCGAAGATGCCCGCGAAGAGTGGTCCTGACCCAACCTGATCCACCGCAGCACAACAAACAACCAGACGTTCAGATCCGTGGGGGAGCTGACATGAGCAAGTTGGGCACGATCCTCGACCAGATCGACTCGGGCACGGTGCTGCTGCCCGAGTTCCAGCGCGGCTACGTGTGGAACCGCGACCAGGTCCGCGGCCTGATGCGCTCGCTCTACCTCGGCTATCCGGTCGGCGCCCTGCTCGTTTGGGAGACCGAAGCCGACCATGGGTCGGTGCGGGGCAGCAGCAAGGCTGGTGGCGGGATCAAGCAGCTGCTCCTGGACGGTCAGCAGCGGATCACCTCCCTCTACGGGGTGGTGCGCGGCAAGCCTCCGGCGTTCTTCGAGGGCGACCCGGCGGCCTTCACCGGCCTGCGCTTCAACGTCGAAGAGGAGACCTTCGAGTTCTACGCGCCGGCCAAGATGAAGGACGACCCGACGTGGGTCGACGTCACCGAGCTTTTCGTCGACGGCATCGAGCCGCACATCGGCAAGCTCTCGGCCGACCCGGCCACCATGCCGCACTTCGCCACGTACATGGGTCGGCTCATCCGGCTGCGTAACATCCTCGAGCGCGAGTTCCACCAGGAGAAGATCACCGGCGCGGACAAGGGCGTCGAGGTCGTCGTCGACATCTTCAACCGCGTCAACTCCGGCGGCACCAAGCTCTCCAAGGGCGACCTGGCGCTGGCAAAGATCTGCGCCGACTGGCCCGAGGCGCGCTCGACCATGCGCAAGCACCTCAGCACGTGGTCGACGGCCGGATTCCAGTTCAACCTCGACTGGCTGCTGCGCAACGTCAATGCGGTAGCGACCGGCCGGGCCCAGTTCGAGTTCCTGGAGGGGGTCGGCTCGGCCGACTTCGCCCAGGCGCTGACCTCCAGCGAGCACTACATCAGCGGCTTCCTCGACGTGATCTCGGGGCGGCTCGGCCTGGACCACGACCGGGTGCTGATGGGTCGCTACGCCTTCCCGGTGGTCTCCCGCTTCCTGCACCTCAACGGCGGCTCGTTCGCCGACGCCACCCAGCGCGATCGGATGCTCTTCTGGTACATCCACGCCGCGCTGTGGGGACGCTTCGCCGGCTCCACCGAGACGATCCTGACTCAGGACTACGAAACCGTCGCCCGCACCGGCATCAACGGCCTGATCACCAGCCTCAGCCGCTGGCGCGGCGGCAACCTCGTCATCGACGGACAGGACTTCGAGGGATTCGGCCGCGGCTCGCGCTTCTACCCGCTGCTCTATCTGCTCACCCGCGTGCTCGGCGCCCGCGATTTCGGCTCCGGGCTCGAGCTCAGAGCCGAGATGCTCGGCTACCTCACCTCGCTGCAGGTGCACCACATCTTCCCGAAGGCGCTGCTCTACAAGCACGGCTACGGTCGCTCCGAGGTCAACGCCGTCGCGAACTTCTCCTTCCTGACCCAGCAGACCAACCTGGCGATCGGCAAGCGGGCGCCGGAGGACTACTTCGCCGAGACCCAGCAGAAGCACCCGGGCGCGCTCGAGTCGCAGTGGATCCCCACCGACCCGCAGCTCTGGCGTCTCGATCGCTACCGCGAGTTCCTGGCCGCCCGCCGGGAGCTGTTGGCCGAGGCCGCCAACGGATTCCTCGCCAGCCTGCGTGACGGAACCAAGCCGGCGGCCGAGCCGCTGCGACCGGTGGTCGTGGTGGCCGAGGAGGACGACGACGTCCGCGCCCGCCAGATCAAGGCGCTGGTCGACGAGCTGACCGCGGCCGGCTGTGCCGAACCCGCGCTGGACAGCGAAATCGCCGATCCTGCCACGGGACGTGTCCTGGGGGTGGCCGAGGCGTACTGGCCGGACGGCCTCCAGCCGGGTCTCGGCAACCCGGTGGTGTTGGAACTCGACGCCAACCCCGACCTGCCGCGCATGGAGGAACTCGGGTACGAGGTGTTCACCTCGGTGGACGCGCTCCTCGGCTACGTGGCCCGCCGCAACGAGCAGGCAGCCGGACCGTCGGAGGACGACGACCACGTCGGCCCGGACGAGTCGACCGTCGAGGACGCGGCGCTGGCGGCCGGCCCGCCGTCCGCGACCGTGCCGGCGCAGGCCGCGGTTGGCGGCACGGGCGCCGACTTCGACCGGGCGATGCGGCAGCTGTACGTGGCGGCGCGCGACGAGGCCGGCTACAACGCCACGCTCTTCCTCAGCATGCTCGCCGAGCACGGAAGCATCTCCACCGCGAAGAAGCTGCTCGCCAGCTCCGTGGTGTCCGACGGCTTCGTCGCGCTGTGGGAGCGGGGCCGGCTCGACCTGACGGTCGAGGCTCTGGTGACCAGGCCGGAGTTCGAGTGGCTGTTCGATCCCGCCGAGCTGGAGGTCGCGCGCACCCGCCTGCAGCAGTTCGAGTACGAGGCGCGGTGATGTCCATGGCCGTCAGCAACCTGCTGCTTCCGCGACAGCCGGCGGTATCGCCGTCGGCTCAGGCCGAGCAGGTCATCACCGAGGTGCTGGCCGACCTGCACTCCCGCGAGCACCGGGGCGTGGTGGTCGACTCGCCTCCCGGCGCCGGCAAGTCGACCCTGGTCGTCCGCGCCGCCATCGAGCTGGCCCGCGCCGGCGAGCCACTGATCGTCATCGCCCAGACCAACGAGCAGGTCGACGACCTGATCGACCGGCTCGCCCGGCAGGCGCCCGACCTGCACATCGGCCGCCTCTCGGCGAACGACTACAGCGCCACCGAGCGGATCAAGCGGTACGCCACCGTCCGGGTCGCCGCCAAGGTCGCCGACCTCGGCGGTCCGTCGATCACTATCGGTACGGCCGCAAAGTGGTCGATGGTGTCGGAGGGCTGCTGGCCCTGGGCGATCGTCGACGAGGCCTACCAGATGCGGTCGGACGCGCTGCTGCGGGTGGCCGGCCGGTTCGAGCGGGCGCTCTTCGTCGGCGACCCCGGCCAGCTCGACCCGTTCTCCACCGTCGAAACCGAACGCTGGGTCGGCCTCACCTGGGATCCGATGCAGTCCGCGGTCGCCGCGCTGCTGCGACACAACCCGGACCTGCCGGTGCACCGGCTGCCGGTGTCGTGGCGGCTGCCGCCGTCGGCGGTGCCGGTGGTCGCCGAGGCGTTCTACCCGTTCACCGGGTTCGAGGCCGGGACGACGCCTGGCGAGCGGTCGCTGTCGTTCAGCACCGCCGGGTTCGGGGGCGGTCTGGTCGACGCGGCGTTGGAGACGGCGGCGGCGAGCGGGTGGGCGCTCTATGAGTTGCCCGCCCGGCACACGGCGCGCACCGATGCCGAGGCTGCTGCGGCGTGTGCCGCCCTGGCGCGCCGGCTGCTGGAGCGTGGGGCCGTCGCAGTTTCGGAACGCGAGCCCGGTGGGGCGCCCGTCACGGCCGATCGGATCGCGATTGGCGCTGCGCATCGGGACCAGGTCGCCGCCATCCGTGCTCACCTCGGCGAGGCCGAGTCCGGCGTCACCGTCGACACCGCCAACCGGCTTCAAGGCCGGGAGTACGACGTGACGATCGTGTTGCACCCGCTTTCGGGCCGGCGGGACGCGACCGCGTTCCACCTGGAGTCGGGGCGGCTCTGCGTGCTCACGTCCCGACATCGGCAGGCGTGCGTCGTGGTGGCTCGGGCGGGGATCGCCGAGCTGCTCGACGCCCACCCGAGCACTGAGCCGGTGCACCTGAACGTGCCGGTCAAGTTCCCCGACGGTTGGGAGGCCAACCAGTCCGTCCTGGCTCATTTGCTGGCACATGGAGTAAGGAGCTGACGGTGGCGAGCCGTTGCAAAAGGTCGCGGGCGGGAAGACCCCCAATCGAGACGTGACCTAGCGAACGAAGACCATGAACATCGGAGCGCCCTCCCACGCTGGCTTGAGCCGTGCTACGCATTGCCACCCCCAGGAGTCGTAGGCGCGACGCGCACCGACGTTGTCGGGCCGGACGAGCAGAGTGGCGCGCTCCTCGGTCCGGCTGCGCATCAGATCGTCATGTAGGGCTCGGGCTATGCCTCGTCGCTGCCACGCGCTGCGTACCAACAACTCGCTGACGGCAAAGGTTCGTTGGTCAGTTTCCTCGGTGAAGCCGGCCGGCACAGGTTCCTGGATGCCATCCCACCACCGGGTGTCCGGCGCCAGCGGGAATCCGTAGATGTAACCCACCAACTGGTCGTCGACCGTCGCTGCCACCAGCGACCAGCCTGGGCGTGGCATGTGCGCGGCGAGCTGCTTCCCGTATCGCTCGGTGTTGTAGAGCGGCCCGTCGTTCGCATGGGCGTCCAGGTAGACGTCGATGAGCTGGTCAACCAACGTCTGGGCCTCCTCAGCCGTGTAGTGCCGCAGCCGCAGGTCTTTCTGCATCAGGCCGGTGTCCCGTCGTAAGCGTCGTTGAACTCCCGGACGTGGGGGAGCGAAGTGCCTGCACCCGCAAGATCGGATCGTACTTCGGCCAGCAGCGCGCTTATTCGTCCCGACCGCACCCGCCCCATTTCCGGCAGCGGTTCGCAGGTGTCACCGGCAACCTCGCCGTTCGCGGGTGGCTGTGCCCATTGCGCTCTGTCGAGCCTAACCCAAACCGTTGCCAGGGTTCGCGGTATACGCCCCACGTATATCGACCATCCTCGCGCCGCCATCTCGGTCGCCGCCGGTCCTGCCCGACGTGGTGCCTCGCCTTCGCCGGAAGTCGAGGCGGAGGGCTGGCTGCTCCTCGGGTTCGAGTACGCCGCCGGCCGCCACCCCGACCTGACCCCGGATCGCCCGATCTGCTTCCGGTGGTGCAACTGTTGAGCGGACTGAGCTGTCAGCTGACTCCGGCTCCGCCCATTCCGCTGCAGCGATTCGCCGACCGTTGGCGGGACCTCATCGCCGCCGAACTGGTCGACGGCGACACGCTCCTGCACACCGACATGATGCCGCGGAACTTCCTCCTCGCCGACCGGCTGCGACTTGTCCACTGGTCCAGCCCGGCGCACGGAGCGGCGTGGATCGACACCGCGTTCCTGCTGGTACGCCTCATCCGCGCCGGCCACGAACCGGCCGCCGCCGAGGCGTGCGCCCGGCAGGTCCCGGCGTGGGCGCACGCATCCGGCGAGGCGGTGAACGCCTTCGCCGACGGGCTGGGTGCGCCTCTGGGAACGCAAGCAGCAGACCGCGCCCGGTCCCCACCCGCGGACCGATGCTGGACGCAGTGTCCGCGTTGGCGGACCTACCGGAGCGCTATCAGCCGGCGATAGCAGATTGTGACAGCGAATCTCGCAGCCCGGGTTCAGCGGTTTGAAGGATCAGTGCCGTTAAGTAGATATCGCGGTGCTGCGGCTTGGGCGGCGAGGAGTGCTTGCGTCAACCGGTTGTGAACGTATGGGCGGAGGAGTCCTCGTGCCGCCCCCAGTGGGTAGAACTTGCACGCCAGCAGTTCGTCGTCCATTGGTCGGAGCGCGGCGAGCTGGCGGTTGTTCAGGACGCCGCCGTCGAAGATGAACATGAGGCTGTCGTCCCATGCGCCGTGGGGCGCCACCCAGTCCACCACGAGCATGGTCCGGATCCGGAGGTCGAGGCCGAGCTCTTCGCGAAGCTCTCGCTCAGCGGCCTCGTGCGGAGGCTCGTTCGCCTCGGCCATTCCGCCGGGCAGGTCCCAGTCGGGCTTGTATCGCGGGTTGACCAGCAGGATTTCACCCTGCTCGTTGCGGATCAGGACGTCCGCGCCGACCCGCTTGCGGGGCTGCTTCGCGTTGCCTTCAGCTAGATGGACCCGCCATGCTTCTGGATCGCGCTCGTAGAGCGGACGGTCATCGCGCATGCGCCTGACCTGCACTAATCACCGAGTGAAGTCCTCCCATGATGCCGATCCACGCATTCTCGCGGATGGCCTCGCCGATCCGCACCATCGTCGCCTGCGCTTCGGTGGAGCGCGAGGCGTGCGGCTTGAGCAGCATCTCCACGTGCCGGAGGTGTTCCACGACCACAGCCGAGCTTAGGCCGGTGGTGAGTTCCAGCACGCGGTGGGTGACGACACACGCTTCATCGAGCAGTCCCCGTCCCAGTAGCGCCGTCACGAGCATGAGCTGGGCGAGTAATCGGCTCCGCACCCTCTCACTGGCACGCGCAGTAAGCGCATCTTCCAAGCGTCTGTGCGCCTCGGCGAGATCACCCATGCGGAGGAAACAGCGTGCAGCTTCGATGGCGAAGGAGGTCTCGTCGAAAGGGCTCAGCCACTTGGAGACGACGACCGTTTCCTCGGACAGGGCGCGTTCGGCGTCTTCAAGCACGCTCATCGCCTCGGCCGGTTTCCCGGCGATGGCCAGGCTGCGGGCCTGTATGGCCAGTAGCCGTGCCTTGAGTAGACCGTGCGAAGGCGCCGTCCGCGCCGCCTCCAATCCGCTGATCGAGTACGTCAACGCGTCATTGGCATTGCCCTGATAACTGGCGAGGTGGCTGAGGCTTGCGAATACCTGCGCCTTGAGCTGCTGGTCGCCGCTATCGCGGGCCAGGTAGCTTGCGGCCATCAGATGTTCTCTGGCGGTCGGCGCGGCGCCAGCGTCGTGCGCCATCCAACCCGCCATCTCGTGCAGGGAAGCCGTGGCCGCGAGGAACGCCGGAGATGCGGCGGCTCGGGCTCCGTGCCTCGTCAGCGAACTTCCGTGCTCGGCGAGATAGCTGCTCACGGTCGCGTAGAGGTGCCCGCCGCCCACCCGCCGGTCCGCTGAACGAAGCGAGCGGAGCAGGCGCAGGTCCGGCTCACGCGGTGCGGCCGGGGAATCGCCGGCTGGGCTTCCCGCGGGTAAGGCGAACCACAGCAGTTGCTGGGGCATACCGAGCAGCGCTGCCCAGGCGGCGAGTCGATCAAGGTCGCGCAGGGGCAGGCCGTTCTCCAGCCGGCTGAGCTGCGCCTGCGTCTGCCCCATCCAACCTGCGACGACTTCTTGCGGCAGCGGACGCATTCCGTGGTGCGGATGATGCCGGTACGCCCTTATGACGCGTCCGATGTGGCGGTCAGCGAAGGCGGCCTGTAGCTCGGACGTATCCCAGAACCCGGTCGGCAGGGTGGGTGGCGTCAGCAGGCGTGCGCTCTGTCGCCGGTAGCAACTGCTGCACTGGTTCGTCCGGTTGTCCCGTGCCAAACCTGCGCCACAGGAACAGCGGCGTGATGCCCGGTTGGTCTGCACTCAACACCTCAGGCGTCCTGTCCGTCAGCATGGGAATCGTTGAGGTTGTGGGAGCTATGAGCGATCCGTATACGCCTCATCGACCGTCGGTCATTCTGCCTCCTTCGAATCGCCGACACCATCCCTACACGGCCCGGGGCGGGTGCTGGGCTCCGATCGGTGCAGGCGCGCGCGACCGTACCGGTCGTCCCCGCCCGCCTCGGCGCCCTACCAGAGCGAGGGAGGGACATGGATTCGATCGACGAGGTGCTCGGAGAGCTGCCGCTGCCGCCGTACGTCACCGTCGAGAACGTCGGCTTCGCCGTCAAGGCGCTGACCGTGCACGCGCCCGAGCAGTGGCCGGACGGCCCGCGCTGCCGCAACGACCGCGCCCCGCATCCGTGTCGGCTGCACCGCTGGGGCCAGCGCGTCCTGGACCAGCGCGGCCTCACTGACCGGCAGGTCCAGGCGCTAATCGCCGAGCAGGAGGCACCGCAGCGATGATCTACGTGACCGGCGAGCGCCTGCAGGCGCACCACGTCCGCGCCGCCACCTTCGACATCCGCTGGCGCGGCCTCGACCCGAACCAGGTCTACGACTACCTCCACCGGATCGCCGACGAACTCGACCGCCTCCACCGGGATTTGGCCACCGCGAACACCGAAGCCGAGCGCATCCGCCAGGCCCTACGCCAGTGGCAGTCCCGCCACACCGGCTGCCGCCACACCGCACCCGGTTCACCGAACAGTAGGTGGCCGCGATGACCGCACCCCGCTGGGTCATCCACCTGCCCACGACGCTGACCAGCCTCGACGAGACGACGAGACTGGCGGCAGCACTGCGCGAATCCCTCGGCCACGTCACCGCCATCGACTTCGGCGAGACCACCCTCAGCGAGGAGGACCGCCAGTTCCTGCGTACCCGAGTGTGGTGTGACGCCAGGCTCGACGGCGCCGGCCGCTGCCGACGTCGCAACGACCACGACGGCCCGTGCGGGAGCACGGGGGAGTAGCCTCCGGGCATGCCCGACCCCTTGATCGACGACCTGTTGGCCGCCTTCACGCCTCCCGCGCCGTACACGATGGAGGCCGCCGCCGACGCTCCCCGCGCGCCCGGCGTGCACGTGGTCCTCGACGGCGGCACGGTCATCTACGTCGGCCGGACCGGGAACCTGCGCAACCGCCTCCGGCAGCACCTGACCGGCAACCGCGGGTCGTCGGTGCTGCACGAGCAGGTCGGCCAGCTCCTCGACAAGCAGGGCCCGGTGGCGACAGCGCAGGACATCGCCGGCTGGCTGGGCAAGCGCGAGGTCCGCTGGCAGGAGACCGACAACCCGGAGGGTACGAAGGAGAGCCTGGTCCTGGCCTTCAAACCTCGCTTCAACCGGCAGGTGCCGAAGCCGCGCCGCTAATGCTCGCGGCGGGCAGGGCCACCCGGAAAGAGCGAGCGTCGACTTCCGCTGGGCAGCACTGATCGTTAGATCGGTACCCGATCTGCGAGACGAGGAGGACACGGTGCCGGACTTTCCGAAGGCCATCGCCATGGTCGACCGTATGGAGCCGGTGCCCCGCCGGATCCGCGCCTTCCTCGCCGGGGAGCAGGTGCTGGACACCACGCGGGCGCGGTACGTGTGGGAGTTGCCGTTCTACCCCCAGTACTACATCCCGATCGCCGACGTGAATCGCAGCCTGCTGATTGATGAGCAGCACAGCGAGGAGTCACGGCGCGGCACGGCGCGGCTGCACGGGCTGCGGGTGGGCGAGACGATCCGTCGCTCGTGCGGCCGGTGGTACGGCGACGACGCGCTGCCGGGGCTGGCGGACATGATCCGGTTCGACTGGGACGCCATGGACCGCTGGTTCGAGGAGGACGAGGAGGTCTTCGTGCACCCCCGCAACCCGTATGCCCGGGTTGATGCGCTGCGGTCCACCCGGAGCGTACGGGTGGAACTGGACGGGGTCGTCCTGGCCGAGTCGACGTCGCCCGTGCTCGTCTTCGAGACCGGCCTTCCGACGCGCTACTACCTCAACCGCACCGACGTGAACTTCCACCATCTCGTGCCGTCCGCGACGACGACCACCTGCCCGTACAAGGGCCGGACCAGCGACTACTGGTCGGTCCGGGTCGACGGCACCGACCACCCGGACCTGGCGTGGTCGTACGCCTTCCCCACCGCGGCGCTCCTGCCGATCGCCGGCCTGATCGCCTTCTACAACGAGAAGGTCGACCTGATCGTCGGTGGCGAGCGGCTCAGCCGACCGAAGACCCACTTCTCCTGACCGACGCCGCGCCGGTTCTGGGCTGCCGGACCGGTGCGGTTGTCCCTGGCGGCGGCCGCACGGGCGTAGGGTCGGTGCCGTGGACGGGGAAGGGCGTCGATACCGGTACGTCGGCCCGGCCGACGTGCGGGCGTCAGTCGCCGACGCTCCCGAGGGCTGGCCCATCCGGTCACCGGTCGATCTCGACGCCTACCTGGCGGCCGCAGATCCACGCGACCGTGACGAGCCGTTCACCTACGTCGTCGACACCGGCGGTACGTTGCGGCTCGCGCCGAGACGCAGCGAGCACGTCGCCTGCGCTGGCGGCGGCGAGGTCCTCGGCGCGGGGGAGATCGCTTTCGCCAACGAGTCGGACGGCTGGGTCGTGACCGAGGTGACCAACCAGTCCACCGGCTACTGCCCCGATCCCACCTCGTGGGTGGCGGTGGCGGGCGCCCTCGACCGGGCAGGTATCGACCGCCCGGAAGGCTTCACCGTGACGGTCATCTTCCGGCGCTGCCTCGACTGCGGCGAACGCAACCTCGTCCGCGACGACGACTACGTCTGCGCGCTCTGTGGTGCTGAGCTGCCGGAGGATGTGGAACCTCGGCTGACGGCCAAGCCGTCGACCAGTCAGCGTTTGCGCTGACACCCGAGCCTGAGGGCGAACCCCGACCAGTCTCGTGGCGATCGACCGCCACAGCCACCGCCATCGGGCTGATCGCCGCCGGCCTCACCGTCACCGGCCCGGCGGCTGGTACATGACCGGGAGCTGGGCCGCGGCGTCGATCTCCTCCGGGGTGATCAGCGGGATGACCCGCGCGTCCACCCCGCCTGCCGCGCGGACGGCGATGCCCAGGGCGGCGGCGGTCACGGTGTCCGGCAGGTCGCCCACCACGTACAGGTCGTACTCGCCGAGCGCGAAGTACAGGCTCTCCACCCGGCCGCCGGTGTTCTCGATGAGAGCCCGGACGACCTCGGCGCGCGCGGTCCCGCCCTCCCTGCCCAGCCCCGCCATCCCCTGACTGGTGTAGGTCGCCTTGACCAGGAACTTCGCCACGCTCGCACCACCTTCCCCCACGCTCCCCGCAGCCCGGCCGCGCGCGCCGCGCGTACCCGCTTCCCGCCCGACTACGCCTGGTCAGCCTTCCTGGTCGAGGAAGGCGAGGGTGACCGCGGCGAAGAGCGGCGAGGAGAAGAGGTTGTAGTGGGTCAGCCCGGGCAGGATGGCCAGGGCGTGGCCGCCCGTCGGCCGGCCCTCGCCCGCCCAGCCGCCGTCGCGCAGTCCGCCGTCGAGCAGCTCGAAGACCTCGACGAAGTGGCTCGGGGGTTGCATGTCGGCGTCGGCGGCGACGACCAGCGTCGGCACCCGCAGGCCGCGGACCTGCTCGGTGAAGTCGAAGTCCTTCGCCATCGCCTTGCCGATCTTGTCCAGCAGCCGGGGGAAGTCCTCCGGACGCGGCGCCACCCGCTGGTAGAGCTCGTACATCGGGGTTTCCTTCATGAACTCGGCGGCCGCGCCGGTGACCTGGCCCTGCTGCGCGAGGATCTCCGGGTACGTGGCGTCGCGGCGGATGCCCGCCGACGCCGACACCAGGCGGCCCACCTTGTCGGGATGGCGGATGGCGACCAGGAGCGCGACGCCGCCGCCGAGGGAGTAGCCGACGACGTCCGGCTTCTCCAGCCCGAGGTGGTCGATGAGGGCCGCGACGTCGTCGGCCATCAGCGCGATGTCGAGCGGCCGGTCGATGTCGGCGGTCCGGCCGTGCCCCTGCAGGTCGACCAGGATGACCTGGTGGCCGCCGGCCAGGGTGGGCAGGATCGGCCCGAACATCTCACCCGACCCCAGGCCGCCGTGCAGCAGGACCATCGGGCGGCCCTGCCCGTGCGTCTCGTAGTACAGGTTGATGCCGTTGACGTCGGCGTACCGGCCGGTGGTGGTGGGCTCGGCGGTCCACTGCGTGGTGGTCATGACGGTGCTCCCTCGCGTCGTGTTCTGAGCTGACGTCCTGGTGACCAGGCGGACGCCGGAGACTCATCGGTGCGGGAGACACGAATTTCGGGCCCGGGATTGTCGGGGGAGAGGGCTAGATTGGCCGGCGTGAGTGACGTGGCGACCGGCACCTCCATCGAGTCGCACCTGGAGCCGTACCGTTCGGAGTTGACCGGCTACTGCTACCGGATGCTGGGCTCGGCCTTCGAGGCCGAGGACGCCGTGCAGGACACCTTCGTGCGGGCGTGGCGCAACTTCGAGCGGTTCGAGGGCCGGTCGGCACTGCGGACCTGGCTGTACCGGATCGCGACCAACGTCTGCCTGACCATGCTCACCAGCGCGCAGCGCCGGGTCCGGCCGATGGACCTCGGGCCCGCCGGGTCGGGCGACGCCACGCACGCCGGTGAGCCGCGTCCCGACGAGATCTGGGTCGGCCCGGTGCCGGACAGCCGGGTGCTGCCGGAGGGCAGCGACCCGGCCGAGGTGATCGCCGGCCGCGAGTCCGTGCGGTTGGCGTTCGTCGCCGCGCTGCAGCACCTGCCGCCGCGGCAGCGGTCCGTGCTCATCCTGCGGGAGGTGCTGGCCTGGTCCGCCCAGGAGGTGGCCGACCTCCTCGGCACCACCGTGGCGAGCGTCAACAGCGCCCTGCAACGGGCGCGGGCCACCCTCGCCGCCGCCGACACCACCGCCGACGTCTACCGGCCGCTCGACGAGGAGCAGAAGGCGCTGCTCGCGCGGTACGTGAAAGCGTTCGAAGCGTACGACCTGACCGCCCTCACGACGCTGCTGCACGAGGACGCCACGCTGTCGATGCCGCCGCTGCCGCTGTGGATGCGCGGCCACGACGACATCCTCACCTGGATGGGCGGCACGGGCTGCGGATGCCGCGGCTCCCGGCTGGTGCCGGTGGTGGCGAGCGGACTGCCGGCGTTCGGGCAGTACCGCCCCAGCCTCTCCGGCTCCGGGCACGACCCGTGGGCGTTGATCGTCCTGGAGATCTCAGGCGGGCGGATCGCGGGCGTCAACAACTTCCTCGACACCGCCCGCCTGTTCCCGCTGTTCGGGTTGCCGGGCCGGCTGGAATAGCGCGTCGGTCAGGCCGAGCAGGTCGGCGAGCTCCAACAGGCCGGCGCCGGCGCCGCTGACCACCAGCCGCCAACCGTGCCGCCGCGCGGTCACCCGCAACCGGGCCAGGGCCTCGATCGTGACCACGTCCGGGCAGGCCCGGCTCACGTCGCAGACCACCACGCCACCGTCTTCGCCGCGCAGCACCGCGGCCAGGTCATCGCAGCGGGCGGGGATGTCCGCGCGGGTCAGCATCGCGCCGACGGCGAAGGAGATCGCGGGGGGCGTCACCCGGATAGGACCGCCGGGCGCCGGCAAACTCACCGCACCCGGACCGATGAATCCCGTACGACCCGGTGGTCTGACCGGCATGACGATCAAGCGGACACTCCGAATCGACGGCCGGGTCCTCCTGCCCGGCGACGAGGGCTACGACACACACCGCAAGCCCCTCAACCCGGCGCTCGACCCCCGCCCCGCCGTGGTGGTGCGGGCCGCCGGCACGGCCGACGTACGGCGGGCGGTGCTCGCCGCCCGTCACCACAAGCTGCCGTTCGCCGTCCAGGCCACCGGTCACGGGACCCACGTGGCGCACGACGGCGCGCTGCTGCTGCGTACCGGTGCGATGGCGGCGGTCCTCGTCGACCCGGACCGGCGGGTGGCCCGCGTGGGTCCCGGCGCCCGGTGGGGTGACGTCCTGGCGGCGGCCGCGCCGTTCGGGCTCGCGCCGCTGTCCGGCTCCTCACCCGACGTGGGCGTGGTCGGCTACACGCTGGGCGGCGGCCTGGGCTGGCTCGCCCGGGAGCACGGCCTGGCAGCCGACAGCGTGCTGCGCGCCCAGGTGGTCACCGCCGCCGGCACGGTGGAGACGGCCGGCCCCGACCGCAACCCCGACCTGTTCTGGGCGCTCCGCGGCGGCGGAGGCTCGTACGGCGTGGTCACCGCGCTCGAGTTCCGCCTGCACCCGGTCAGCCGGGTGTACGCCGGCGCGGTCACCTTCGGCCGGGACCGGGCCGCCGAGACGATCGCCCACTACCGGCACTGGATCGAGCGGGTGCCCGACGCGCTCAGCTCCGCGCTGCTGCTCACCCGTGACGGGTCGCTCGTCGTGAAGGCCATGTACACGGGCGACCCCGACCGTGGCCGTGCGCTGCTGGAACCGCTGTGGAAGGTCGCCGGGCCGGTCGTCGACGACGGCATGCGGGTCGTCGAGTACCCGCACGCGGCGATGGGCGGCACCTTCGCCCGTACCTTCGACCAGGTCCGCGTCCTCGACGACGACCTCGTGGCCGCGCTGGTGGCCGAGCCGGACACCACCGTCGAGATCCGCCACTGGGGTGGCCGCATCGCGCGCGACTCGGGTGCCGCCGCCCACCGCGACGCGCCCCTGTCGGTCGTGCTCGACACCGTCCCGTCGCCGCGCACCGAGGCGGCGCTGCGCCGTGCCGGCCTCGGCAGCAGCTTCCTCAACTTCCTGCCCGACCCGTCCCGGACGTCGACGGCGTTCACCGCCGGGAACTGGACGGCGCTGCGGCGGATCAAGGCGACGTACGACCCGGACAACGTCTTCGGCGCGGGCCTCGCCGTCCCACCCGCGCGGATGACCGTCTCCGCCTGACCGGCGTGCTCGCATAGACCATGTTGACTGCGGCTGGTAGACCGGGAGGGGACGCGCGCGAAGGAGTTGCCTGTGAGTGGGGAGATGCCGGACCGAGCCCTGACGGCGGCCCTGGCCGACGCCGCGGCGATCCGCGGCACCATCGAACGCAAGGCGACCCACAACCAGAACGTCATCGGCCTGCACCTCACCGTCGTCGCGGCGGTCGCCGGGTTCATCCTCGCCGAGAAGGCCGACCTGCGCCTGCTCCTCATCCTGCCGCTCGTCAGCGCCGCGCTGGGCTTGAACGTCGTCTCGCAGTACCGGGACATCCGCATCGCGGGCGACTACATCGAGCAGGTGCTGCGCCCGGCCATCGCCCAGTACACCGGCAACGGAACCCTCTTCGGCTGGGAGGCGTTCTACTGGAAGCGGAAGCACGACGGGCACCTGGCGCAGGCGACGGCCATGGGTCTGATCTTCCCGGGCGTCTCCACGCTCGCCCTGGCGATCACCCTCCCCGCGGTGCGGACCCTGGCCGATCGGCTGGCCTGGGTCGTCGGGGCGGGGATGCTGGTGCTCCTGCTCGCCTCCTGGACGAACCGGCTGTCGGAGATGGCCCGTGCCCGGCGCGTGCGGCTCCTGCGGCGGCGGATGCCACCGGCGGCCGACACGAGGGAGGCGGAGCCGGCGGCCGGTTGACGCGCGGCCCGCGACGCCGCCGGATCAGGAGCGTTCGACCGGCGGGTGACGACGAAGCGCGCCGCCAGCGCCGCAGCAGTGCTGCCGTGGCCGTCCTCACAGCTCTGCTGCCCGCAAATCCGAAGGCGGAGTGTCGGTGGCGAGGGCTAATCTTCCTGCGAGCGTTCACCCCTCGCAGGTCGCGCCGGCCCGCCGGCAGGCGCCGCGCCGCCACCACCGCTCATCCGTTCGGTTGATCCGACTTCAGGAGATTTCGTGACACAGCAATCCGTCGCGGCACCGCAGCCTGTCCCGACATCGGACAAGCTCGACGCCGCGGTCCTCAAGGTGGCCGGTGTCGTCGTGCTCGGTGCGATCATGTCGATCCTCGACGTGACGGTGGTCAGCGTCGCGCTGCCGACGTTCCAGAACGAGTTCGACGCGTCGTACGCCCGCGTGGCGTGGACGATGACCGGCTACACCCTCGCGCTGGCCACGGTGATCCCGCTCAGCGGGTGGGCCGCCGACCGGTTCGGCACCAAACGCCTCTACATGATCGCGTTGGCGTTGTTCACGATCGGGTCGGGTCTGTGCGCCACCGCCGACACGATCGGCGAGTTGATCGGCTACCGGGTGCTGCAGGGCCTGGGCGGGGGCATGCTCATGCCGATCGGCATGACGATCATGACCCGGGCGGCCGGGCCGAACCGGATCGGCCGGCTGATGGCCGTCCTCGGCATCCCGATGCTGCTCGGCCCGATCGGCGGCCCGATCCTCGGCGGCTGGCTGATCGACGTGGCGAGCTGGCACTGGATCTTCCTGATCAACCTGCCGATCGGCGTCATCGCGCTCGTCTACGCGCAGCTGGCCCTGCCGAAGGACAACCCCGAGCCGTCCGAGTCGTTCGACTTCCTCGGCATGCTGATGCTTTCGCCGGGTCTCGCCCTGTTCCTCTACGGCGTCTCCACGCTGCCCGAGACCGGCACGTTCGCCGATTCCGAGGTGTGGGGGCCCATGCTGGTCGGGGCCGCGCTGGTGGTGGCGTTCGTCCTCTACTCGTTCAAGCCCCAGCACCCGCTGCTCGACCTGCGGCTGTTCCGCAACCGCCGGCTGACCATCGCGGCGGTGACCCTGTTCGTCTTCATCATCGCCTTCATGGGCGCCGGCCTGCTGTTCCCGAGCTACTTCCTGCAGATCCGCGGCGAGTCGACGCTGCACGCCGGCCTGCTGATGGCGCCGCAGGGCCTCGGTGCGATGGTCACCATGCCGATCGCCGGCATGCTGGCCGACAAGGTACCGGTCGGGCGTACGGTGCCGTTCGCGCTGCTGCTGATCGTCGCCGGGTTCTTCACCTTCACCCAGGTCGACCCGAACACGTCGTACGTGCTGCTCTGCGGCTCGCTGTTCGTCATGGGCCTGGGCATGGGCGGCACGATGATGCCGATCATGACCTCCGCGCTGAAGACGCTCACCGGCCACGAGGTGGCGCGCGGCTCCACCCTGGTGAACATCCTCCAGCAGATCGGCGGCTCCGTCGGCGCCGCGGTGATGTCGGTGATCCTCACCAACGAGCTGAACGGCTCCCGGGTGGTCCCCGGCGTGACCGGCCCGAACGGCGAGCCGGTCACCGAGGCGGGGCTGGCGATCGCCGCCCAGCAGCGCCCCGAGCTGGCCCAGCAGGTCCCGGATCCGTCGCTCATCGAGCGGGGGCTCGACTACGCCGCCGACTCCTTCGGCACGACGTTCTGGGTGGCGTTCGCGCTGGTGCTGGCGACGTTCATCCCGGCCGCGTTGCTGCCGCGCCGGCGTGAGCGGTCGCACCTGCTCGACGACCAGCCCGGCGAGCCGGGCGAGCAGCCGAAGACGCCCGTCGTCGTCCACTGAGCCGACCGTCGAGGGCCGCCGGGCACGTCCCGGCGGCCCTCGCGCGGCCCGCTCGAACGTGGTCGCGGCCGAAGCAGGACCGGCGCGATCAGATGCCCGGGGGTGTGTACTCGACCTTCTCCCGGGTCGCCTCGTCGACCTCCTGCGGCGTCAGCACCGGCGTGACCCGGGTGTCCAGGCCGCCCGCCGCCCGGATGTCGATCGCCAGTCCGGCGGCGGTCTTGTGGTCCGGCAGGTCACACACCACGTACGTGTCGTCCGCGCCGAACCCGAAGTACATCGACTCCATCGTCCCGCCGACGTTCTCGACCATCGTGCGTACGACGTCGGCACGCTTGGTGCCGCCGTCCTTGCTCAGGCCCTTCATCCCGTCGACCGTGTAGGTCGACCTCAGCAGGAACTTCGCCATCTCGGCACCTCCCCAGACGCTGCGGCAGCCGGGCTCAGCCCGTACCCTGCCGTTGGACGCGCTCGCGGCCCTCGACCTTCGCGCGGCCCTGGTCCCGCTCGCTGCCGGAGCTTCCGGTCGCCGTGCGCAGGTGCCGGGCCTTCGGCGAATGCTCGACCGGAGAACCCTGGTGTCCGCGTGCCCCGCTGCCGGGATGACGGCGCCCGCGCGCCGACTCGCCGCCGGGATCATGCTTGTTCGGCTTGTGGCTACCCATGGGCCGCGCGTACCCGGTACGGCGGCCACTACGCCTCCCGTCGATGAGCCGATCGCGACGGGGATGGCCCGATATCCCGTTCCAGGGCGGCGGTGTGGCGCGGCGCGCGGGGTGTCAGGCCGCCTCGCGCAGCCGCTCGTCCAGCGCGTCGAGGTCGGGCACGAACCAGACGTGCCCGCCCTGGTTCGACTCGTGGACGAGGGCCCGCAACGCCGACGATTCCGCCAGGTACGCCGAGATGTCGCCGACGATCGCGAGCCGCAGCCGGTAGTTCACGAACTTCTGCATGATCTCGCCGGCGAACCGGGTGCCCAGCGAGAAGAAGCGCGCGTCGAGCCGGCTCGCCGGCACGGCCACCACCTGCGCGCCGAGGAACGCCGACCCGATGAGGTCGAGCGCGTCCTGCTCGGTGGCGATCACCGGCCCGGCCGGGTCGAGCACCAGCACCGGTACGCCGGCCCGCTGCTGGAAGTCGTCAGTCACGGCCGAGCACCCCGTCCAACACGGAGTCGACCAGGCGCAGCAGGTCCGCGGTGGCGGTCGGGTCGCCGAGGATCACGAGGGTCATCCGGTTCCGTTCGTCGTCGTACATGGTCTGGAGCCGCAGCGGGGGGCCCGGGTCGTGGCGGGTGGCCGCCCCCGCCTGGACGAGGGTGCCGAGCCGGTCGGCGGCGCCCCGGTCGACGCCGTCGATGCGGACGATGCTGGACACCTCCACCGGCCCGGCGGGCGGCACCGGGGCGGCCGGTGCGGCGGAATCGGTCAGCGCGGCCAGGTCGCGGGCGGCGATCCGGTACTGCTTGCCGATCCGCGCCGCCCGCAGTTGTCCGGACCGGATGTAGCCGCGCACCGTCCGCACGTGCAGGCCGAGCCGCTCCGCCACCTGCTCGACCGAGTACATTTCTTCCGTCATCGTTCCCTAAGCGTAGCCGATAGGGAAGGTTGGAGAATGATGAGGGTGGAGCTGTGGGGTGGACGGTCAGGCTGACCGCCGGTGTGCCGAGTCCGGGGTGACCGGCCCGAGCGGGGCGGCGCGGCGAAGCGCGGACGGCTACTGTGGCGGACCGTGACTCCGATGACACTGCGTCGCGCCGGCCGCGCCGGACTGGTGCTCCTCGCCCTCACCGCCTTCGTGCAGTTCCTCCTGCCGTGGTTCGCCGGCGACGACGGCGAGGTGGTCATCGGCCTCGACCTGACGTACGTGGAGGCCGAGTTGCCGGAGCCGGCCAACCCGTTGACGCAGTACTTCCTCGAGGTGGCGCCGCTGCCGGCGTACGTGGCACTGCTGCTCGCCGGCACCGTGGCGGCGCGGCGGCGCTGGGCCCGGATCGTGGCGGTGGTCGTGGTCGTGCTGGCGGCGGCGCTGGCCGTGGTGGCGGCAGTCGGCCTGCTGTCCGCCGTGGAGGACTACTGGGAGCCGTACGAGGCGGTTCGGTACCAGATCTACGCGGTCGTGACCGGCGGGCTGGCCGTGCTGCTACTGGCGGGTGCCGGCGTGCTCGCGGCCGGGCTGCGGCGCGCGTACGACGGTCTCGTCGCCGGGTTGCTCGTCGCCTTCGCCGCGTTCCAGATGGTCGGGGTCGGGCTGCTCGCCGGGGAGGGAGTGGGTGCCTCGATGACGGCCGTGCCGTGGCTGGCCGGCGCCGCGTACCTCGCCGCCGCCGTCTGCGCGGTCCTGGCGGCGGTCGGCTCCGCGTCCGGGGACCGGACCGACGACGCCGCACCCGCGCCGCCACCGCCGCTGGTCCGGGCCTGACGCCGCGGCGGCGACCCGATCATCGCCCCTTCGGGGCCTCCGCGCCCTCCAGCAGCCGGCCCAGGCCGGTGACGCCGGGGCCGATCCGCTTGACCTGGCTGTCGAAGAGCAGGTGGATCGTGCCCTCGGCATCCATCGCGAGGCTGGCGTGGCCGTCGTACTCCTCGCCCAGCGGGTAGCACTCGCCGGCCGCGGCCAGGCTGTCGAACCATGTCTTCCGGCCGCGTCACAGCGCCTCCCTGAGGTCGAAATCGTTCCGCCACTGTTGCAGCGGAGGTCGTGTGCGCCGTGGTCGGGGGAAAGTCCGGCGCGCCGTGTCGGTGGCTTCGACTACCGTGCGGAGGTCATGGAGCCGCGGCGCGTCGAGGCCATCATCGGGCGGGAGCACCCCGCGGGCCTGCTGCGCGCGGAGCTCGACCGGGCCCTCGCCAGCCACGGCGGTCTCGTCCTGGTGACCGGGGAGCCGGGCATCGGCAAGACCACGCTGGTCACCGCGCTGGCCGAGGAGGCCCGCCAGCGCGGCGCGCTGGTGCTCGGCGCCGCCTGCTGGGATTCCGACAGCGCCCCCGGCCACTGGCCCTGGGTCCAGGTCGTCCGGGGCCTGCGCCGCTCGGCGGACGACTGGGCGGTCGCCCGGGCCGCCGCCGAGCCCGGCCTCGCCGCCCTGCTCGGCGAGACGCCGGCGGTGCGGGGCGACGGGGCGGATTCGTCGGCGGCGGGCGGGACCGGGACGGCCGCCTCCGGCGCGGACGGCGGGGACGAGGAGGCGTTCGCCCTCTACGACGCGGTGACGACCGCGCTGGTCGCCGTCTCGCAGCGCCGGCCGGTCGTGGTCGTCCTCGACGACCTGCACTGGGCCGACCCGGCCTCGATGCGGCTGCTGGCGTTCGCCGCCCAGCACACGTGGTTCGAGCGGCTGCTGCTCATCGGCACGTACCGCGACGCCGAGGTCGAGGCGGCCGACCACCCGCTGCGCCCGCTGCTGATGCCGCTGGTGACGAAGGCGACCACGGTCACGCTCGACGGCCTCAGCCGGGACGAGGTCGGGGCGCTCATGACGCGGACGGCCGGCCGGGAGCCGGACGCCGCCCTCCTCGACGAGGTGCACCGGCGCACCGGCGGCAACCCGTTCTTCGTCGAGCAGACCGCGCGGCTCTGGCGGGTCGATGGCGCGGTCGACCTGATCGCCCCGGGTGTCCGCGAGGCCGTGCGTCGCCGGCTCGCCCAGCTTCCCGACGTGGTGGTCGACGCGCTCACCGTCGCCGCCGTACTGGGGCGGCAGTTCCACCGGTCCGTCCTCGCCGCCTGCGCGGGCACCCCGGCGGCCCAGGTCGACCGCCTCCTCGACCGTGCCGTGACGGCCCGGCTCGTGGTCGCCCGCGGCGGCGGGCGGTTCGCGTTCGCCCACGACCTGGTGCGGGAGACGCTCTACGACGGGCTGGACGAGGCCGAGCGCCGGGACCGGCACGCGGCGGTCGTCCGGGCCGTCGACCGCGAGCCGGCGCTCACCGAGCGGCTCATCCCCGCCGACCTGGCCCGCCACGCCTGGCTCGGCGCCGGGCTGCTCGACCCGTCCCGGGTCGCCGACCTGCTCGTCGCCGCCGCGCGGGACGCCAGCGGGCGGATGGCCCTGGAGGAGTCGACCGTCCACTACCGCCGGGCCCTGGAGATCGTCGGGGACCCGCCCCGCCGGGTCCGGATCCTGACCGAGCTGGGGGAGCAGCTGTCGCACTCCGGCGGCCGGGAGGAGGCGCGACGGCTCCTCGCCGAGGCGGCGGAACTGGCCCTCGAGATCGACGACCCCGCGCTGCTCGCCCGCGCCGCGCTCACCGTTTACCGGCACGGCTGGACGCCCGTCGGGCAGGTGGTCGAGACGGACGCGCTGCTGCGTGAGGCGTACCGGCGGCTCATCGGCGAGCCCGACGACACCCTGCCGGCGGCCACGGTGGTGACCGACCTGATCACCGCCACCGAGACGCTCGCCCGCCGCGGCCGGGACGACGAGGCGCTCACCTTCAGCCTCTGGGCCCGACACCACACCACCTGGGGCCTCGGCAGCGCCGCCGACCGCGCCACGATCACCGCCGAGATCCGCGAGGTCGCCCGCCGCAGCGGCGACCGCGAGACCGAGATGTGGGCGACCAGCCTGCGCTGGGTGGCGCTGCTCGAGCTCGGGGATCCCCGCTACACACAGGAGCACGCCGCGTTCGTCGCGGCGGGCCGCGGGTCCGACGTCGACCGGCACCGGATGGCCGGTGCCATCGACGGCGGCATCATCGCCGCCTGCCGGGGCGACTTCGCCCGGGCCGACGCCCTCTTCGGCGAGCTGGTCGGGTTCGGCGAGTGGGACCAGTCCGAGCACGGCTACCTCGTGCACCACCTACGCTGGTCGCTGCTGCTGCTCCAGGGCCGGTACGACGAGATCGACACGCTGCTGCACGGGCTCGACCCGACCGACCACACCTACCTGGAACTGGTCCGCGGCATCACCGCCGCCGAACGCGGCGACGTGGCGACCGCCGTCCGCCTGGTCACCGAGATCGAGGCCGCCGGCGCCCCGTACCCCCGGCCCGTCTCGCCGCTGTGGCTGCGCCTGCGTGCCCAGGTCGCCGCCCGCACCGGCGACGCGCGGCGCTGCGCCGAGGCGCGGGAGGCGCTGGAACCGTACCGGGGGCAATGGCTCGCGGCCCTGTTCGGATGCGACGTCAGCGGGCCCGTCGACCACTGGCTCGCGCTCGTCGACCTGGCTCAGCAGCGGTGGGACGACGCGGTCGCCGGCTTCGGCGCCGCCCGCGAATCAGCCGACCGGATGGGCGCCCGGCCCTGGTCGCTGCTCGCCCGCGCCGGTCTGGTCGTCGCGCTGACCGGGCGTGACAAGCCCGGTGACGCGAGCGCCGCCGCCGAGCTGCGCGCCGAGACGGTACGCGAAGCCGCCGCGCTCGGCATGGCCCAGGTGCTCCAACGCCTCGGCGAGACACCGGCGTCCACACCCGGGTCCGGACCGTCGACCACCGAGCCGGCCGTCCCGGAGCCCGGCTCGTCGACAACACCGGCAGAACCGGGCTCGCCGAGGGCGGGCGCGCGGGGATGTTCCGCCATGGCGACGATGATCGGGCCGGACTGGATGGCGCCGCTGCCGTGGTCGCCCCCCGGCGCAACGCCGCCCGTGCCGCAGGACCGCCCGCCGACGGAGGTCCACGAGTTCCGGCGCGACGGTGACGTGTGGCGGCTGGTCTACGGCGGCGTGGTGGCGCATCTTCCGGACGCCAAGGGGCTTCAGGATCTGCACCTGCTGCTCAGCCGTCCCGGTGTGGACGTCGCCGCGGTCGAGTTGCTCGACCCGGCTGCCGGGCCCGACCTGGTAGCCGCGCACCGGCTCGGTGCAGACCCGGTCCTGGACGACGAGGCCAAGGCCCGCTACCGGCGCCACCTGGAGCGGCTCGACGACGAGATCGACCGGGCCGCCGCCCGTGGCGACGAGCGCAAGGTCGCCGCCCTCGACGCCGAGCGTGCCGCCCTGCTCGACGAGTTGCGGGCGGCGGCGGGCCTGGCGGGACGCACCCGGCGCCTGGGTGACCAGGCCGAACGCGCCCGCAAGGCGGTCACCGCCCGGATCCGCGACACGCTCCGTCGCCTCGATGACCGGCATCCGGCCCTCGCGGCGCACCTGCGCGAGACGGTCTCCACCGGCGGCTCCTGCCGCTACCTCCCGCCCGACCCCCCGCGCTGGCACCTGTAACACCCGTGAACCACGAGATCTTGGAAGGAAACGGCCCTCCCGAGGGCCGTTTCCTTCCAAGATCTCGGGAAGCACGCCGCCGGGCGGGCGCCGCCACGAAGGTGGCGGCGCCCGCACCGGTCCGCGGTCAGCGGCGGTTGTAGCGGTACATGGTCAGGGTGCCGAAGACGGCCACGAAACCGGCGCTCCACAGCAGCAGCCACATCGTGTTCGTCGCGTCCGGCGAGCCGGCCATCACCCCGCGGACCGCGGCCACCAGGTGCGTGATCGGGTTGACCTTGACGAACGCCTGGAGCCAGCCGGGCATCGTGGCCGGCTCGACGAAGACGTTGCTGAGGAAGGTCAGCGGGAACAGCACCATCATGCTGACCCCCATCACCGACTTCTCGCTGCGCAGGACCAGGCCGAAGAACGTCCAGACCCAGGAGAACGCGAACGAGAAGACCACCAGCAGGCCGATCCCGGCGACCACACCGAGCACGCCGCCGTCGGGGCGGAAGCCCAGGACGAGGCCGACGCCGAGGATCACCACGGCGGCGAGGACGTAGCGCAGCACGTCGCCGAAGATCATCCCGACCAGGGCGGCCGGCCGCCACACCGGGAGCGTACGGATGCGGTCGAAGACGCCCTTCTCGATGTCGTTGTTGAGACCGAGACCCGTGTACATGGTGATCATGACGACGCTGGTCACCATGATGCCGGGCAGGAAGAACTGCAGGTAGGCACGGGGGCTGTCGGCGAGGGCGCCGCCGAACAGGTACGTGAACATCAGCACCATGATGATCGGGAACGCGGTCACGTCGAACAGCTGCTCGGGGACGTGCTTGATCTTCAGCAGCGCCCGCCAGCCGAACGTCAGCGACGCCGACAGCGCGCCCGGCCTCGGCGGTCGCTCGCCGGGCGCGAGGACCGTGGCCAGCGCCTCGGTCGACGGGACGTAGACGGACGGGGCCCGCCCGGTCGTGGTGGTGGCGGTGTCGCTCATCGGGCTGCCTCCAGCTGCTCGTCCCGCTCGTCCGTCGGGGTCGCGGGGTGGTCGGTCAGGGCCAGGAAGACCTCGTCCAGGCTCGGCTGGCCGAGGGAGAAGTCGTCGACGACGATGCCGGCGCGGGCCAGGTCGGCCAGAGCGCGGGCGGCCTGCTCGCTCGCCGCCAGGTCGGAGCCCTCGCCGCCGACGCGGGCGGTGAGCGCGACCGGGTCCGGCTCCAGCTGCACCGGGACGCCGAGCGCCGCGTGCAGCACCTTCTCGGCCTCGGGCCGCTGCCCGGCGTCGCGCAGGCGCAGGTGGACGGTGCCGGAGCCGACGGACGACTTCAGCTCGCCCGGGGTGCCCTCCGCGATCACCCGGCCGTGGTCGACCACCGCGATGCGGCCGGCGAGCTGGTCGGCCTCGTCCAGGTACTGCGTGGTCAGCAGCACCGTGGTGCCGTGCGCCACGACCGCGCGGACGATCTCCCACACCTGGTTGCGGCTGCGCGGGTCCAGCCCGGTCGTCGGCTCGTCGAGGAAGAGCAGATCCGGCGTGTTGAGGATGCTGGCGGCGATGTCGAGGCGCCGGCGCATGCCACCGGAGTACTTCTTCACCTGCCGACCCGCGGCCTCGGTCAACCCGAACGCGGCCAGCAGGCTCTCCGCCCGATCGCGGGCGGCCGGCTTGCGCAGCCCGAGCAGGCGGCCCAGGAGCACCAGATTCTCCATGCCGGTCAGGTCCTCGTCGACCGAGGCGTACTGGCCGGTCAGGCTGACCCGGGAGCGGACCGCGTCGGCCTGGTCGACCACGTCGTGGCCGAAGACCCGGGCCCGACCACCGTCGGGACGCAGCAGGGTGGCCAGCACCCGGACGGCGGTGGTCTTGCCCGCACCGTTCGGGCCGAGCAGGCCGTAGACGGTGCCCGCCGGGACCTGCAGGTCGAGGCCGTCGAGCGCCCGGGTCGACCCGAACGCCTTGCGGAGGCCCTCGGCCTCCACGGCCGGGCCGGTGGTGCGCGTACTCATGATCTCTACCTCTCTTCGGGGAACTTCAGGAGACGTACGGGCGGGCTGCCCGGGCGTCCCGCAGTGCCAGGCCCCACCAGGCGAGCTGGTCGAGCAGGACCGCGGCGTCCCGGCTCAGCCGGTCCTCGGCGAGCGGGGTGGGCCCGCCGCAGAGCAGGTCGACGCCGACGACGTCCCGGACGGTCATGGCGTGCAGCGCGGTGAAGACCGTGCGGAGCTGGTCGACCGCGTGCAGACCCAGGGAACCGCACCCGTACGACACGAAACCGACGGGCTTCGCCTGCCACTCGTCGTACGCGTAGTCGATCGCCTGTTTCAACGACGCCGGAAAGCTGTGGTTGTACTCGGGGGTGACCACGACGAACGCCGCCGCGCGGCCCACCTCACCGGCGAAGGAGCGCATCGCCGGCGTCGCCTCGGCGGGCCAGGTGGCCGGGAAGTCGTAGTCGGCGAGGTCGAGGACGGAGACGGTGAGCTGGGCGCGCCGCCGGGCCTGCGCGACGAACCAGCGCGCGACCTCCTCGCCGGCCCGCCCCTCCCGCGTGCTGCCGATGATCACGGTGAGCCGCAGCGGCGTCATGACTCCACCTCCTCTCACCGGGAGGGCGCCAGACGGTCCGCCAGATCCGATCTGGCGGACCGGACCGTCGGTGGCGGGTGGTCCACTGGACGCGTGAGCGACATGCGCATCATCCCCTGGCAGGCGGACGACCTCGACCTGCTGCGGCAGCTGAACGCCCCGGAGATCCGGCGGCACACCGGGGGGCCGGAGACCGACGAGCAGGTGGTGGCCCGCAACGCACGGTACGCCGGGTTCGGCGCCACCGGCGGCGGCTGCATGTACACGATCGCGCTGCCCGACGGGACGAAGGTGGGCAGCGTCGGGTACTGGGAACGCGAGTGGCGCGGCGAGCAGGTCTACGAGATGGGGTGGGCGGTGCTGTCCGCGTACCAGGGGCGGGGGCTGGCCTCGGCCGCGGTGCGCGCGGTGCTCGACGTGGCCCGCGCCCGGCGGACCCGGCGGCACGCGCACGCCTACCCGTCGGTGGACAACCCGGCCTCCAACGCCGTGTGCCGGCGGGCCGGGTTCGTGCTGCTCGGGGCGACGGACTTCGAGTACCGGCCGGGCCACACCATGCGCGTCAACGACTGGCGGGCCGACCTGGGCGACCAGCACCGGGTCCGCCCGGCCGGCGCGGGTCGCGCCGGTCGCCGGACGGCAGGTCAGGCCGGCACGTAGTCGAACGTGTCCGGGTTGGGGCCCTGCCGGCCCGCCTCCCCCCGGTCGAGCCCGGTGAGCCGCTCCATCGTCGCGTCGTCCAGCTCGAAGTCGAAGATCCGGAAGTTCTCCTCGATCCGGGAGGGCGTGGTCGACTTCGGGAAGACGACGTCGCCGCGCTGCACGTGCCAGCGCAGCACGACCTGCGCCGGCGTACGCCCCACCTGCGCGGCGATTTCGCTCACGGTCGGGTCGTCGAGCACCTTCCCCTGCGCGATCGGCGACCACGCCTCGGTCACGATGCCGTGCCCGTGGTCGTACCCGCGCACCTCCTCGTTACCGAAGTACGGGTGCACCTCGACCTGGTTCACCGCCGGCACCGTGCCGGTCTCGGCGGCGAGCCGCTCCAGGTGCGCGACCTGGAAGTTCGACACCCCGATCGAGCGGGCCCGGCCGTCGCGCCGGAACTCCTCCAGCGTCCTCCACGTCGACACGTAGTCGCCGTCGTAAAGGGTGGGCAGCGGCCAGTGGATGAGGAAGAGATCGATGTAGTCCATCTTCAGAGCGGCGAGCGTGGAGTCGAAGGCCCGCCGCGCGACGTCCGGCCGGTGGAAGCCGTTGTTGAGCTTGCTCGTGACGAAGACCTCGCGGCGGTCCAGCCCCGACTCGCGGACCGCCTGGCCCACCTCGGCCTCGTTGCCGTACATCTCGGCGGTGTCGATGTGCCGGTAGCCGACGTCCAGGGCGGTGCGCACCGCCCGCACGGTGTCCGTCGGGGCGATCTGGAACACCCCGAAGCCGAGCTGCGGGATGGTGTTGCCGTCGTTCAAGCTGATGTTCGGGATCGGGTAGGCCATTCGTGCCGCATACCCGCCGAACGTGCCCGGCTCACCGGCACCGGCCGGAGAACCGGGCGACATCTCAGGTCAGGTCGGCCGGTATCAGGTGCCGGGCGAGGTCCTCGTCGGGCCGGTAGCCGCTCGCACTGTGGATCCACCCGCCGGTCGTCACCCCTGGCCGAACCGTTACGCCGCCAGCTCGGCGAGCGTGCGCACCGACCGCCAGTTCCGGGTGGTCGCGACGACGCCGAGCTTCTTCTCCAGGTACGTGTTGGTGAACTTCGACCGGCCGTAGCCGCCGTCCGGGTAGTGCAGGAACACCTCCCGCCCGGTGACCGTGAACGCCACGGTCTCGCCGCCCGGCACGGTGAGCCCGGCCACCGCCGACGTCGCCGGCGTGGCGGCGAGGAAGGCCACCAGCAGCCGCGTCGGGTCGTCCTCCCGGTCGGCGTACGGGTTGCCGCCGGCCACCGCCGCCATCTCCCGGCCGCTGCGGACCAGCACCGGCACGGTGAGCTTCAGCTCGTCGGCGAGCGCCCGCTCGATGCCGCGGGCCAGGGCGTCGGCGTCGCGGACGGTGCTGCCGAAGACCACGTTGCCGCTCTGGAGGTAGGTCTGCACGTCCTGGTGACCGAGGTCGGCGACGAGGCGGCGCAGATCCGCCATCGCGAGGCGGACGCCGCCGACGTTGACCCCGCGCAGCAGGCCCACCCAACGGGTCATCGACACCGCCCCCTCCGCTCGCCACGCAGCCTAACGCCGGCATCCGACAGTCACCCGTGGCACGCTCCTCCGCAGTTGGAGCGACCGAACAGTGGCCCCGCCGCCGGACGTTCGGTGGCGACCATCGGCCATTCGGCAGCCTGCGTTCTGATCTTGTCGACTGCTAGAGTCCGCGCTGGTCGGATGCGCTCTGCGGGGGGAGGAACCGACGGTGGCGACGGCGTTCCGAGACGCACTGGCACAGATGCTCAAGGCCCGCTTCCCGATTCTCTACGTCGAGTCGTCCGAGGAGCAGCGGGTCATCGCCGAGGTCAGCGCCGTGGCGCGGGACGCCGCCCTGGTCCGTACGCCTCGCGCCGTCTGGACCTGGTCGCTGACCACCGGGCTCGTGCAGCCCGACGGCACCGCCCGAAAGGGCACCACCGAAGCCGAGGACGCCCTCGACGCCGCGCTCCGGGTCGACCAGCCGAGCGTCCTGATCTTCAAGGACCTGCACCCGGCCCATGGTGGTGGCGACCGGCCGGGCAGTCCCGCGGTGGTCCGCCGGCTGCGGGACCTGGTGGCGGCGTTCAAGTCCGGCCCGGTGCCGCGCACCCTCGTCCTGGTCTCGCCCGTGCTGCACATCCCGGCCGACCTGGAGAAGGACGTGACGATCGTCGACTTTCCGCTGCCCACCGAGGCGGAGATCCGGCAGGTACTGGACGGAATCATCGCCGCCAACTCCGCCAGCGGCCGGATCCGGATGGCGCTGGACGACCGCGGCCGGGAACGGTTCGCGAAGGCGGCGCTCGGGCTCACCCTGCACGAAGCGGAGAACGCCTTCGCCCGCGCCATGGTGAACGACGGGGTGCTCGACGCCCGCGACCTCGACGTGGTGCACGAGGAGAAGCGGCAGACCGTCCGCAAGTCGGGGCTGCTGGAGTTCGTCGACGCCGCGGTCGACCTCGGCGACGTCGGCGGGCTGGAGAACCTGAAGCGGTGGCTGGCCAAGCGGGACGGGTCCTGGCTGGCCGAGGCGGCGGCGTACGGGCTGCCCGCGCCCCGGGGCGTCCTGATCACCGGCGTGCCGGGCTGCGGCAAGTCGCTGACCGCGAAGGCGATCGCCGCGGCGTGGGGCCTGCCGCTGCTACGGCTGGACGTCGGCCGCGTCTTCGCCGGGCTCGTCGGATCCAGCGAGCAGAACATGCGCACCGCCATCCGGACGGCCGAGGCGACCGCACCCTGCGTGCTCTGGGTGGATGAGATCGAGAAGGGCTTCTCCGGTAGCGCCTCCGGCGACTCTGGCACCTCCGCCCGGGTCTTCGGTTCCTTCCTGACCTGGATGCAGGAGAAGACCCGCCCCGTCTTCGTCATCGCGACCGCCAACGACATCGAGGCGCTTCCTCCGGAACTGCTCCGCAAGGGACGCTTCGACGAGATCTTCTTCGTGGACCTGCCGACCCGCGTGGAGCGGGCGTCGATCTGGCGGGTCCACCTCGCCCGGCGGCTGCGCAACCCGGCCGTGGCCGGCGAACTCGCCCTCGACGACGCGCTGCTCGCCGAACTCGCCGGGTTCAGCGAGGGCTACTCCGGGGCCGAGATCGAACAGGCCGTCGTCGCCGGGCTCTTCGACGCGTTCTCCGAACGCCGCCCGCTGCGCCGCGACGACCTGGTCCGGGCCCTGGCCAGCATGGTCCCGCTCAGCGTCACCCAGGCCGAGCGGATCGACGCCGTACGCTCCTGGGCCGACACCCGCGCCGTCGCCGCCACCGCCGCGGAGGACTGGGATCTCGGCGGCCGTCCCGGCGCCACGGGTGCGGCAGCCCGTCCCGGCGCGCCCCCGCAGCGGCGGCAGGGCGGGCGGGCGGTCGAGTTCTAGGGTGTGCGTCAACGACGGGAAGAGGGACCGGATGAGCGTCTCACTGATACTGCTGCCACTGGCCATCGCCGCCGTGGCCGCGACACACGGTGCGACCGCCGGGCGGGACGCCGACGGTCGCGTCGTCTGTCAGGTGCGGACACGGATGCGGGACGAGACCCTGCTCGCGGCCGCGCTGCACGACACCGCGGCCGTGGTCACGACCGAGCCGGACGTGATCATCGCGGACTGGGCGGGCGTACGGGCGAGTTTCCAGCGCGGCGCGGACGGCATCTGGTCGGCGCACTTCACCGGCGAGGCCGACGAGCAGCGGGCCGTCGAGATCGTGCGGGCCGTCGACGCGGCCTACGGGCGGCAGGTACAGCGCGCGGTGCTGGCGCGGCTGCGCGACCAGGCCCCGGCAGCCGGCCTCCGCCTCGAGTCCGAGCAGGTCACGGAGGACGCGAGCGTCCGCCTCGTGTTCGCGGTCGAGGGCAGGACGTCGTGAGCGGACAGCCGCGGATCGTCGTGACCGTCACCAGCGAGGGCGTGGTCAGCGCGGAGACCCGGGACGTGCTCGGCGACGGCTGCCTGGACTACGTCACCGTGCTGGAGGACCTGCTGGCGGCCCGGACGGTGCAGAGCGCCTACACCGCCGACCACACCCGCGCGACCGTGCTGGAGCACCAGGAGGAACATGATGTCGAGCGCGCCTGACCCGGGATGGCCGCATCCGCCCGCCGGGCCTCCGGCCGCGAGCCTGAGTTGGCGGGTCCTGCACAGTTGGTGGCTGCTGCTGCCCATCCTCGGCCTCAGCTGCCTCGGCGGCTTCGGATTCCTCTACGTGGGGCTCCGCGCCCGGCGCCCGGCGTGGTGGATCTCCGGCATCGTCTACACCCTGGTGGGGTGGGCGGCCTTCCTCGTCAGCGGCGAATTCGAGCAGGGCAGCACCGGCAACAACTGGGCCATCGGTACGGCGATCGCGGTCTGGGCGGCCACCATCCTGCACGGTGCGCTGATCAACTCCGCGTGGCTGCGCTGGCGTGCCGGCTACCGCCCCTGGTACGCGCAGTCGGCCGCCGCGGCGCCGTGGTCCGGTGGCGCCTACCCGCCGGGCCCGCTCGCCCCGCCGCCCGGCGGTCCCGGCCACCCGGTTGCCGCACCGGCCGGCCCGTACCCGCCGACGTATCCGCCCGCGGCACCGGCGTACGCCCCGGGCTCGCCGGCCTTTCCACCCACGGCGCCGGCGTTCCCGCCGCCGTCGCCCGAGCCGACGATGGCGACGCAGCCGCCCGGCGGCTACGTCAACCCCGGCCCGGTCGCCGCGCCGGTGCCGAGCCAGGCGGCGCGGCCCGGCGGGCCGGTCGACGTCAACACCGCTCGGATGGAGGAGTTCGCGGCGCTGCCGGGCTTCGACCCGCAGCGGGCCCGGCACGTGCTGGACGAACGGCACCGGCGGGGCGGATTCGGCAGCCTGGCCGAGTTCGCCGCCACCGCCAACCTGGCTCCCCACGAGTACGCGCGGCTGCGGGATGTCCTGGTCTGTGCCCCGCCCACCCCGCCCGGCCCCGGCCCGTCGCCGCACGGGCGCGTCCTGGATGTCTGACGGCGGGCCGGCACCCCGGCCGGCCACCGGTGTGGAGACGGTGGCGGTGGCCCGCTTCCTCGCCGCAACCCGGGCCGAGGGCCCCGGTGAGCGGACCGCCGTCTGGGTGCAGGGCTGCACCGTCCGTTGCCCCGGGTGCTTCAACCCGCACATGTGGAGCTTCCGGGGCGGGCAGCGGATCGGCCCCGCCGACCTCGCCCGCCGGGTGCTGGACGCGGGGACCGAGGGACTGACGCTGCTGGGCGGCGAGCCGTTCGACCAGGCGGGCCCGCTGGCGACGGTCGCCGCCGCGGTACGGGCCGCCGGCCGCTCGGTGATGACCTTCACCGGCTACCCGTACGCCGGCCTGCGGCGCGCGGTCGACGCCGGGCGGGACGACGTGGCCGCCCTGCTCGACCAGACCGACCTGCTCGTGGCCGGGCCGTTCGAGCAGGACCGGCTCGACACCACCCGACCCTGGGTGGGCTCGACGAACCAGGAGTTCCTGCTGCTCAACGATCGCTTCCCGAGGTTGCTCGACGAGCTGGCGCAGACCCCCGACCGGGTCGAGGTCACCGTGGACGCCGCCGGGCGGATCGCGGTCAACGGCTGGGCCGACGTGGACGCCCTCGACGAGCTGCTGGCGTCGGTGGGCCGTCCGCAGCCACGCCCGCTGGTGGCGGACGGGACCGGCGCGCACGGCTAGCGTGCCGGGAAGACTGCCGCACACCTCGCCGGACTGTCCGCGGCCTTCGCCCGCGCCGGCGGCCCGTACACACCGCCCCTACCGGGCCGAGCCGGTGGGGCCGGAGGATTCGTCGCGGCCGGCCAGCTTCGAGCGGCGGTAGCCGTAGAAGGCGTAGATCAGGACGCCGATCAGGAACCACACCGCGAACCGCAGCCACGTCTCCGGGGCGAGGAAGGTGATCAGCCAGACCGAGAAGATCGCACCCAGCGCCGGCACCACCGGCATGCCCGGGAGGCGGAAGGTGCGCGGGGCGTCTGGCCGGCGGTAGCGCAGCACGATCACCGCGATGCAGACCACCACGAAGGCGAGCAGGATGCCGATGTTGGTCAGCTCGGCCGCCTCCCGGATCGGCAGGAAGCCGGCGATCAGCGCCGACCCGACGCCGACGATCCAGGTGACCCGGCTCGGCACGCGGCGCACCGGGTGCAGCTTGGCGAACCAGGCCGGCAGCAGACCGTCCCGGCTCATCGAGAACCACACCCGGGTGACCCCGAGCATGAAGGTGAACATCACGGTCAGGATGCCGATGATCGCGCCGGCCGCGATGACGGACGCCAGGCCGGAGAGACCGACCGAGGCGAATGCCGAGGAGAAGCCGCTCTCCGAGTCGATCTGGGTGTAGTTCTGCATGCCGGTCAGCACCAGGGTCGCCAGCACGTAGAGCACCATCGACAGGGCCAGCGAGTAGATGATCGCCCTCGGCAGGTGGCGACGCGCGTCCCTCGACTCCTCGGCGGCGGTGCTCATCGCGTCGTACCCGAAGACGGCGAAGAAGACGGTGGCCGCACCCGTGATCGCCCCGCCGACACCGAACGGGAAGAACGGCGAGTAGTTCTCGGTCTTGACGTAGAAGAAACCGACCACGATGACCAGCAGCACCACCGCGACCTTCAGCCCGACGACGAGCGTCTCGAACCGGGCGGCCGTCTTGATGCCCTGGTTGAGCAGGTACGCGATGAACAGGCAGAGGAGCACCGCGAACAGGTCGACCACGTGACCGTCGCCGGTGCCCGGCGCGCCGAGCATCCAGGCGGGCAGTTCCAGCCCCAGCTCGCCGACGAGGAAGGCGAAGTAACCGGAGATGCCGATCGCCACCACCGCCACGATGGCCGTGTACTCCAGCAGCAGGTCCCAGCCGATGAACCAGCCCACGGCCTCGCCGAGCACCGCGTACCCGTAGGTGTAGGCCGAGCCGGCCTTCGGGATCATGCCGGCGAACTCGGCGTACGACAGGGCCGCCGCGGCGCTCGCCAGGCCGGCGATCAGGAACGAGACCAGCACCGCAGGCCCGGCGGTCTCCCTCGCCACCGCACCGGCCAGGGCGAAGATGCCCGCGCCGATGATGCCCCCCACGCCGATGGAGGTGAGCTGCCAGAGCCCGAGTGACCGCGACAGCTGCTCCTCGCTGGTGTCGGCGATCTCCTCGACCGGCTTGCGGCGGAAGATGCCGCTGCCCGTGACGCGTCCCGCGGAGGTCATCGTCGTCCCCCTTCTCCGATCCCGGGTACGGACAGCGTGGTCCGGCCGCAGGGTCACCGCAACGCTACCGTCCGGAACGGTTCGGCTCAGGAGAAGTCGCGTCCCTGCTCCGGCGCCGGCCGGGTGAGCCGCCAGTACTGCCGTCGCCCGTCGTCGCGGACGACGACTCCGGAGCGGGCCAGCTCGCCCCGCAACTCCCGGGCCTCCCCGTCCCGGCTGGCGTCGAGCGCCCCCTGCCGGGCCCGCAGCAACGCGTCCGCCTCCGCCGGCAGGCCGGGCAGCCCCGGCACCCACCGCCGGTACGCGTCCCGGTGCGGGTCCGCGTCCCGCCACGGCCAGCCGTGGGACCGGAACGCCTCCGCGAGCCGCCCGGCCGGCAGGTCGGACCGTTCCCGCGCCAGCTCGCCCTCGTCCGGGCCGAGCAGTACCAGCGCCTTCCCGTCGACGAACACGGCGCGGGTGTCCCGCCGGGCCACCTCCCGGGCGGGGCCACCGGGCCGGCGTAGCCGGACCCGCTCCCGGCCGACGGCGACGGCGAGCCGCTCGGCGGTGGCGATGCCCGCCACCACCAACCCGGCGAGCGTCCCGAGCGCCACGCCGCCGGCCGTCGCGTACGCGTCGGGCAGTCGGGCGGCCAGTTCGAACAGCCCCTGGACCGGCACCCAGGCCTGCCCGGCGAGCCAGTCGGAGGCGGCGGCGAGCGCCGCGCCCGCCGCCGCCCCGACCAGCGGGAAGCCGCCCCAGAACAGCACCAGCTCCGCCCGGCCGCCGTCGACGACGGTGGGGCCGTCGAGACCGTGCACCGTCACGCCGCCTCGCGCCGCAGGGTCCGAACCAGGCCGGCCGCCAGGGGTACGACCATCCACACCAGCAGCGACACCGCCAGCCGGGCCCACTGACCGGCGGTGACGTCGGGAGTGAACAGCGGCTCCATCGTGCGGGCGGTGTCCAGCCAGCCCGCCGGTTCCCGCAGCGGCCGGATCAGCCCGCCGAGCACCGACCAGAGCGTCGGCAGCAGCAGGAAGGTCACGATCGCCAGCGGCGTGTTGAGCAGCAGCAGGCCGAAGCCGGCACCCATCAGCACGTTCGCGACCTGGAGGACGGCGGCGTGCAGGATCAGGGAACCCTCGATCCGCCAGGTTCCGGCGCCGCCGGTCGCCCCCGCGACGGCGGTGCCGACGGCGGCGGTGGCCAGGCTCGTCAGCAGCGAGGCGAGCGCCGCCAGCACCACGGCCGACAGCTTCGCGGCGATGACGCGTTCGCGGCGGGGCACCAGGGCGAACGTGGTCAGCGCGGTGCGCTGCGACCACTCGGCGGTGATGGACAGGATGCCGAGCACCGGCAGCAGCAGGCCCACCGGCAGCAGCGACGAGGTGAAGAACCCGACGAAGGTCTGCTCGGCGTCCGGAGCCCAGATCAGCTGCGCGGCGACCAGCGCGGCGGTGAGCAGTCCGATCGTGACGAGCAGCCAGAGCCCGGCCCGGGTGTCGGCGAGTTTGCGCAGCTCCACACCGGTGAGCCGGAGCAGGGACGGCCCGGGTACGTCCCGGTGGGCGCGCGGGCTGGTGGTCTCTTCGCCGGGTGCGGTGGCGGTGCTGGTCATCGGACGGCCTCCCGGGTCGTCTGGTCGGCGGTGAGGGTGAGGAAGAGCTGCTCCAGGCCGCCCCCGTCGGCGGGACGCAGCTCGGTGAGCGGTACGCCGCCGTCGGCGGCGGCCTGGCCGACCGCCTCGGCGGGGGCGGGCACCAGCAGCGCCCCGTCGGTGCCGGTGGTCGCCGCCAGGCCGGCCGCGTCCAGCGCGCGGCGCAGGGCGGCCGTGTCCCGGGCCCGGACCACCGTCCGGTCACCGGCCAGCAACTCGTCCTTGCCGCCCTGGGCCACGATCCGGCCGCCCCCGATCACGACCAGCCGGTCCGCGACGGCCTCCACCTCGCGCAGCAGGTGGGAGGAGAGCAGCACGGTGCCGCCCCGGTCGGCGAAGTCGCGCAGCAGGCCGCGCATCCAGAAGATCCCCTCCGGGTCCAGGCCGTTGGCCGGCTCGTCGAGGATCAGCACCCGGGGGTCGCCCAGCAGCGCGTGCGCGAGGCCGAGCCGCTGCCGCATCCCCAACGAGTACGCCCGCACCCGGCGCTTCGCGGCCGTGCCGTCCAGCCCGACCAGGTCGAGCTTCGCCACCACCTCGCGCCGGTCCACCCCCATCGTGGCGGCGGCGACGGCCAGGGCCTCCCGCCCGGTGCGGCCGGCGTGCTGCGCCGACGCGTCGAGCAGCACCCCGACCTCCCGGCCTGGGTTGGGCAGCTGCCGGTACGGCCGCCCGCTCACCGTGGCCGCGCCGGCGCTGGGCGGGGTGAGGCCGCAGATCATGCGCATGGTGGTGGACTTGCCGGCCCCGTTCGGCCCCAGGAACCCGGTCACGGTGCCGGGCTCGCAGCGGAACGACACGTCGTCGACGGCGGTGTGCCGCCCGTACCGTTTGGTGAGGTGTTCCACGGTGATCATGCGGTCCAGGCTGCCCGCGCCGACCGGTGGTCCGCAGCGGCCGGCGGTCGCCGCCGGGTCGACCAAGGTCGCCTCCGGACGTCGACTTCGGTAGCTGGTCGAGTGCTCCGACGGCTGCCTAGGCTGGTGGGGTGACCAGCGCCGTCGTACCGGATCATCCCTGGCTGCTGCCGGGCTCGCTGGCCACCGGGGAGCGGGCCGGCCGTGCCCCCCGCCGCACCACCCGGGACTGGGTGGTCGACGTCCTCGCGTTCCTGCTCTCCCTCGTCTGGGTGCTCTGGGCCACCGCGGACGCGACCCTGCCCGACCCGGAGTTCGCCGCGCCGCTGGAGCAGCGCTGGCTGATCCCGGTCGACGCGGTCATCGGTCTCGTCTGCTGCGGCCTGCTCTGGGTGCGCCGTCGCTGGCCGCTCGGGCTCGCCGTCGCCACGCTGCCGTTGACGGCGTTCTCGATGGCGGCGGCGATCCCGCTGCTGATCATCTATTTCACGGTGATCGTGCACCGCCGTACGGCCGTCGCGCTGGCGGTCACCGCCGGCGGACTGGTGACCAACTTCGTCTTCACCTACCTGCGTCCGGATTCCGACCTGTCCTACTGGGCGACCACCGCGTGGGGGGTCGCCATCTCGGCCATCGTGCTGGCGTGGGGGATGTTCGTCCGGGCGCGGCGGCAGTTGGTCGTCTCGCTGCGGGAGCGCGTCGAGCGGGCCGAGGCGGAGCAGCAGCTACGGGTGGCGCAGGCCCGGCAACTGGAGCGCACCCGCATCGCCCGGGAGATGCACGACGTGCTCGCGCACCGGATCTCCCTGCTCAGCCTGCACGCCGGGGCGTTGGAGTTCCGGCCGGACGCCCCGCCGGACGAGGTGGCGCGGGCCGCCGGGGTGATCCGCGCCAGCGCGCACGCGGCGCTCCAGGACCTGCGGGAGGTGATCGGTGTGCTGCGGGCCGAGGGGCCGGCCGCCGAGGGCCCGGAGCGGCCCCAGCCGACCCTGGCCGACCTGCCCGCGCTGATCGAGGAGTCCCGGACGGCGGGGGTACGGGTCGACACCGTCGACCGGGTGACCGCGCCGGACCGGGTGCCGGCGGCGGTCGGCCGCAGCGCGTACCGGATCGTGCAGGAGGGGCTGACCAACGCACGCAGGCACGCCGCCGGTGCCGCGGTCGCCGTCGAGCTGGCCGGCGCGCCGGGGGAGGGGCTGGCCGTGGAGGTCCGCAACCGCTGGCCGGTCGGCGGGGTCGACGCCCCGGACCTGCCCGGCACCGGCACCGGCCTGGTCGGCATCGCGGAGCGGGTCAGCCTGGCCGGCGGCCGGCTGGAGTACGGGCGGGACGACGCCGGGGACTTCCGGCTCGCCGCGTGGCTGCCGTGGCCGGCGTGACGCCTCCGCCGGAAGCGACGCCGACGGCGTCCCCGGAACGTCCGGTACGCGTCCTGATCGTCGACGACGACCCGCTGGTCCGGGCCGCCCTGACGATGATCATCAGTGGTGCGCCGGGGTTGACCGTGGTGGGCGAGGCCGCCGACGGCACCGAGGTCCCGGCGGCCGTCGCCGCGTACGCGCCGGACGTCGTGCTGATGGACATCCGGATGCCCCGGCTCGACGGGTTGGCCGCGACCGAGGCGCTGCGGGCCGCGCCCGCCCCGCCCGAGGTGCTGGTGCTGACCACGTTCGACGCAGACGAGCAGGTGCTGCGGGCGCTGCGGGCCGGGGCGGGTGGCTTCCTGCTCAAGGACACTCCGCCGGCCGAGATCGTGCGGGCCGTCCACCGGGTGGCGGCGGGTGAGGCGACGCTCTCTCCGACGGTGACCCGCCAGCTCATCGCGCACGTGACCGGCCTCGGCGGCGCGGACCCGCGCCGGGAGCGGGCGCGCCGGCAGCTCGCCACGCTCAGCGAACGGGAACGGGAGGTCGCCGTCGCCCTCGGCCGGGGCCGCAGCAACGCCGAGATCGCGGCGGAGCTGTTCATGAGCGTGGCGACGGTCAAGGCGTACGTGTCGCGGCTGCTGGTGAAGCTGGACCTCAACAACCGGGTGCAGGTGGCCCTCCTGGTCCACGACGCCGGCCTCGTCTAGGCTGCTGGCCGCGTACCGGGATTGAACCTTCCGGGGGTGGGCGACGTACTCCCGGCCGAGGATGTGGTGCGGCGCTCAGCCGCCCCGCTACCCAAGCTGCGGGAGGCCTACCGTGCGAGTTGGTGAGCAGTCGACGGATCCCATCGATCAGGTACTGGGCGAGGTGCCGGTCCCGGTGCCGCTGACCCCCGAGGACGTCCGGCTCGCGGTCCGGGCGGTGGTCGTGCACGCGGCGGAGGAGTGGCCGTCGGGGCCGCTGTGCCGCAACGACGGTGCGACCTATCCGTGCCGGTTGCACCGCTGGGGCCGGCGGGTGCTGTTGACACACGGTCTCAACGAGCGCCAGGTCGACGCGCTGGTGCGGCACGGCAACCCGTTCGTGCACGTGCCGTTCCCGTTCACCGTGAACGGGCCCGCGCCGGTGCGCACGTCGGTGCCGGCCCGTCCCGGGGCCGCCGTGCCGCCCCGGACACCGGCCGCTGTGCCGGCGCGTCCCGCGTACCCGGTGCGTGGCCAGGCGGCCGCCCGGGTGGTCGCGCCCGGCGCGCGGCCCGCGGTCCGACCTGCCGGCCATGGCCGCACGAGCCCGGCGGCCACGCCGCGCTGGCCCCGGGCGAGCTGAGCGGAGGTACGCCCGCGAGGCTCGGGGCGCACGACGCCGGCCCGGTCGGGGGGATTTCCCCACCCCTGACCGGGCCGGCGTCGTCGTGGTGCGGTCGTCAGCGGACCCCGCAGTCGGGGGCCGACCAGCTGGTGGTGTTGGCGGTGTCGTCCCGGTTGTTCTCGCGCCGGGAGTCCACGTGCACGTGGTCGCCGTGGTCCGGCGCGCCGGGGCCGAGGATGCCGCTGAAGCCGCGGTTGCGGGCGTCGCGGGCCACGTCGCACAGCGACCGGCTGCGGGACACCACGTCGGCGGCGTTGCCGTAGAGGTGCTGGCTGTCCCGCGCCCCGCCGACCTGGTCGTTGCACGCCCGGCTGCGGAAGCCGCTGGTGACGTAGAGCGGCTGGTCGCCGAGGCTGTGGCGCATCGCCTCCAGCTTCCACATCGTGCGCAGGGCGTTCCCCCGCGTCTCCGCCGGGGAGAGCGGGCCGCCGGTCCAGCCACCCCGGCCGCAGCCGTCGTCCATCTCGCTCCAGCTGAAGTGGCGGGGTGTGCAGTCGTTGTCCTGCAGCTCGTAGATCTTGCCGTAGGTCTGCGGCCCGGCCACACCGTCGACCCGCAGCCCGTACGCGGCCTGGAACCGCCGGACCGCCGCGGCGGTCTTCGGGCCGTACCGGCCGTCGAGTTCCACGATGTCGCGGTTGCCGGCCCAGCCGGCGACGCGGAGCTGCAACTGGCGGACGTCGTCGCCGGATCTTCCCTGGTAGAGGTTGCGTGTCCAGGTGTAGCAGCCGTCCGCGTGGGCGGCCGGGGCGGCGACCACGGTGGCGATCGCGGCTCCGGGCAGCGCCAGAGCGAGGGCGACCACGGCCCGTTTCAGGGTCTTCGTGCGCACAGAAGTCCTCCCGGTAGGAAGAGCGAATGGAGTAGGACATCGACCGGGACGTCCCGTGATTTCCACCCTGACACTGATCGGTCAGTTAGGAGGGGATAAACGAGAATCGTCCTCAGATTCTGTGCTTCCTGAGTCCTGGCTGAGAATGCGACGATTTGCGAATTGCCCATTCCGTCTTGACCCGCTCAACGGCATGGGAACGGGCACGGAAGGTCGCGTCCCGCCACACCCTGGGTGATGTCTCCGCCGTCAGGAGAGCCGGTAACGTCAGCGTCCGGGTGAGGGGAGGTGGGCCCGTGGCGCGCGGTGGGGTCTTCTGTGTCGAGGGTCAGTGGCACCGCGATCTCAACGAGCGTGGCTCGGTCCTGCCCACCCTGGAGCTGCTGGAGCGCCTCGGGAAGATCCGGTTTATCCACAAGGACGCGGCGACGAGGGACGAGCTGTTCTACTTCGTCGACCGCTGGCTGCTCAAGCAGTACGCCGACTACCGCGTCGGGTTCTTCGCGATGCACGGCGAGCCGAGCCGGCTCTGCCTCACCGACTGGGAATCGGTGGCCCTGGCCGACGTGGCCGACCTGATGGCCGGCCGTTGCGAGGGCCGGCGGCTCTACTTCGGCAGCTGTTCGGTGCTGCGCGCCTCCGACGCCGTGCTCCGCGACTTCCTGCACACCACGGGAGCGGCGCTGATCTGCGGTTTCACCCGGGAAGTCGACTGGGTCGAATCGGCCGCGTTCGAAACCGTGCTGCTCGACGTGCTCGCCAACGGGCAGCGGCACAACGCCGCCGAACTGCGAATGGGCTCGGCGCACTGGGCGCCGCTCGCGTCGTACCTCGGCTTCCGGGTGATCTACGCCAACGGCCGAGCGTGGCGACCGCCGGTCCGGCCCCGCGTCCCCGCCCAGCCCGCCGGCGCGTCCCGCGTCGCCGTCCCGCCCGAGGCGTGATCAACGCGAGGTGCGGACGGTCGCGGCGCCTCCTGCCGGCACACCCGACATCCTGGAACCGGAGTCGGTCCCGCAAGCCTGGTAGAAACGAGCGGTGGCACGAAGCATCGCGACGAACACCCGGGTCGACCGCGCCGAGCTGATCGAGTTCCTCCGGCCCCGGCACAGGGTCCTCCTCATGACCACCCGCGCCGACGGGCGGCCCCAGTCGTCCCCGGTCTCCGCCGGTGTCGACGCCGAGGGACGCCTGGTCGTCTCGACCTACCCCGAGCGGGCCAAGGTCACCAACATCCGCCGTGACCCCCGGGTCTCCGCCTGCGTGCTCTCCGACGACTGGAACGGCCCGTGGGCGCAGGTCGACGGCACCGCCGAGGTGCTGGACCTGCCGGACGCGCTGGAGCCGCTGGTCGGGTACTACCGCAGCATCTCCGGCGAGCACCCGGACTGGGCCGAGTACCGGGCGGCGATGGTGCGCCAGGGCAAGTCGCTGATCCGGGTGAGGATCGACTCGTGGGGTCCGATCGCCACCGGCGGCTTCCCCGCCCGCCTCGCCGACTGATCAGTACGCGGCGGTGAAGCGGGAGTTCTCGTGGCGCGGGTTCTCGATCTCGTCCACGATCACCACCGCCATGTCCTGGTAGCTGAGCACCGAGCGGCCCTCGTGGTCGGTCACCGGGTGGTCGTCGCCGGTGCGGTACCGCCCGGTCCGCTCGCCCGGATGGAACTCCAGCGGCGGCGGGGAGACATAGGTCCAGCTCACGCCGTCGGCGGAGGAGCGGTAGAAGTCCAAGGCCTCGGCCTGGCCGATCGCCGCGTCGCGATACTCCTCGGGGAAGTCCGGCTCGTCGAGGATCCGGGTGCCCTTCCGGGTGAGCAGGGTGGCACCGCCGCCCAGGTGGATGATCCGAGGCGTGGCCGGCATCTCGCGCAGCGTGCCGACCAGCGTCCGGGCCGCGTTCAGCCAGAGACCGCGCTGGTCACCGCCGATCGCGACCACCAACGCGTCCGCCTCCGGCGCCAGTTCCCGTACGCTGCGCTCGCTGGTCGCGTCCCCGGTGACGACCTGGACGCCCGCCGGCAGGTACGACGTGGCCTCCGGCCGGCGTACCGCGGCGGTGACCCGGTGCCCCCGGTTGAACGCCTCGGTGGTGATCCGGGAACCCGCGGTCCCGCCCGCCCCGAACACGACGATGTTGCTCACGCCCCCAGGCTAGGGACGGCGCGGCCCCGCCGCCGGGGAACGCGTCAGTCGACCAGCGCCGAGTAGACCAGTTGGCGCAGCTGCGGCCGGATCGGCCAGGTGCTCGACGGGAGCAGCTGGGTGAAGAACAGCGCGGTGATCTCCTCGGCCGGGTCGACCCAGAAGGCCGTGCTCGCCACCCCGCCCCAGTAGTACTCGCCGACGCTGCTCGGCACCCGGGACGGGATCGGGTCGTCCACGACGGCGAACCCGAGCCCGAAGCCGACTCCTTCCAGCGTGGTCTCGGCGAAGCCGCCGGTGGACAGCGTCTCCAGGTCGCTGCCGCCAGGGAGGTGGTTGCGGGTCATGAACCGCACCGTGCGCGGTCCGAGCAGGCGTACGCCGTCCACCTCGCCGCCGCGCAGCAGCATCTGGGTGAAGCGGTGGTAGTCGGCGGCGCTGGAGAGCAGCCCGCCGCCGCCGGAGAGCAGGGTCGGCTTCTCGTACGCCAGGGCGCCGAGCTTGTCGTAGCGGAACGCGCGGCCGGTACGCGGATCCGGCGCGTACAGCGCGGCCAGCCGCGTCGCCGTGTCGCCCTCCACCCACCAGTGCGTGTCGGTCATGCCCAGCGGGCGGAAGATCCGGTCGGCGAGGAACGCGTCCAGGCTCTGCCCGGAGATCACCTCGACCAGCCGGCCGAGCACGTCGGTGGCGACCGAGTAGCCCCACGCGGTGCCGGGCTGGAAGAGCAGCGGCAGCTCGCCGAAGGCCGCGCAGGCGGTGGCGAGGTCGACGTCGGCCGGCGGGTACAGGTCGTACCCGGCGGCCCGGTAGAGACCGTCGACGACCGAGGTCTGCATGAACCCGTACGTCAGGCCGGCGGTGTGGGTGAGCAGGTGCCAGACCCGGATCGGCTCGACGGCGGGCACCGTGTACGGCTTGAGCGTCGACCCCTTCGAGTAGACCCGGATGTCGGCGAACTCCGGCAGCCAGCGGCTGATCGGGTCGGTCAGCTCGAACCGGCTCTCCTCCCAAAGCATCATCGCGGCGACGGAGGTGACCGGCTTGGTCATCGAGTAGATGCGCCAGAGCGTGTCCGCCTCCACCGGGAGCCGGGCCTCGGCGTCGCGCAGCCCGTACGTCGAGGAGTGCGCCACCTCGCCGCGGCGGGTGACCACCACCTGGAAGCCGGCGAGCCGCCCGTCGTCGACGTACCTGCCGAAGTGCTCGTCGAGCCGCGCGAGGCGGGTGGGGTCGAAGCCGATCTGGTCCGGGTCGATGCTGCGTGCCACGCTCACACCGGCGAACCTACCCGGCGGTACGCCGCAGTCGGAAGGGCGGCCGGCCACACCTGTCGGTGCCGGTCAGTAGCCTGGGCCGATGCCGGAGCTGACCGAGGGCACCACCTTCCGCGACGACGACTGGTACGGGGAGGAGATCACCGACCGGCACTTCGTCGGCTGCGAGTTCCACCGGGTGGACCTGACCGAGGCGGTCACCCGGGGCGCGGTCTTCACCGGCTGCACGTTCGGCAACGTCCACTTCAACGCCTCCCGGCACGTCGACTCGGCCTTCACCCGGTGTGTGTTCCGCCGCTGCAACTTCTTCGAGGCCGAGTTCACCGGCTGCAAGCTGGTCGGCAGCACCTTCGCCGAGTGCGACCTGCGACCGCTGACCGTCGACGGTGGGGACTGGTCGTTCGTCGCGCTCCCCGGCGCCGACCTGCGCGGCGTGCGGATCACCGGGGTACGCATGCGGGAGGCCGATCTGACCGGAGCCGACCTGACCGGCGCGACCGTGACCGGGGTGGACCTGTCCGGCGCGACGCTGAGCCGCACCCGCCTGGCCCGCGTCGACCTGCGCGGCAGCGACCTGACCGCGCTCGACCCGACGCAGGTCGAGCGGGCGGGAGCGGTCATCGACGCCGAGCAGGCGCTGGTGATCGCGCAGACGCTCGGCTTCCACCTCGGCTGAGCCATGATCCAGTGACGTTCGTGACTACCCCCTGAACGCGGGAGGTGGACGGAGCTGGGAACGCTGCCAACGGGTAACGAAGTGGGCACACGGAACGGGCGCGGACTGGCGGGAAGTCCGATCTGATGCAAACGTGAAACCCCTCGGACGGCGTAACGTTTACGCCGCTTCGGGCGCTGCGTGCGCAACCGTGGGGAGTGGAGGGTCGGTGCCGGAGGAGGACGTGACGCCGCCGGGCACCCAGGGGCCTCGGCGCGGCCGGCATCCGGGCGCCCGGCACCGGTCGTCGAGCGGCGCGGATCGGGCCCGCTGCGCCCTTCGCCGACTGTCCCGGCCCGGGCGGCGCCGGCGCTGGGCGGTCGCGGTCGTCACCGCGCCCGCGTGCCTGGCCGCCCTGCTCGCGTACCTGAACTGGGGCTCCGGGCCGGCACCGGAGGAACCACCGGTGGCGGGCAGCGTGCCGGCCGGGGTCGGCCGGCCGAGCGGTCCCCCCGGCACGCAGCCGGCCGCCGGTCCGGCGTCGCCCGGCCTGCGCCCCCGGCAGCGGCCGCCGAGCCCGTCGCCGACGGTGACGCCGGCACCCCCGACGCCGACGCCCGCGCCGCCACCGGTGCTCACCCTGACCCGGAACGACGTGCCCGCGGAGGTGGACCTGACCGCCGTGGGCACCCGGGACTGGATCCACTGGGGACTGCGCGGCGACGACTCGACCGTGCGCAAGCGCGGCGGCTCCGGCGAGATCCGCGACGACGGCGGCAGCGGCCGCCGGGGTTCCTGGGACGGCAACCAGGAGACCTTCCGATGGCGGGGCGGCACTCCGGTGGAGTCGACCGACGGCACTCCGCACGGGGTCTACACCTGCGGCGTCGGCCGCGGCTTCACGCTCGCAGTGGCCGGGAGCGGCCAGCCGCGGACCGTCCACGTCTACGCCGGGACCTGGATGGCCCGGGGCCGGTTCGACGCCCGGCTCTCCACCGGCGGCCCGACCCGCACCCTGCGCATGGAGGACCCGCACACCAGCCGGTCCGCCGAGTTCGTCGTGCGCTTCCAGGCCCCGGAGGGTGCCCAGCTCGTGCTGACCTGGACCGCCGAGCACGCCTTCACCGACGACTGCGCCGGCGTCAACCTCCAGGCGGCGGCGTTGCGGTGATCGCGGGCCGGAGTAGCGTGGTGCCGCCGACCGTGCTGGACGGATCGGCCCGTCGCGCACCCAGGGGAGGGCCATGACCGCGTTCGCCGTCGCACACCTGCGTACCCCGAACTTCGACCACGAGGACATCCACCGTTACCTGGAGCTGATCCAGGCCACTCTGGACCCGTTCGGCGGGCGGTTCCGGGTGCACGGGCCGCAGATCGAGGTGATCGAGGGGGAGTGGCCGGGCACGATCGTCATCATCGAGTTCCCGGACCGGGAATCGGTCCGCGCCTGGTACGACTCCCCGGCGTACCGGGAGATCCTGCCGCTGCGGACCCGGCACGTCGAGGGGTCCGCGATCATCGTCGACGGGGTGCCGCCCGACTACGACGCGGCCCGCACCGCGGCGTACCTCCGCGCCCAGGCGGCGAGCTGAGTGGACAGTGGGCCCCCGGTGCGACGCCGACGTCGTACCGGGGGCCCTGACGAACGGGCCTCCGCCGGAGCCCCCCGCCCGCTCGTCCGTCCTCAGCAGGCGATGGGCTTCACCCACGAGCACTCGCGGTCCTCGGGCGCGGCCGGAGGTTCGGCCACGGCCGGTGGCGCGGTCCGCGCGGCGCTCGCGCCCTGCTCGGTGTACGACGCCAGCGCGACGGCGATCTGGTCCTCCAGCCCCTTCACCGAGGAGGCGAGGTAGTTGTTGAGCAGGATGGAGAAGGCCAGCAGCCGGCCGTCGGCGTCGGTGACGTAGCCGGACAGGCCGGAGACGCCGGTCAGGCTCCCGGTCTTGGCGTGCACGTTGCCCGCGGCCGGTGTGCCCCGCATCCGGCTGCGCAGCGTCCCGCCCACGAAGCGCTCCGCCTCACCGGCCACCGGCAGGGCCGCGTACCAGGCGGGGAACCAGGGCTCGGCGCGGACGGCGGCGAGCAGGTCGACGAACTCGGTCGCGGGGACCAGGTTGCGCCGGGAGAGTCCGGAGCCGTCCCGCTGGCGGAAGGTCGTCGGGTCCATGCCGGCGCCGGCCACGTACCCGTTGATCGCGGCGATCCCGGCCGGCCAGGTGCCGGACCCGGCGAGCACCCGGCCGATCTCCTTGGTGAGGACCTCGGCGTGCCCGTTGTTGGAGAGCTTGAGGAACGGGACCATCAACTCCGCCAGGGTCATCGAGTCGTGCCGGGCCACCTCGACCGCCGCGGCGGGCGTGGGCCGGCCGAGGACGGTACGGCCCAGCACCCGTACGCCGTGCCGGCGCAGCGCCGAACGGAAGACGTCGGCCGCGTACCCGGTCGGTTCCCAGACCGTGACCCAGTCGCTGGCCGGCGCGTCCCCGACGGCGATCTGGCCGGTGACCACGACGGTGTTGCCACCGTGGACGCGCTCGAAGGAGATCGACGTGTCACCGTCCGCGACGGTCGTCGCGCGGTTGTCGATCCGGAGGTATCCGGTGGCCGGCGTGGTGGTGACCACCGGCCGGCCGCCGGGCGTGACCGCCGGGGCGGCGTGCACGATGACGGTGCCCGCGTCGTAGTCGGTGTCCGGCGCCACGGTCAGCGCGGAGACCTGCGCCGCGTAGTAGTACGGCTCGTCGTCCCACGTCCAGTCCGGACCGAGCCGGGTGTCGTCGTAGCGGGTGTCGTCGGCGACCAGGTTCCCGGTCACCACCCGGATGCCGGACCCGGCCACCTTCGCGGCCAGCGCGTCGTAGTCCGCGGCGAGCATCGTCGGGTCACCCCCGCCACGCAGGTGGAGGTCGCCGGCGACGACGGTGCCGCGGCGCGGCCCGCCGGCGAGCACGCCGGTGTGGAAGCGGTGGTCCGGGCCCAGCAGTTCCAGCGCGGCGGCCGAGGTCAGCAGCTTGGTGTTGGACGCGGGGACGAGGCGGCGGTCGCCGTTGCGGTGGTAGACCGTCTCACCGCTGGCGGCGTCCTTGACCACGACGGAGGCCTGGGCGCCGGCGAGGCGGGAGTCGGCGAGGATCGCGTCGATCGTGGCGTCGAGCCGGGTCGCGGCGGGGGTCGGCGACTCGGCCGTCGCGGTGGGTGCGCCGGTGGTGGCCGCGGCGGCGACGACGGCCACCAGCGCGAGCGTCCGGGGGAAGAGACGACGATGCATGCGGTGATGCTGTCACGGAGATATCTGCCAGGAAAGAGCATAGAGCGAAGAAAATCTTCGTCGGCTAGCACGGATCGGACCGAAGGCTGGCCCGTTCGCCGGTTTTCACCCGATCGGGTACGCGCTGGCGGGCCGGTTGACGGACGGGCGGGTAGCGGGCACCGTAGGCCCTGAGGGGCCCGGTCGTGGGCCCCGAGCCGCGACGGGCGACGTCCCTGTCGCCCCGGCCCGCCGTCGGTGGCCGGTCGCGTATCCCAGGAATCACGAGGAGTTCCGCCATGCTCACCATGACCGACAACGCCGTGCTGGTGATCCGAGACCTCGCCAACCAGCAGGACGTCGCGGAGGACGGCGGCGTCCGGATCGCCGCCGACCCGGAGGCGGGCTCGCTCACCGTCGAGCTGGTCGAGCGGCCGGTCGACGGCGACCACGTGGTCGACAACCAGGGGGCACGCATCTTCCTCGACTCGGACGCGGCCGAACTGCTCGGGGACGCCTCCGTGGACGCCACCGTCGACGACGAGGGCATCGTGCAGTTCGGGTTCACCGAGAAGCAGTGAGCCAGAATCAACCGGCCCGTCGGGCGGTTCCGCCGCGGTTCGGCCGGGCGGGCCGACCGGGGATCGGCTGACCGGGCGGCATCCGTCCCGGCCGGGCGTCCCGCGCGGAGGCCCGCAGGGCCGTCAGCACGTGGGCGAGGTGATGGGACGTGCACCACGCCGCCCAGGTGCTGGTCGAGCCCGCTCCACCGGACCGCCGGGCACGGCGGACGATCTCGTGGTCGCCCCACGAGTACGCCCCACCCGCCGCCGGCCAGTACGGGGCCGCGACCAGGGTGCGGCACAGGTCCGCGAACCGGTCGTCGCCCCGGCCGCCCCGCCGCGACCAGCGGTAGATCCACCACGCTCCGTCGGCCGTGTAACGCATCGTGGGCAGCCGGTCGCCCGCCTGGTCGGTGTCACGCGCCGCCGGGTGGACGCCGTAGTCGCCGTAGCCGACACCCAGATTCGCCAGCTCCTGCCACAGCAGCCAGTCCCACCGGTCGAGCCGGACCGGCTCGTCGGTGGGCAGGCGGGACAGGGCGGGCGGCATCCCGCCGGCCGCCACGCTGATCGAGCGCCAGGCGTGCCGGCGGGCCCAGTCCAGCAGGCGGCGGACCCGGGGCTCCGCCACCCGCACGTCGGCCCGGCAGCACACGTCCGCCGCGTCGACCAGCAGGTCACACTGCTCCGGGTCCAGCCCGGTCCACCGCCAGACCCGTTCCACCGCCGCGGTGGCCGCGTCCGGCCCGGCCCGGTCCGTGCCGATGCGCAACCGGACCAGCGCCCGCCGGGCGTGGGCCCGGGCCGCGGCGCCGTGCGCGACGAGCCGCCGCTCGCTCTCGGCGAGCCCGATCACCGGCACCAGCGGTACGCCCCAGCGCGCCAGTTCCGTCTCCGGCGCGTCGGGCAGGGCGGAGACGTCGACCGCGGGGAGCAGCGCCGCCGGCAGTCGACCGAGGACGTCCACGGTGAAGGAGTCCAGGAGGGACACGTCGATGACCGGAGCGAGCAGCGGCGCCAGGCTCGGGTCGAGGTGGCTGAGTGCCTCCAGCTCACCGCGCCGGTTGGCAAGGATGGGGCGGTAGACCGGTTCCGCCTCCCGGCCCCCGTGGGCGGGCACCATACTTCAGCCTAGCCACGGCACTCGTGGCGGTCACCGCAAACCCCGATCCCCGGTCCGCTCCGCCGCAGGTCAGGGCCGCTCGCTGGCGGCTGCACTGTCCACGATCGGACACTTCCGGCCCCCGTTGGCGCGCCGAGACGCACACGAGCGCACGGCGCCGCCCGACTCCTGGTCGGAACGTCGCCGCGCTCTGGCCGTCTCCCACCACCGCAGCCGTACGGCGGTACGCCAGCGGGGACCTGGCTCGACCGGACCCGTGGGCCGGTCGTGGTGTCGATCCCCGTCCAGCCGGGATCCAAACCTTCACGACGTGGGGAATTCCACCATTTGCGAGTCCCGGCGTGGCGCACGGCCGGAGCGGGTAAGGGGTGCGACATGGAGCATTTCACGATCGCGACGGTCGCCGAGAAGAGCCCGGACTTCCGGCGGGTGCTGTGGACCGGGCAGCACAGCCAGCTGGTCATCATGACGATCCCGCCGGGCGGTGAGATCGGCGAGGAGGTCCACGAGGACGTCGATCAGATCCTCACCTTCGTCAGCGGGACGGGCGAGGCACGGGTGGCGGGGGAGAAGCGCGGGATCGCCCAGGGCGACCTGGTGGTGGTGCCGGCCGGCACGAAGCACAACTTCGTCAACACCGGCCCGAACCCGCTGGTGCTCTACACCGTGTACGGCCCGCCGGAGCACGCCGACCAGGTGGTGCACCGCACCAAGGAGGAGGCGGACGCGGCCGAGGCGGCCGGCGAGGACCAGCCCCCCACGTCCTGACCTGGCGGATCGCCGGTCTGACACCGGTGGATCGGGGTACCCGCAGCGGGTGGACCAGCCGGCGATCTCCGACTACGGGTTCCTCTCCGACTGCCGCTCCGGTGCGCTGGTCGGCCGGGACGGCTCGGTCGACTGGTGGTGCCCGGACCGGTTCGACGGTCCCGCGGTGTTCGGGCGGCTGCTCGACCCCGACGCCGGGCACTGGTGCCTGGCCCCGGTCGGTGCGGGCCGTCCCGGACACCGCGTGGAGCGCGCGTACCGGCCGGACACGCTGGTGCTGCGGACCGTGCACCACACCCCGGAGGGAAGCGTCGCGGTCACCGACGCGCTCGCCGCCGAGCTGGGCGCCCGGGGGCACCGGCTGGGCATGAACTCGCCGGCGGTGCTGCTGCGCACCGTCGAGGGCCTGTCCGGGCGCGTACGGATGGCGTCGGACTTCGCGCCGCGGCCCGACCACGGCCTGCTCACCCCGTTCCTGCACGACCAGGCGGACGGCGCGGTGCTCGCGGTGGCCGGGGCGACGGTGCTGGAGCTGCGCTCGGACGGCCCGCCGCTGCACGCTGGCCCGGACCGGGTCCGCACCGAGTTCGAGGTCGCCGCCGGTGACACCGTCGGCCTCACCGCCGGGTACGGGCGCACGTACGGCGAGCGGCCGGCCCGGCTCGACCCGGCGACCATGCTGGCCGAGACGGTGCAGGCGTGGGAGGCGTACCGCGAGACCCACCAGTACGAAGGGCGCTACCAGGACCTGGTACGGCACAGCGCGGTCGTCCTCACCGGCCTCACCTACACCCGCAGCGGGGCGGTCGCCGCCGCGCTCACCACGTCGCTGCCGGAACGGATCGGCGGCGACCGGAACTACGACTACCGGTTCGCCTGGCTGCGCGACTTCTCGATGACACTGCACGCCCTCTGGGTGGCCGCCTGCCCCACCGAGGCGTCCCGGCTCTTCCAGTGGGCGGCCCGCTCGATCGGCCGCCCCGGCCCGGAGCCGGTGCCGGTGCTCTTCGGTCTGGAGGGCGAGCGGGACATCTCCGAGCACGCCTCGACACACATGCGCGGGTACGCCGGCAGCCAGCCGGTGCGCTTCGGCAACGACGCCTGGCGGCAGCGGCAGCTCGACGTGCCCGGCGAGATGATCTCGGCGGTGTGGCGGCTGCACCACCTGCTCGCCGACCCGTTCGACGAGGAGCTGCGCGAGATGGTGATCGGCCTGACCGAGCAGGTGGCCGACACCTGGCACCTGCCGGACCGGGGCATGTGGGAGACCCGGGACACCGACCGGCACTACGTGTCGTCGAAGGTGCTCTGCTGGGTGGCGATGGACAAGGCGGTCGCGCTGGCACCCCGGCTCGGTGAGCGCGCGGACCCCCGCCGCTGGGCGGCGATCCGGGACGAGATCCGGAGCAGCGTGCTGCGTGCGGGGTGGAACGAGAGCGTCGGGGCGTACACCGGCTCCTTCGGGGCCAGCGAGATGGACGCCTCCGTGCTGTTCCTGCCGGTGGCGGGGTTCCTCCCGGCCACCGACCCGCGGATGCGCGCCACCATCGAGGTCGTCGAGCGCGATCTCACCACCCACGGCGGGCTGGTACGGCGCTGGGACGGCGATCCCGCCGGGTTCCTGCTCTGTTCGTTCTGGCTGGTGGAGTGCCTGGTGCTGGCGGGGGAGCGGGAGCGCGCCGCAGCGCTGTTCGAGCGGGTGGTGGGGCACGCCAACGACGTCGGCCTGCTCAGCGAGCAGATCGACCTGCACACCGGCGCTCAGCTCGGCAACACCCCGCAGGCCCTCTCGCACATCGGCCTGATCAACGCCGCGTGGCGCCTCACCTCGGAGTAAGGAAGGGCCCCCTGTTAACGCCTCCGGTAGTAAAAGGGTCCCTTCCTAACACATGTGCGGTCAGGCCGGCAGCACCGGCAACCCGCCGACGCCCACCGTCTCCGGGTACTTCAGGCCGGCGCCGGTGTTCAGCACCACGACCCGCTCGCCGGCCCGGATCCAGCCGCCCGCCCGCAGCTGCCGCGCCGCCGTCAGGCAGGCCGCTCCCTCCGGGCAGAGCAGCAACCCCTCCCGCGCGGCGAAGCCCCGCAGGTCGGCCAGGAGGTCCCCGTCCGCCACGGCGACGGCGGTGCCCGCGCTCTCCCGCAACGCGGCCAGGATCAGCTCGTCGCCGAGCGGCGCCGGCACGGTGATGCCGAACGCGACGGTGCGCGCGTCGGCCCACGGTTCGGCCCGCTCGGCGCCGGCGGCGAAGGCCCGGACGATCGGCGCGCAGCCGGTCGACTGCACGGCCACCAGGCGGGGCAGCCGGTCGGTGATCCAGCCCAGCTCGCGCAGCTCGTGCAGCGCCTTGTGGATGCCGATCAGGCCGACGCCGCCCCCGGTCGGGTAGATGATCACGTCGGGCACCTGCCACCCGAGCTGCTCGACGATCTCGTACCCCATGGTCTTCTTGCCCTCGAGCCGGTACGGCTCACGCAGCGTGCCCGCGTCGAAGACCGCGCCGTCGGCGGCGGCGACCAGTCGTGCGACGTGCCGGCCGGCGTCGCTGATCAGCCCGTCGACCAGCCGCAGGTCGGCTCCGGCGGCGACGCACTCGCGGCGGCAGATGGCGGGTGCGTCCCGGGGCATGACGATGGTCGCGCCCAGCCCCGCCCGGGTCGCGTACGTGGCCCAGGCCGCGCCCGCGTTGCCGTTGGTCGGCATGGCGATCCGCTCGACGCCCAGCTCGCGGGCGCGGCTCACCCCCACGGCCGCGCCGCGCGCCTTGAACGACCCGGTCGGGGCCAGACCCTCGTCCTTGACCAGCAGGTCCGGGACGCCGATCTCGGCGCCGTACGCCGGGGCGCGCCACAGCGGCGTCCAGCCCTCGCCCAGCGTGGTGACGTACCCGGGATCGGCCACCGGCAGCAGCTCCCGGTACCGCCACAGGTCGGCCGGCCGGAGCCCGAACCGCTCCGGCGTGACCACCTCGGCGACCGCCGCCAGGTCGTAGCGGGCCAGCAGCGGGGACCCGCACCCGCACAGGTTCTGCGGCTTGCCGGCGTCGTGCTCCCGGCCGCAGCGCGGACACTCCAGGTGGGTCAGGTACACGGCGCTCCTCGCATCGTCCGCGGTCGGTCAGCTCGTGTCGATGCTCAGCCAGTGGCGGCTGCGCCGGCCCGGCTCGTACGCCGAGTCGAGGCGCTTGGCCACCACACCCGGCAACCCCTGCTCACCGGCTGTCCGCAGGGCCTCGGCGCCGGTGCCGGGGAACCAGGGCGGAGTCTGCCAGTGGGGCCCGCCCAGCGCCAGCCCGTCGAGCAGTTCCCGGCGCTGCGCGTACGGCAGCCCGACGCTGGTCACGCCCTCCAACCAGAGCAGGTCGAAGAGCAGGAACTGGGCGTCGGCGGTGGCGCGCCCGCCACGGGCCGGGCGTACCCGACCCGCCTTGTCGATGCGGACCAGGACGCCGTCGAGCACGGCCTCCGTCGGCGCCAGCGCCTCGGCCATGTCCCGCAACCAGGGGTACGTCCCGGTGATCTCCTCGTCGGTCTCCGACAGCAGCCGCAGCCGGCCGCCGGAGACGTACGCGACCGCCCGCACGCCGTCCCAGCGCAGCTCGTACCCCCACTTGTCGGCGTCGCGGGGCAGCTTCCGCGCGGGCGTGGGGTGCATCGGGCGGACCAGTTCCGGCATGGCCTCCCAGCCGTCCGGCGGCGGGTCGGTGCGCCGGACCATCCAGTCCCGTCCGTCGCGGCCCCCGGCGGCGAAGAGCACGTACCGGCCGCTGGTCCGCTCCCCGTGGAGCGTCACGACGACCTCGTCGTCGCGCCACTTCTCGCAGCGGTAGGTGCCCTGGTCGTGGATCGTCATCCGGCCGCCGCCGTACTCGCCGGCGGGGATCTCGCCGGCGAAGTCGAGGTACTCCATCGGGTGGTCCTCGGTGTGCACGGCGAGGTGGTTGCGGCCGGTGTCCCGGGGCAGCCCGCGCGGCACCGCCCAGGAGGCGAGGACGCCGTCGTGCTCCAGCCGCAGGTCCCAGTGCAGGCTGCGGGCGTGGTGCTGCTGGATGACGAAGCGGGCGCCGTCCGGGCCACCCGCCTCCGGGGCCCGCTCCGGCACCGGTTCGGGGGTACGCGCAGCGTCCCGTTTGCGCCGGTACTCCGCCAGCCGGTCAGCCACATCCGCATTCTCCGGCACCGGGGCGGATTCCGCCCGGGGTCGGCCCGGTCGGGGGGTGTGGGTCCGGTTGGCCGGTGTGTCGGGGGCGATCACGGGTAGAACCGTCGGTATGGATCTCGACCAGCCCACCGTTCTGCTCTCCGGCGACGTGCGGATACCGCTGCTCGGCTTCGGCACCTGGCAGATCACCGGAACGGCGGCGTACGAGGCGGTGCTGGCCGCCCTCGACGCGGGTTACCGGCACGTCGACACCGCCACCATGTACGGCAACGAGGCGGAGATCGGTCGGGCGGTCGCCGAGAGCGGCCTGCGCCGGGAGGACGTCTTCATCACCACGAAGCTGCCGCCGGACCGGGTGGGCCGGGAACAGGAGACGATCGAGGCGAGCCTGCGCGCGCTCGGCACGGACCACGTCGACCTGTGGCTGGTGCACGCGCCGCCGTCGAACCCGGCGGACAGCATCCCGGTGTGGCGGGAGATGCTCGCCGCCCGGGACGAGGGCCTGGCCCGTACGGTCGGGGTCAGCAACTTCAGCACCGCGCAGATCGACGAGCTGATCCAGGCCACCGAGGAGACCCCGGCGGTCAACCAGATCCGGTGGAGCCCGTCGCTGTACGACCGGCAGCGTCACCGGGACCACCGGGACCGGGGCGTCGTGCTGGAGGGTTACAGCCCGTTCAAGACCAGCGACCTGTCGGACCCGGTGCTGGTCCGGATCGCGGCCGCGCACGACGTCTCACCGGCCCAGGTGGTGCTCCGCTGGCACGTCGACCACGAGATCGTGGCGATCCCGAAGAGCGTGACGCCGGAGCGAATCCGTTCCAACGCCGACATCTTCACCTTCTCCCTCACCGCCGAGGAGATGCGCGACATCGACGCGCTCGGCAGCGCCTGATCTCCCCCAGCGCCTCGGCTGGTCGACCGGGGCGCGCCTGGCATGGCGAAAACTTTCATCCCAAACAAGGGTGCCGAAGGGTATCGACATTGACGAACGTGACAGGGTAGCGTCACGGCCATTAATCGATCCTCGTAGTTCTCTGGAGGACGCCATGGCCCCTGCCCGTCCCGTCCGTCTGCGCCGCCGAGGTCTGCTCGGCGTGCCGGCGCTGGTGGCCGCCGCCGCGGTCGCCGTCGCCGCCCGGCCGGCACCCGCGGTCGCCGCGACCGCCGCGCCGAAGGAGTGCCTCGCCGACCTGCTCCAGGAGTCGTGATGGCCACCATCCCCTGGTTGGTGGACGTGCTGCGGGGCGCCGGCGTCCAGGTCGTGACCCACGGCGACTGGCTCAACCGCATGCGGCCGGGCAGCTTCAACCCGATCGGCGTGCTCTGGCACCACACGGCCGCGACCTCGAGCGCCACCAACCCGCACCCGGCGCTCAACATCTGCATCAACGGCCGGTCCGACCTGCCCGGCCCGCTCTGCCAGGCGCTGGTGGACTACCACGGCGTCTTCCACGTCATCTCCGCCGGCCGCTGCAACCACGCCGGCACCGCCCGCGCGAGCGGACCGATCCCCGCCGGGGACGGCAACACGATGCTGATCGGCTGGGAGATCGACTACAACGGGGTCAACCAGCAGATGACGGCGGCGCAGTACAACGCCTCGGTCGCCGCCACGGCCGCCGTGCTCAAGCAACTGGGCAAGGACGCCAGCTACGCCCGCGGGCACCGGGAGACCAGCACCACGGGCAAGATCGACCCGTCCTTCATCGACCTGAACGTGATGCGCTCCGACGTCGCCGCGAAGATGGCCGGTGGCGGCACGGCCTGGAGCGCGATCGTCGACAACTCCACCGCCGGTCGGTTCAACGCGAGCGCCAACTGGGGCGTCTCCACGTACTCCGCCCAGCGGTACGGGGCCGACTACCGGTACGCCGACCCCGTCGCGGCCAGCGACGCGGCCTGGTACAAGTTCAACGTCCCGGCGACCGCGAGCTACCGGGTGGAGGCGTGGTGGCCGGCGGTCTCCGGCTACAACGCCAGCACGCCGTACATCATCGCGACGACGACCGGCAACCAGACCGTCTACGTCGACCAGCGGGTGAACGGCGGGCAGTGGCGCAACCTCGGCACCTTCGCCCTCCCGGCCGGCGACGCCAACCGGGTGGCGGTGAGCCGGTGGAGCGGTTCCGCCGGGTACGTCATCGCCGACGCCGTCCGGCTGACCCGCGTCTGACCAGCGTGGTCCCGGCGCGGCCGGGCTGTGACGTCGAGACGCGACCTCGCCGGGGTGCCGCGCCACAACGACGCGGCACCCCGACGCAGCCGTCAGGAGCGGGTGCAGGCGGCTCCGTTGAGGGTGAAGCTGGTCGGGGAGGAGTACGCCCCGCTCAGCGTCCCCTGGTAGCCGAAGCTGGCCGTGCCGCCCGGCGCGATCGAGCCGTTCCAGCTCACGTTCCGCGCGGTCACCGACGACCCGCTCTGGGTCACCGTGGCGTTCCAGGAGTTGGTCACCGTCTGCCCGGCGGGCAGCGTGTACGCCAGCGTCCAGCCGTTGATCGCGCTCGACCCAGTGTTGGTGATCTGCACGTCGGCGGTGAAGCCGCTGCCCCACGAGTTCGGCGTGTACTTCACCGCGCACCCGCTGCCGCCCGGCGGTGGCGTGGTCGGCGGGGGCGTGGTGGGCGGTGGGGTGCTCGGCGGTGGGGTGGTCGGGTTGCCGCCGCCGTTGACCGAGGCCGAGAAGTTGGTGACGGCCAGCCCGACACCGCCCTGCCACGGCTCGAAGCCGGCCTGGATGCTGGTCAGGTACCAGGAGTTGGTGATCGCGCCCCGGTTGCGGACGTCGTTGATGAAGTCCAGCACGCTGAAGCTCAGGCTCGTGATGGCCGACGGGGCCACGTACGAGATGACGTTGTTGGAGCCGTTGCTGCCGCGCCAGACCTCCCAGGTGCGCCCGGCGAGGCTGGCGGTGCCGACCGGCGAGCCGATGGGCTGGATCGAGCCATGCCGGTTGAGCCAGATCATGATCTCCATCTGGTTCACCCCGTCCCGCTTGGGTGAGGGGTCGAGCCAGATGTCGTACGAGGCGTTGTAGGTCGCTCCGCTGACGTAGCGGTACGTGATGCTGCTGTTGGCGCTGCTGATCTGGCTGACCTGGATGGGCAGGTTGGTGCCGGGGGAGCAGTTCGTGTAGTGGCAGCCGATGAAGATCGACGGGTACGCGGTCGGCGCGCCGTTGGTGGGGTTGCTGCCGTCCTGCCTGGTGATCTCGAAGCCGGTGTCGGTGACGTTGATGCACTGCTGGGCGCTGGTGCCCCAGCGGTTGTTCTGCACCACGTACCGGCCCTGGATGGTGGTCGAGCCGTACTGCTCGCAGATCTGGGTGTCGGCGGAGGCGGTGCCGCCGAGGGCCACGGCGACGATCGACCCGGCGGCGAGCAGGGCCGCGGCCGCGATGGCGCGGAGTGGACGTTTCATGGTGCTCCTCAGTCACCGGCGCCGCGTGGCGCCGGACGGTCGGTGGTGGAGATTCGGGAGCGCTCCCACGCTAGTCGACACATTTACATCTCTGAAACCCTCGCGCAACAAGACGGCAGTAATGAGATGGAAAGTGAGGTTTGTCACGTGAGCGACGGGCGGCCCGCTGGTGGTCGTCCAGGAACCGGCGCGGCGCGGAAAGGGGTTGCCCCGAGGGGACCGATTGACTCTGGTGTGCGTCGATTGCGCCGAGTAGTGTCTTGCCTCCAACGCGTGCCGAACCCCCTCCGGAGGCGTACACCACCATGGGTGGCTCCCCCCTGCGCATCCTCGTCGTCGGCGCGGGCATCGCCGGCCTCGCCGTGGCCCGGGCGCTGCGGATGGCGGGCTTCCGGCCCGACGTCACCGAGAAGCTCCCCGCCGGCGAGCTCCCGGAGACCGGCCTCTACCTGCCCGGCAACGCCGCGCGGGCGCTGCGCCGGCTCGACCTCGACGGGCCGGTCCGCCCCCTCGGCCAGGTGATCCACCGGCAGTACTTCCTCGACGCCGCGGGCGCGCCGCTCTGCGAGGTCGACCTCGACGCGCTGTGGACCGGCGTCGGAGAGTGCCGGGCGCTGCTCCGGGCCGAACTGCACCGGGTGCTGCTCACCGGCGCCGGGGGTGCCGTGCGGCACGGCGCCGAGGTCCGCAGCATCGACCTGCTGCCGCGCGGCGTCGGCGTCACGTTCGTCGACGGCACCGCCACCGAGTACGACCTGGTGATCGGCGCGGACGGGCCACGCTCCTCGATCCGTACGCTCGCCTCCCTCGGTGGCCCGCCACGCCCCACCGGGCAGGTGGTCTACCGCAGCGTGGTGCGGGACGCGCCGCCCGTCCGCGAGTGGACCGCGCTGCTCGGGCAGCGGGCCGGGTTCCTGATCGTCCCCATCGGGGCCGGACGGCTGCACTGCTACGCGGACGAGACGGGCACCCAGCCGCCGGTCGACCCGGTGGCCCGGCTGCGGGAACTCTTCGGCGACTACGGCGGCCCGGTGCCCGAGGTGCTGGACTGCCTGGACCACGTGCACGTCGGCGCCACGGACGAGGTCGAGCTGGGCCGCTGGCACCGGGGGCGGGTGCTGCTCGTCGGTGACGCCGCGCACGCCACCGCGCCGACCCTCTCCCAGGGCGCGGCGATGGCCCTGGAAGACGCCGTCGTGCTCGCCGAGTCGCTCACGGCCGCCGGCAGCGTCGAGGCGGCCCTGACGGCGTACGAGAGTCGTCGTCGCCCGCGTACCCGATGGGTGCGGGACCGGACCCGGGACCGCAACCGGACCCGCGACGTGCCGCCGGCGCTGCGCGATCCGCTGCTGCGCGGGCGCGGCGGACGCATCTTCGGCGAGCACTACCGGCTGCTGTTGGGTCCGCTCTGACGGTGGCCGGGGCCGACGGCGGCGGGCGCGGGCGCGGTCCGGGGTGCCGGGTGGCGCAGGTTACCCGACCACCCCACGCGGCGCTGCCACCTGCCGGGGACTATCCTCCTTGCGGATGACGGCCCGCAGACAACAACGCGTGCCGAGCGGGACAACCCAGAACCGGAGGCCACTCGTGACCACCGTCGCACCCAAGCCGGTCGTGACCCGGCCCTGGCCGGTCCGAGCGCCGGTCAAGGGGTCGGCCATCGCGCGGCTGCTGCGGACCACGGACGCGAAGCAGATCGGGATCATGTACATGGTCACCGCGTTCGCGTTCTTCATGATCGGCGGCCTGATGGCCCTGATCATGCGGGCCGAGCTGGCCCGGCCCGGGCTGCAGTTCCTGTCGCCCGAGCAGTACAACCAGCTCTTCACCATGCACGGCACGATCATGCTGCTGTTCTTCGCGACGCCGATCGTGTTCGCCTTCGCGAACTACATCGTGCCGATCCAGATCGGCGCGCCGGACGTGTCCTTCCCCCGGCTGAACAGCTTCGCCTACTGGCTCTACCTGTTCGGTGGGTCGCTGGCCACGCTGGGCTTCATCACGCCGGGCGGCGCCGCCGACTTCGGCTGGTTCGCGTACACCCCGCTGAGCAGCGTCGAGCACTCGCCGGGCGTCGGCGCCAACATGTGGATCGTCGGCCTGGCCATCTCCGGTCTGGGCACCATCCTCGGCGCGGTCAACATGATCACCACGATCCTGACCCTGCGCGCGCCCGGCATGACGATGTTCCGGATGCCGATCTTCACCTGGAACATCCTGGTCACCAGCCTGCTGGCGATCCTGGTCTTCCCGCTGCTGGCCGCCGCGCTGTTCGCGCTCGCCGCCGACCGCCTGATGGGCGCCCACGTGTACGACCCCGCGACCGGCGGGCCGATGCTGTGGCAGCACCTGTTCTGGTTCTTCGGCCACCCCGAGGTGTACATCGTCGCGCTGCCGTTCTTCGGCATCGTCTCCGAGGTCATCCCGGTCTTCTCCCGCAAGCCGATCTTCGGCTACAAGGGTCTGGTCGCCGCGACCATCGCCATCGCCGCCCTGTCGATGAGCGTCTGGGCGCACCACATGTTCGCCACCGGCCAGGTGCTGCTGCCGTTCTTCAGCTTCCTGAGCTTCCTGATCGCCGTCCCCACCGGCATGAAGTTCTTCAACTGGATCGGCACCATGTGGCGGGGCCAGATCAGCTTCGAGTCGCCGATGCTGTTCTCGATCGGCTTCCTCGTCACGTTCCTCTTCGGCGGTCTCACCGGCGTGCTGCTGGCCAGCCCCCCGCTGGACTTCCACGTGTCCGACTCGTACTTCGTGGTGGCCCACTTCCACTACGTGCTCTTCGGCACGATCGTGTTCGCGGTGTTCGCCGGCATCTACTTCTGGTTCCCGAAGATGTTCGGCCGGATGCTCGACGAGCGCCTCGCCAAGATTCACTTCTGGCTGACCATGATCGGCTTCCACACCACGTTCCTGGTGCAGCACTGGCTGGGCAACGAGGGCATGCCCCGGCGGTACGCGGACTACCTGCCGACCGACGGCTTCACCACGCTGAACATGATCTCCACGATCGGCGCGTTCATCACCGGTATCTCGACGCTGCCGTTCATCTATAACTGCTGGAAGTCGTACAAGGCCGGCCCGGTGGTCGAGGTCGAGGACCCGTGGGGCCACGGCAACTCGCTGGAGTGGGCGACCAGCTCGCCGCCTCCGCTGCGGAACTTCGACCGGATGCCGCGGATCCGCTCCGAGCGGCCGGCGTTCGACTACAAGTTCCCCGAGCTGGCCGCCGGTGGCCAGTCGCTGGCCGGCCCGCCGGAGGGCGGCGCCAAGCCGCTGACCAGCGAGTCCGACGGTGGTGCCAGCTACCAGGAGGACGTCGCGAGCGACATCGACCGCCGCTGACGGTCCACGTCCCGCACGACGGGCGCCGTTCCCCTCCGGGGAGCGGCGCCCGTCGCCGTTCGGCCGTGGTGACCGGCGCGCCGGCTACGGCAACCGGCACGGGTGACCCGGCCGGCGCGGGTGGCGGCGGTGCGTGCGAGCCAGGCTGGATCCACTCCATGCCGGCGGCATCGCGTGCTCTGGGACTGGACGACCCTGCGACGCCGGCGGCATGGAGTTGACCTTGCGGGCCGCCCCGGCCCGTTCAGCCCGGCCCGGCCAAGTCGGGCCAGCCCGGCCAGGTCTACCCGCGGCCCGGCCCGGCCTCGGCTCGGCCCCAGCGCCGGCCCGGCCTCGGCTCGGCCCCAGCGCCGGCCCGGCCTCGGCTCGGGCCGGCTGGGTCGGCGGGGCCGGGTGCGGTCGGGTCGAGGTCGGGATGCTCTAGGCGGCGGGTGCGAGTTCGGGCTCGGGCTCGGGCTCGGGGGCCAGCTCCACAGCCGGCACGGCCCGGCGGCGGCGCAGCTCGACCGGGAGCACGGCCAGGGCGACCAGCGCGCCGATCGCGCCGGTGACCGCGAAGCCCCAGGCGGGCGCGGACGCGTCGATGACCGCCCCGGCCAGCGGGGCACCGACCGCGATGCCGATCGTGATGGCCGAACCGTGCAGGCCCATCGCCTCGCCGCGGGCCTCGGCGGGTGCCAGCCGGCTGACCTCGTCGGAGGTGGCGGCGATGGTCGGCGCGCAGAGCAGGCCGGCCGGGACCAGCGCCAGGCAGAGCAGCCACCAGTGGGAGCCGCCCAGCCCCACCGGGATCGTGGCGACGCTGAGCGCCGCCATCAGCACGAGCGGGGACCAGGAGCGGGTGACCGCCCCGTACGCGAAGCCGCCGACCAGCGAGGCGGCCGCCCACATGGCGAGCACCACCCCGGTGTAGCCGACCTCGCCGCCGTCCCGCAGCACCGCGATCACGGCCACGTCGGTGCCGCCCAGCACGAGGGTGGCGGCGGTGCTCGCGGCGAGCACGGCGAGCATCCGCGGGGTGAGCCATTCGCGCCGGGCCACCTTCCGCTGCGGCCCGACCGGCTCACCGGCGCCGCGTACCGGAGGGTTGAGCAGCCAGAGCCCGGCGCCGGCGGCGACGATGCCGGCGCCGACCAGGTAGAGGGTCGTCCGGGCGGAGATGGCGGTGACGGCGACCGTGGCGAGCGCGGGGCCGACCATGAACGACAGCTCCACGGACATCGAGTCGAGCGCGTACGCGGGGCGGCGCCGGGCCGGCGGGACCATGGCCGCGATGGACTGCCGGATCACCGAGAAGATCGGCAGCGCCAGTGAGCCGGCGAGGAAGGCGGCCGGCAGGAGCAGCGCGTACGACAGCATCGGCGCCGTGGACCAGAAGACCGCCTCGGCGACGCCGGTCAGCACGAGCACCGGGCGCAGGCCCCGCCGGTCCACCAGACGGCCGAGCAGCGGGCCGCCGATGGCCGCGCCGACGGTGATCGCGGCACCGACCAGCCCGGCGGCGCCGTACCCCCGGCCGAGGTCCTCGACGACGAAGAAGGTGAGTGTCACCCCGGTCGCGGTGAGCGGGACCCGGGCGAGGACCGCCACCAGCAGCAGCGACCGGAGACCGGGCAGGGCGAGTGCCTCCCGGTAAGCCTTGATGTTCACGACGGTCCGTACCTCCGCGGACATCCTCAGCCGGGGGTACGACAACCGCCAAAGATTTACCGGGTCATGCGGCCCTGATCACAGGCTTTCCCCGGGTGGTGATCCCCGCGCCCTCGAACGCGCGGAGCGCCACGTCGGTCGTGTCCGGGGCGACACCGGCGGTCAGGTCCAGCAGCACGGTGGTGTCGAACCCCTCCTCGAAGGCGTCCAGGGCGGTGGCGCGGACGCAGTGGTCGGTGGCGATGCCGACGATCTCCACCTGGTCGACGTCGTGCCGTCGCAGCCAGTCGGCGAGGCACTCGCCGCCGTCGGTGTGCCCCTCGAAGCCCGAGTACGCGGCCGCGTGCTCGCCCTTGTGGAAGATCGCCGCTATCCGGTCGGTGGCCAGGTCGGGGTGGAACTCCGAGCCGGGGGTGCCCACCACGCAGTGCCGGGGCCACGAGTCGACGAAGTCCGGCGGATCGCCGAAGTGGGGGCCCGGGTCGACGTGGTAGTCCTTCGTGGCGACCACGTGGTCCCAGCGGCCCGGATCGGCGGCGAGCAGCCGGCTGACGCCGGCCGCGACGGCGGCGCCGCCACCGACGGCCAGCGAGCCGCCCTCGCAGAAGTCGTTCTGCACGTCCACGATGATCAACGCCTTGCCCATGTGACGTCCCTCCAGAGACTCAGTCCGCCGGAACGACGGTGACCGGGATGGCCGGGTCACCCGCCGAAAGCTTCAACCCCTCCCAGGGAATCGAGATCAGGCACTGCCGCAGGTGTTCCCGGGACTCGTCCAGCGTCGGCTGGTCGACCGGCTCCCCGCCCACCACGTACGACCGCTGGAGCAGCCGGTCGTGCGGCCGTCGGTCCGGCACGCCCTGCGGCACGATCACCTCCTCGGTGGCGGTGCCCGTCGGCTTGTGCCGGCGCACCGCCACCTTGCGTCCCCCGATGGTGGCCTTCTGCTCGGAACGCTTGACCACCGGGCGGCCGTCGACCTCGACGAGCTTGTAGACGAGGCCGGCCGTGGGGGCGCCGGAGCCGGTGACCACGGCGGTGCCGGCCCCGTACATGTCCACCGGTTCCGCGGCGAGCGCGGCGATGGCGTACTCGTCGAGGTCGCCGGACACGATGATCTTCGTCTCGGTGGCGCCGAGCGAGTCGAGCAGCTCGCGGGACTGCTGCGCCATCACGGCCAGGTCGCCGGAGTCGATCCGGACGGCGCGCAGGTCCGGCCCGGCCACCGCGATGGCGTTGCGGATGCCCTGGCTGATGTCGTACGTGTCGACCAACAGCGTGGTGTCCTTGCCCAGCGTGGCCACCTGCGAGGCGAACGCCGCCCGCTCGTCGTCGTGCAGCAGGGTGAACGCGTGCGCGGCGGTGCCCGCGGTGGGGATCCCGTAGCGCTGCCCGGCCGCCAGGTTGGAGGTGAACCGGAACCCGGCCAGGTACGCCGCCCGCGCCGCCGCGACGGCCGCCTCCTCGTGCGCCCGGCGGGAGCCCATCTCGATGAGGGTGCGCCCGCGGGCCGCGGTGACCATCCGCGCGGCCGCTGCGGCGACGGCGCAGTCGTGGTTGAGCACCGACAGGACCAGCGTCTCCAGCACCACGCACTCGGCGAAGGTGCCCGAGACGGTGAGGATCGGCGAGCCGGGGAAGGACAGCTCACCCTCGGCGTACCCGTCGACGTCGCCGGTGAAGCGGTAGTTGGTGAGCCACCGCGCCGCGGCCTCGTCCACGACGCCGGTGCGCCGCAGGAAGTCGACCTCGTCGGCGTCGAAGCGGAAGTCGCGGATCATCTCGACCAGCCGGCCCGTCCCGGCGACCACGCCGTAGCGGCGGCCCATCGGCAACCGGCGGTTGAACACCTCGAACACGCAGTGGCGGTCGGCGGTGCCGTCGCGCAGGGCGGCGCTGACCATCGTCAGCTCGTAGTGGTCGGTCAGCAGCGCGGGGCGAAGGGTGGTCACCGCCTCAGCCTAGAGTTTGGTCCGGGTGCCCGCCGTCGTGGCCCGGGATCGCCCGCAGCGCCGCCCCCAGCTCCGCCCGCCCGGTCACCCCGAGCTTGCTGTAGATGCGCTGGAGGTGGTTCTCCACGGTGCGCGCGGAGAGGTAGAGCTGCTGGGCGATGACGCGGCTGGTGGCGCCGGTGGCCGCGAGCCGGGCCACCTGCCACTCCCGGTGGCTCAGGGTCGGTGTACCGGCGCGCAGCGCGGGGGTGTCGACCTGGCCGCACCGCCCGAGCAGGGCGGCCAGCCGCTCCCGGGCGGTGCTGGCCGCGGGCGACCGCCGCTGCCGCAGGAGGTGCAGCGCCGTGGCGGTGGCCTCGGCGGCCCAGACGGTCAGGTCCAGCTCGGCGAAGGCCTCGGCGACGCCGAGCAGGTCCTCCGCGGCGCCGTCGGCCGCCGCCCGGGCGTGCCGGGCCAGCAGCGGCGGCAGCACCCCGTCGACCTGCTCGGACAGCTCGGCCAGGCGCTGGGCGACGGTGCGTCGGCTCCCGTCGGAGCAGGTCGGCCCGAGCGGTGCGGTGGCCTGGTCCAGGCGGACCAGGTCGTGGAGCGCGTGGACCTCGTGTCCGGCGAAGCCGTCGGCGCGGAGCCGCTCGGCCAGCTCCGCGAGGTGCTTGACGGCGCCGGGCAGGTCGCCGCCGGCCGCCAGGACCGCCCCGCGGGCCTGCTCCAGCCACGGGTAGAGCACCGCCATTCCCCGCGCGTGGGTGCGGTCGGCCTCCGCCATCGCCTCCGCGGCCTGCTCCGCGTCGCCGCGCAGCGCCGCGGCCTGGGCCCGCTCGGCCTGTGCCAGACCGGCGTAGACCCGGCTGGTGGCCAGGACCGCGCACGCGCCGAGGCTGGTCCGCAGCGCGGTGTCGGTCTCGCCGCGCAGCCGGGCCGCGTACGCCTGGAGGATCGCCAGGTAGCCGGTGCCGAGTCGGAAGTCCCCGGCGCCGGCCAGGTCGGCGAACTCGTCGGCCACGATGGCGTCGATGCCGAGCAGGTCCCCGGCGAGCGCGAGCCGGGTGCCACGGGCCAGCTCCAGTGCGAGTTGCAGGTACGGCATGTCCGCCCGCCAGTGCCCGGCCGCCGCCTGGACCAGCTCGATGGCCACGGCGCTGCGGCGCAGCTGCCCCTGCGCGGTGTGCAGGTAGGCGATGGTGCACCGGGCCAGTTCCCGCGCGGCGACGCTGGCGGCGGGCCGGTCCAGCACGGTCTGCCCGAGCCGGAGCGCGGCGGCGGTGTCCATGAGTTGCAGTCGCATGATCGCCTCGAAGGCGAGGACGCGGGCCTGGGCGGCGGAGTCCTTCAGCTCGGCGCCGCGGGCGGCGAGTTCCTCCACGGTGGATTCCCGGCTGAGCCCCCAGTAGCTGACCATGCCGCGCACGGTGAGCCACCGGCTGCGCCGGTGGTCGTCGGCCAGGTCGGCCGCGACGGCGTCGAGCACCTCGATCGCCTCGTCCGGCCGGTCGGCGAACATGAGGATGGTGGCCAGCAGCTCCGCGGCGTCGAACCCTCCGCCGGTGTCGAGCGCCGCCCGGGCGAGCCGCGTCGCCAGCGGCACGTCGTAGCGGGTGAACGCCTGCACCGCGGCGCCGAGCAGCATCCGCTCGTCCTGCGCGGTGCCCGACTCCAGCCGCCAGACGGCGACCCGCAGCAGGTCGTCCCGGCGGCGGGTGCCGACCTCCTCGAGCAGTTGCGCGAGGCGGGCCTGCAGGCGGCGGGTGCGGCTGACCGGGCACTGCCGGCGCATCACCTCCCCGTACATCGGGTGGGCCAGGCGTACGTCGAGCCGCCGGTCGTCGCGGACCACGGTGATGAGGCCGCGTTCCTCGGCGGTCTCCACGTCGGCCGGTTCGACCGCCTGCCCGAGCAGCTGCAGGCCGAGCGGTTCGCCGAACGCGACCAGCTCGACCACCGCCCGGACGCCGGGAGTGAGCTGACCGATCCGGGTGTCGATCAGGTCGGTCAGGCTCGGCGCCAGCTCCAGCCGGCCGGTCCACGTCCACACCCCGTACGTGCTGGTCAGCTCCCCGGTGCCGGAGGCGGCGTGGACGAGTTCGCGGAGCAGCAGCGGGTTGCCGGCGGAGAGCCGCCAGAGCCGGTCGGCGGAGCCGGCGTCGACCGGACCGTCCAGGATCGCGGCGAGGAGCCCGGCGGTGTCGGCCGGGTCCATCGGGCTCAGCTCGGCGCGGTCGACCAGGTCGTCGGTCCACAGTGCGCGGATCGGCAGCGGGATCTGCTCGCCCTCGCGCAGGGTGCCGATGACGGTGGCGTTCTCGGATCGGGCGATGAGGTGCACCAGCGCTGCGGACGGCGGGTCCAGCAGGTGCGCGTCGTCGACGGCGAGCACGATGCGGCGGCCGGCCGCCTGCTGTTGCAGCACGTCCACGGCCCAGCGCAGGACACCGGCCGGTGACAGGCCCTGCGGCTGGTCGGCGGGGAGGACCTGGACCAGCCCGCCGAACGGGAGCGCGGCGGTGGTGGCGCTCGCCGCGACGTACCAGACCGCGTACCGGTCGCGGGGCAGCCCGTCCACGCACTCGCGGAGCAGCCGGCTCTTGCCGATGCCGGCGCTGCCGCTGATGAACAGCCCTCGCCCGTCGAGGCCTGTCACCGCCGACAACAGACGGTCGAGCTCGTGTCTGCGACCGACGAATCTCCACCGACTCATCCGCGCAGCATATCGACGTGATTCCGTATGCAACTAGTCCGTCACGCACCGAAGTTGAGTAACCTCGTCGTTACCGCTGAGTAGACCGGGTGTTCCGACTCGGTCCCGGGTCGCCCGTACTCTTCCGGCATCCGGTCAACTACCGGACAGTTCCGCGTGGCCGGCACCGCCGGTCACCAGCACTGGGAGGCCGCCTGTGATGCCGGGTCCGCTCCCCGCGGTCGACATGTCGGGCGATCCGGCCGGCGCCGCCGACCTGCCCCGCGGCCGGCCGCTGCCCAGCCGGAACGCGCCCGCGCCCGGTGCGGACGAGCCGCTGGCGGTGGTGGCCGCCGGTCCCGCCGGCGCGGGTCGGGTCGAGGTGCTCGCCACGCTGCTCCGGCTGGACCCCGCCATGCTCGCGGTCCCCGCCGGTAGTTGGCTGGTCGTCCGCCACGCGCAGGTTCCGAGTCGGGCCGCGTACGTGCCCGGCTACCGCCAGCCGCACTCGTACGGCGCCGACCGGCTGGCCGCCGGGCCGGCGCTCGCCCGACCGCCGCGCCGGGTCGAGCTGTCCGTGTCGGAGCCGCTGCTGAGGCACTTCGCCCTGGTCGACACCCCGGACACCGGCAGCCTCGGTGTGCCCGGTAACCGGGTGCTGCTGGACGCGGCGGGCCGCGCCGGCGCGGTGCTCTTCGTCATCGCCGCCGACCAGGCGTTCACCGCCGCCGAGCTGCATCTGCTGGCCGACCTCGCCGCCGCGCGGGTCGAGGTCTTCTTCGCCGTGACGCCCGGTGCGGGTGGCTGGTGCCCGCCCGACGGCGGGTCGACGACGGAGGACACGGGGGCGTCCGTCGGCACGGCCGACGCCGGGTCCACCGGGCCGTCGGCGGTCACCCCGGTGGACCCGGCCGCCGTGACCGTGGCGGCGCACCGGGCGGCCCTGCTCGCCGCGGTCCCCGACCTCGCCCGTGCCCGGTGGTTCCCGGTCAGCCCGGGCGGCGCCGACGACCTGCGTCGGGGGCTGGTGGGCTGGGCCGCCGACGAGGGGCTGCGAAGGGCGAGCGCCACGCCGCCGGTGCTGCCCGGGGCGCACGGCCGGGTGCCGGTGCTGCCCGAGCCCGGCCCGTGGTCCGACGAGCTGGACCGGCGGGCCCGCTCGGTCGCGCGGCGCATCCGCCAGCACCTGGCCCTGGAACTCGCGAACGTCCACCTGCGGGTGGTGCAGGAGATCGTCTTCGGGGTCGGCTGCACCGGCCTCCCGCACCTGCTCGACCGCGAGATGGAGGCCCTCTCGCTGCTGGCCACCGCGCAGTGCGACCAGGCCGTCCGCAACCTGGTCGACGAGGCGGCCGGGCGGGTGTTCGGCGCTCCGCTGGCACCGGGCGTCCGCCGGCGGATCGCCAACGCGGTCCGGTGGGGCCTGGCCGACCACCGCTCCGGCGAGGAACTGGAGCGGGTTCTCCTGGTGACCAGCACCGGTGGGGTGGCCGGCCTGACCGGCGCCGGCGCGATCGACGCAATGACCGGCTATTCCGGAGCCGCACGGGAGGACATTCTCCCGCCGGTGGCGGTGGCCCTCTCCGGTGGCTGCTGGCAGCACTGGCGCAGCCCCGGCAACAACGACCCGAACGCGGCGCGGGCGTGGGCCCAACGCGCGCTGCGGGAGGTCGAGCTGGAGCTGACCCGCGAGGTGTCCCGACGCTTCGAGGTGATCCGCCTCTCGCTGGACGCGGTGCTCTCCGATGCGGTCGACCACGGCATCCTGCTCGCCTGACGGGGGTGCCGACGCGTCGCGTCCGCGTGGCTCCGCAGGCGGTCACGGCGCCGATCCGGGACCGGCCGGCGTTCCGGTTCCTCGGTTCGCCGGATCCGGTGGCACGATGGGGGGCATGGCGGCTCCGCAGGTTGCACCGGTCGAGACGCCGGACACCGACGAGGTGCCGGCGCCCGACCGGCCGTGGGTGACGATCGTGTGGGACGACCCGGTCAACCTGATGACGTACGTGACCTGGGTCTTCCAGAAGCTCTTCGGGTACAGCCGGGAGAAGGCCGAGCAGCTCATGCTGGACGTGCACCACAAGGGCAAGGCGGTCGTCTCCAGCGGCGCCCGCGAGCGCATGGAGCACGACGCGTCGCAGCTGCACGCGTACGGTCTCTGGGCGACGGTGGATCGGGCGTGAGCATGTTCCGGCGCCAGGGCGACCGCTACGTCGCCATCTTCGCCGTGGACGAGGTCCGGGTGTTGCGCAAGGTCGCCTCCGAGGTGGTCGGGCTGCTCACCGACGGGTTCGACCACTCCGACCCGGTGGTCGGGCGGCTGTTCCCGGAGGTCTACCCGGAGGACGCCGCGGGGACGGCCGAGTTCCGCCGGTACACCGAGGGCGACCTGAAGACCGCGAAGATCGACCAGGCCGGCGCGATCCTCGCGGCGCTGCCCGACGAGGCGGGCGGCGAGGTGCGTCTCGACGCCGAGGCGGCCGAGGCGTGGCTGCGGGCGCTCAACGACGCCCGCCTGGCGATGGGCGTCCGGTTGGAGATCAAGGACGGCACCGACCTCGGCGCCGAGCTGGACGATGCGGTGGCCGAGGACCCGACGTCCAGCCGGGTGTTCCAACTGTCGGTCTACGCCTACCTGGGCTACCTCCAGGAATCCCTGCTCAACGCCCTGATCGACTGATTCGTGACCGCCGCCACCTCGCCGGGCCGCGCGGGCAGGCGTTAGGCTGGTCGGCGTGCTGAGCATCGACCGGTCGATCGTCGACGCGATCGTCGCCCACGCGCGTCGGGACCACCCCGACGAGGCGTGCGGCGTGGTCGCCGGCCCCGCCGGCAGCGACACCCCGGCCCGGCACATCCCGATGGAGAACGCCGCCCGCTCCATGACCTTCTACGAGTTCGACTCGATGGAGCAGTTGCGCGTGTGGCGGGAGATGGACGACCGGGACGAGGAGCCCGTCGTCATCTACCACTCGCACACCGCGACCGAGGCGTACCCGTCGCGTACCGACATCTCCTTCGCCGGCGAGCCCAATGCGCACTATCTGCTCGTCTCCACCCGTGAGCCCGACACCGAGGAGATCCGCTCCTTCCGGATCGTCGACGGCGTGGTCACCGAGGAGCCGGTCCGCATCTTGGAGCCGGGGGTGGACCCGCACGCCGTGCAGTCCTACATGTTCGGGCAGAGCCCGGCGACGGTCGACTACGAGTGTTCCGGCCGCTGAATCCAGCGCCGTAACACCCTGTCTCGTCCCGTCACCATTTCGGCACACCCGACCAAGGAGCACGACATCATGGCCATCGAGGTTCGCATCCCCACCATCCTGCGCAGCTACACCGGCGGCGCGAAGGTCGTCGAGGGCGCCGGCGACACGCTGGGCGACCTGCTCGCCGACCTGGACTCCCGGCACGCCGGCCTGAAGGCCCGGCTGGTCACCGAGACCGGCGCGCTGCACCGCTTCGTCAACGTCTACGTCAACGACGAGGACGTCCGTTTCCTCGGCTCGCTGGACGCCAAGCTCAACGACGGTGACAGCGTGACGATCCTGCCGGCCGTGGCGGGCGGCGCCTTCGGCTTCGCCGCCGCCGCGGCGATCGCGCAGCACGGTGCCGCCGCCGCGGCGATCGCGCAGCACGGTGCGGCGGCGGGCGCGTCGGCCGCGGCCCGGCGCGCCTCGGTCGCCGCCCGCTGAGGGCGGTCGTCATGGCGCGGTACGACAGCCTTCTCGACGCCTGTGGCGGCACGCCCCTGGTCGGGCTGCCCCGGTTGTCGCCGACGGTGCCCGACGGGGCACCGCCGGTGCGGTTGTGGGCCAAGCTGGAGGACCGGAACCCGACCGGCAGCATCAAGGACCGGGCGTCCCTGTTCATGGTCCGGGCGGCCGAGGAGGCCGGCCGGCTGCGGCCGGGCGACACCATCCTCGAACCGACCAGCGGCAACACCGGGATCTCGCTGGCCATGGTGGCGAAGCTGCGCGGGTACCGGCTGGTCTGCGTGATGCCGGAGAACGTGTCCACCGAACGGGTCCAGCTGCTGCGCATGTACGGGGCGGAGATCATCTTTTCGCCGGCGGCGGGTGGCTCCAACCAGGCGGTCGCCACCGCCAAGCAGATCGCCGCGGAGCATCCCGACTGGGTGATGCTGTACCAGTACGGCAACGAGGCGAACGCCCGTGCGCACTACGAGACCACGGGTCCCGAGCTGCTGCACGACCTGCCCACGATCACCCACTTCGTGGCCGGTCTGGGCACCACCGGCACGCTGATGGGCACCGGGCGCTACCTGCGCGAGAAGGTCGAGGGCATCCAGGTCGTCGCGGCCGAGCCGCGCTACGGCGAGCTGGTCTACGGACTGCGCAACATCGACGAGGGCTACGTCCCGGAGCTGTACGACGCGACCGTGCTCACCCGGCGCTTCTCCGTCGGGACGCGGGACGCGGTGCTGCGGACGCGCCAGCTGGTGGAGGTGGAGGGCATCTTCGCCGGGTTCTCGACCGGCGCGATCCTGCACGCCGCCCTGGCGGTGGCGCACGAGGCGGTCCGCGAGGGGCGCCGCGCCGACGTGGCCTTCGTGGTGGCCGACGGCGGCTGGAAGTACCTGTCGACCGGGGCGTACGGGGGCACCCTCGGGGACGCGGAGGACGCCCTGGAGGGCCAGCTCTGGGCCTGACCGGACGAGCAGCGCGGACGGGGCGCCGGCCGGTGCCGGGGCCCCCGCCGGGCCCGCGTGTGCACGGGGCGTGGTCGTGCCGGTCGGTCGCGTCGGGGCGGGCACCGGGAGCGGGTGTCACGTTCGTGACATCTTCCTGCGGATGATTCATGCGTTCGCGTACGCGAGCGTAGGCTGCGCAGCGTGGCGTACGCGTCGGTAGAGATCATGCTCCGCGGAGAGACGGCCGGCGCGGCAGCTACCCAGCGTGACAGCGAGACAACTCGATGCGACTGACCGTCCTGGGCTGCGCGGGGAGTTTTCCCGGCCCCGAGGCCCCCTGCTCGGCGTACCTGGTCGAGGCCGAGGGTTTCAAGCTCCTGGTGGACTTCGGGTCCGGGTCGCTGTCCACGCTCCAGCGGTACGCGGGGCTGCACGCCCCCGACGCCATCCTCCTCACCCACCTGCACTGCGACCACATCCTCGACGCCGCGTCGTACGTGGTCGTGCGCCGGTACGCCCCCGACGGCCCCTACCCACCGCTGCCGGTGTACGCCCCGGCCGGCGCGCCGGACCGGCTCGCCGCCGCGTACGGGCAGGAGGACGCCACCGTCGAGGACGTCTACCAGTTCTACGCCCTCCAGCCGGGGACCTTCCCGATCGGCCCGCTGACCGTCACCGTCGACCGGGTGAACCACCCGATCGAGACGTACGGGGTGCGGGTGGAGCACGGCGGGCGGGTCCTCTGCTACTCGTCGGACACGGCGCCGTGCGACGCCCTGCTGCGGCTGGCCCAGGACGCCGACGTGTTCCTCTGCGAGGCGAGCTACCTCGACGGCGTGGACAACCCACCGGACCTGCACCTCACCGGCCGGGAGGCGGGCGAGGCGGCCACCAAGGCGGGCGTCGGCCGACTGCTGCTGACCCACCTGGTGGCGGCCTGGGGCAGCGAGGCGCACACCGTCGCGTCCGCCGCCGCCGCGTACGCCGGCCCGCTCGAGGTCGTCCGGCCCGGCGCCAGCTACGAGGTCTGACGCCCACCCGCGCGGCGGCTCTTGCCGAACTGTTCGCCGGGCGGTCAATGTCCCGTCGTCTGGCGCACCCGTGGCACCCGCACGGTGAGGGCATGCGCATCGCCATCGTCACCGAGTCGTTCCCGCCGGACGTGAACGGTGTCGCACACTCGGTGGTCCGGGCGGCGGAACACCTCGTCGCCCGCGGCCACGAGCCGGTGGTCGTCGCGCCGGCGCCGCCCGGGTCGCACCGGCACGACACCGACCGGTACCCGTACCCGGTGGTCCGGATCCCGAGCGTGCCCCTGCCGCGCTACCAGGGCTTCCGGCTGGGCGTACCCACGCCGGCCCGGTTGGCCGGCGCGCTGCTCTCGTACGCCCCCGACGTCGTCCACCTGGCCAGTCCGTTCGTCCTCGGGGCGCGGGCCGCGGCACTGGCCGTGCGGCACGGCCTCCCGACCGTCGCCGTCTACCAGACCGACGTCGCCTCGTACGCCCGCGCGTACCGGGTCGGCTGGGGCGAGGCGGCGGCCTGGCGCCGGCTGCGGGAGATCCACAACTCCGTCAACCGCACGCTCGCGCCCTCCACCCGGGCCGCCGCCGACCTCATCGCGAACGGTGTGCAGCGGATCTGGCTGTGGCGTCGCGGCGTCGACGCCGAGCGGTTCCAGCCGGCGAAGCGGTGCGCGGACCTGCGGCGCACTCTCGCGCCCCACGGCGAACTGCTGGTCGGGTACGTCGGCCGGCTCGCCCCGGAGAAGCGGGTCGACCTGCTCGCGGCCACCGCCGCCCTGCCCGGCGTACGGGTCGTGGTGGCCGGGGACGGCCCGGCGCGGCGGCAACTGGAGAAGGCCCTGCCCGACGTGACGTTCCTCGGGGTGCGGCACGGCGACGACCTCGCCCGCCTGTACGCGAGCCTCGACGTCTTCGTGCACACCGGACCGCACGAGACCTTCGGCCAGACGATCCAGGAGGCGCTGGCCAGCGGCGTACCCGTGGTGGCCCCGGCGGCCGGCGGGCCGGTCGACCTGGTGGAGACGGGGGTGACCGGGACGCTGGTGCCGCCCGACGACACCGACGCGCTGGCCGGCGCCGTCGCGGCGCTCGCCGCTGACGGGTCGCGCCGGCTGGCGTACGGGCAGGCGGCCCGCGCGGCGGTGAGCCGCCGGAGCTGGACGGCGGTCGGGGACGAGCTGATCGGCCACTACCAGGCGGTGCGGGCGGGCGCGTCGGCGCTCGACCTGCCGGCGGCGTCGTGACCGGGCGACGTGCCGCCCGGTGGCGCGGCCGGACGGTGCCGTCGTGAGCGGCCTGCGGATCGTCCGGCTGGCGAACTTCGTCACCGGCCGCTCCGGCGGGCTCCGGACGGCGCTGCGCCACCTCGGCACGGGCTACCTGGCGGCCGGACACGACCCGGTGCTGGTGGTGCCGGGACGGCGGGACGCCGACGAGCGGCACCCGTGGGGGCGGGTGATCACCCTCGCCGGCCCTGAGGTGCCCCGGACCGGCGGGTACCGCCTGCTGACCGACCGCCGGCGGGTCGCCCGCGTGCTGGCCGGGCTGGGCCCGGACCGGCTGGAGGTGTCCGACCGCTCGACCCTCCGCTGGACCGGCGCGTGGGCGCGGGCGCACGGGGTGCCGTCGCTGATGGTCTCCCACGAGTCCCTCACCGGGCTGCTCGGCGAGTGGCGGGTGCCGCACGCGCTGCGGCGCCGGGCCGCCGACCGGCTCAACCGGGAGACCGCGGGGTCGTACGACCGGATCGTCTGCACCACCCGGTGGGCGGCCGAGGAGTTCGACCGGATCGCCGCGCCGGTCGAGCTGGTGCCGCTCGGGGTGGACCTGGACACGTTCCGGCCGGACCGGGCGGACGCGGCGCTGCGCGAGCGGTACGCGGACGCGACCGAGGTGCTGCTGGTGCACTGCGCACGGATGTCGGTGGAGAAAAGGCCGGAGCTGGCGGTGGACGCGCTCGCGGAGCTGTGCCGCGCCGGCGTGCCCGCCGTCCTGGTGATGGTGGGGGACGGGCCGCTGCGCCCGGCGCTGGCCCGGCGCGCCGAGGGGCTGCCGGTGGAGTTCACCGGCTTCCTACCCGACCGGGGGATGGTCGCGGCTCTGCTCGCCAGCGCCGACGTGGTGCTGGCACCCGGTCCGGTGGAGACGTTCGGCCTGGCCGGGCTGGAGGCGCTGGCCTGCGGCACCCCGGTCGTGGTGAACGCCGCCAGCGCCCTGCCGGAGGTGGTCGGCTCCGCCGGGCTCGCCGCGTACGGCTCGGCGGCGTCGCTGGCCGAGGCGGTGAACCGGCTGCTCGCCCGGCCGGCGGCGGAGCGGCGGCGGGCGGCGCGTGCCCGGGCCGAGGAGTTCGGCTGGCCGGCGTCGGTGGCCGGTTTCCTGCGGGTGCACGGCGCGCCCGTACCTGCCGCCGCCTGACGGCGGGTCGGGACACCCCGGGGCGCTTCGATCACGGCACCACATAGGGTGCAGGGCATGGCGCGACCTGACGGGCGGCTGCCCGACCAACTCCGACCGGTGACCCTGACCCGAGGCTGGAGCACACACCCGGAGGGTTCCGTGCTCGTGGAGTTCGGTGCCACCCGGGTGCTGTGCACCGCGAGCGTCACCGAGGGGGTGCCGCGCTGGCGCAAGGGCTCCGGGCTCGGCTGGGTCACCGCCGAGTACGCGATGCTGCCCCGCGCCACCAACACCCGGTCGGACCGGGAGAGCGTGAAGGGGAAGGTCGGTGGGCGGACGCACGAGATCTCCCGCCTGATCGGTCGCAGCCTGCGGGCGTCCATCGACCTCAAGGCGCTCGGCGAGAACTCCGTCGTGCTCGACTGCGACGTCCTCCAGGCCGACGGCGGCACCCGCACCGCCGCGATCACCGGCGCCTACGTGGCGCTGCACGACGCGGTCACCTGGCTCGGCGAGCGGAAGGCCCTCGCCGGCAAGCCGGAGAAGGTGATGCACCGGTCGGTGGCGGCGGTCAGTGTCGGCGTCATCGCCGGCGAGCCGCGGCTCGACCTCAACTACGACGAGGACGTGGCCGCCGAGGTCGACATGAACGTCGTCTGCACCGGCAGCGGCGAGTTCGTCGAGGTGCAGGGCACCGGTGAGGCGGGCGTGTTCGCCCGCGAGCAGCTGGACGCCCTGCTCGACCTGGCCGTCGCCGGCTGCGTGGAACTGGCCGAGGCCCAGCGGAAGGCACTCTCGTGAGCGCGAGGAGCGAGCTTGCGAGCCCCGCAGTCGCGAACAGAGGTGTTTCAGCATGAACAAGGTCCTGCTCGCCACCCGTAACCGCAAGAAGCTCACCGAGCTCCAGCGCATCCTCGACGGCGCGCTGGGCGCCCACCGGGTCGCCCTGCTCGGCCTCGACGACGTCGAGGAGTACCCGGAGCTGCCGGAGACCGGCCTCACCTTCGGCGAGAACGCGTTGATTAAGGCGCGGGAGGGCTGCCGCCGCACCGGCCTGCCGACGATCGCCGACGACTCGGGCCTGGCAGTGGACGCCCTCAACGGCATGCCGGGGGTCTTCAGCGCCCGCTGGGCCGGGCGGCACGGTGACGACCAGGCCAACCTCCAGCTGGTGCTGGACCAGATCGCCGACCTGCCGGACGAGCACCGGGCAGCCTCGTTCGTCTGCACGGTGGCCCTGGTGCTGCCCGGCGGCAAGGAGCACCTGGTCGACGGCCGGCAATCCGGCCGCCTGCTGCGGGCGCCCCGTGGCGACGGCGGCTTCGGCTACGACCCGATCTTCCTGGGCGACGGGCAGGACCGCACCAACGCCGAGCTGACGCCGGAGGAGAAGGACGCGATCAGCCACCGGGGCAAGGCGCTCCGCGAGCTGGCCAAGCTGGTCGCCAAGGTCCTCCCACCGGCCTGACGTCGCGGTCAGGCGAGGGCGCCGACCTCCCGCTCGATCGCGGCGCGCAGGTCGGGGCCGGCCACCACCGCGCGGGCCGCCTCCATCACCGGGGCGAGGAACACGTCCGGGCCCGGTTCGCCGGCGGCCCCGCCCAGCGCGGCGATCGCGGCCCGACCCGCCGGGGACGGCTCCAGCGGCGCCCGCAGCTGAAGTCCGCGCACCGCGGCGAGCAGTTCCACCGCGAGCAGGCTGGTCAGGTTGTCCAGGACCGTACGCAGCTTCTTCGTCGCCGCCCAGCCCATCGACACGTGGTCCTCCTGCATGCCACTGGTGGGCAGCGAGTCCACCGAGGCGGGCGCGGCGAGGCGGCGGTTCTCCGCGACGATCCCGGCGGCCGTGTACTGGGCGATCATCAGCCCGGAGTTCACCCCGGCGTCCGGGGAGAGGAACGCGGGCAGCTCCCGGGACCGGGTCACGTCGAGCAGCCGGTCCACCCGCCGCTCGGCGATCGCCCCGACCTCCGCCGCCGCGACCGCCAGGAAGTCCGCGGCGAAGCCCAGCGGCGCGCCGTGGAAGTTCCCGGTCGACTCGACCCGGCCGTCCGGCAGCACCACCGGGTTGTCCACGACCGAGACCAGTTCCCGGTCGGCCACCTGGCGGACGAAGTCGAGGGTGTCGCGGGCGGCGCCGGCGACCTGGGGAGCGCACCGCATCGAGTACGCGTCCTGCACGGCGTGCGCCAGGTCGTCGCGGTGCGAGTCCATCACCCCCGAGCTCTGGAGCAGCCGGTGGATGTTGGCCGCCGCGGCGGCCTGCCCCGGGTGCGGGCGGATGGCGTGCAGCTCCGGCAGGAAGGGCCGCTCCGAGCCGAGCATCGCCTCGATGGCCAGGGCGGCGGTGACGTCCGCCATGGTGAACAGGTGCGCGGCGTCGTGGATCGCCAGCAGCAGCATGCCCAGCATCCCGTCGGTGCCGTTGATCAGCGCCAGCCCCTCCTTGGCGGCCAGCTCGATCGGCGCCAGGCCGGCCCGGCGCAGGGCCTCGTCGGCGGGGACGCGCTCCCCCGACGGACCCAGCACCCACCCCTCCCCGAGCAGCACCAGGGCACAGTGGGCGAGGGGCGCCAGGTCACCGGAGGCGCCCAGCGAGCCGTGCTCCGGCACCCACGGCGTCACCTCGTGGTTGAGCAGGTCGACCAGCGCCTCGGCGACCAGCGGCCGGACGCCGGAACGGCCGAGCGCGAGGGAGCGTACGCGCAGCAGCATCATCGCCCGCACGACCTCGCGCGGCATCGGCGCGCCGACACCGGCGGCGTGCGAGCGGATCAGCGCGTGCTGGAGTTCGGCGCGGCGCTCGGGCGCGACGAAGGTGTTGGCGAGCGCCCCGAAGCCGGTGCTGACGCCGTAGACCGGCCGGCCGGCGGCCTCGATGCCGTCCACGATGGACCGGCTGGTGGCCATCGCGTCGATCGCCGCCGGGTCGAGGACGACCTTGGCGGTGCCGCGGGCCACGGCGAGCACGTCGGCGGGGGAGACCCCGGTGGGCTGGATGACTACGGTCATAGCGGTACTCCGTTGTGCAGGACCTGGCGGATCAGTGGGACTCCCGGCCGGTAGGCCAGGTGCAGATGGGACGGGGCGTCGAGGATCATCAGGTCGGCCCGCGCGCCGGGCCGCAACCGCCCGATGTCGTCGCGGCGCAGCGCCCGCGCGCCGCCGGCGGTCGCGGCCCAGACCGCCTCCGCCGGGGTCATCCGCATCTCGCGTACGGCGAGGGCGATGCAGAACGGCATCGACGACGTGTACGACGACCCGGGGTTGCAGTCCGTGGCGAGTGCGACGGTGACACCGGCGTCGAGCAGCCGACGGGCGTCCGGGTAGGGCGACCGGGTGGAGAACTCGGCCCCGGGCAGCAGGGTGGCCACGGTGGTCGTGTGCCCGCCCTCGGCGCACATGCAGTCGGACCGCGTCGACGCCAGCGCGTCGACGTCGGCGTCGGTGAGGTGGGTGCAGTGGTCGACGCTGGCAGCGCCCAGCTCGACGCCGAGCCGCACACCGGGCCCGGGACCGAGTTGGTTGGCGTGCACCCGCACACCGAGCCCGACCGCCTGCCCGCAGGCGAGGATCGCCCGGGCGTGGTCCACGTCGAAGGCGCCCCGCTCGCAGAAGACGTCGATCCAGCGGGCGTACGGTGCCGCGGCGGCGAGCATCGGCCCGCAGACCAGGCCCACGTAGTCGTCGGGGCGGTCGGCGTACTCGGCTGGGACGACGTGCGCCCCGAGGAACGTGGTCTCCCCGCTCACCTCGGCGGCGATCCGCAGGGAGCGGGCCTCGTCGGCGACGGTCAGGCCGTACCCGCTCTTGATCTCGATGGTGGTGGTGCCCTGCCGCAGCGCCTCGCCGCGCAGCCGGCGTACGGTGGCCCGCAGCTCGTCGTCGGAGGCGGCGCGGGTCGCGCCGACGGTGGTGCGGATGCCGCCCCCGGTGTACGGTTCGCCGGCCATCCGGGCGGCGAACTCGGCGGCCCGGTCGCCGGCGAAGACCAGGTGGGCGTGGCTGTCCACGAAGCCGGGCAGGACGGCCGCCCCCTCGGCGTCGATCCGCCGGTCGGCGGCCGGCGCGTCTCGGGCCGGCCCGATCCAGGCCACCAGGCCGTCCTCGACCAGCAGCGCGGCATTCCGGCGGAGGCCGAGCGCCCCGGCGCCGCCCTCGGAGTTGTTGGTGACCAGCTCCCCGATGTTGTCGACCAGCAGGCTGCTCACGAGGTCACCTCCGCGATGGCGGTGCGCAGTTCGGTGGGGACGTCCACGGTCAGGTGCCGGCCGTCGCGCACCACCACCCGGCCGTCCACCACGACCTGGGTGACGTCCGCGGCGCTCGCCGCGAAGAACGCCCCCACCGGCGGTACGCCGGCGGTGCGGGCGCTGTCCAGTCGCACGGTGACCAGGTCGGCCCGGTCCCCGATGGACAGCCGCCCGGCGTCGCCCCAGCCGAGCGCGGCGTGCCCGGCGACGGTGGCGGCGGTGACCAGGTCGGCGGCGGCGAAGTGACCCCGCTTGCGGGTGCGCAGCCGTTCGTCCAGCTCCACGGCGCGCGCCTCCTCGAAGAGGTCGACCACGGCGTGGCTGTCGCTGCCGAGGCTGAGTGGGCTGCCCGCGTCGGCCATCCGGTGTGCCGGCCCGATCCCGTCGGCGAGGTCCCGTTCGGTGGTGGGGCAGAGGCAGATCCCGGTCCCGCTGTCCCCGAGCAGCGTGACGTCGGCGCTGGTGGGATGCGTGGCGTGCACGGCGGTCGTGTGCCGGCCGAGGACCCCGCGGTCGGCGAGGAGGCGGGTCGGTGAGCAGCCGTGGACGGCCCGGCAGGCGTCGTTCTCGGCGGGCTGCTCGGAGAGGTGCACGTGCAGCGGCGCGCCCCGGCGGTCCGCCCAGCCGGCCACGGTGGCCAGCTGGTCGGCCGGCACCGCGCGGACCGAGTGGATCGCCGCGCCGACCCGCGCGTGCGTGTTGTCCGGCGTGAACGCGTCCACCCGCTGCGCCCAGCGCAGCGCGTCGCCGTCGCCGAACCGCCGCTGCGGGCCGACCAGCGGCTGCCCGTCCACCGTCGCGGTCAGGTACGCGGTGTCCAGGAGGGTGAGCCGGATGCCGGCGTGCGCGGCCGCCTCGACCAGCGCCGCACCCATCGCGTTCGGATCGTCGTAGGGCTCGCCGCCCGGCCCGTGGTGCAGGTAGTGGAACTCGCCGACGCAGGTGATCCCGGCAAGCGCCATCTCGGCGTAGACGGCCCGGGCCAGGGCCAGGTACGAGTCGGGGTCCAGCCGGGCCGCGACCGTGTACATGACGTCGCGCCAGGTCCAGAAGTCGCCGCGCCCGCCGTGCGTCCGCCCGCGCAGGGCCCGGTGGAAGGCGTGCGAGTGGGCGTTGGCCAGGCCGGGCAGGGTGAGCCCGGGCAGCCGTACCGCGTCGGTCAGGACCTCGACCCCGGCCGTCGGCCGGCCTCCGGCGGTCAGCGGGGTGACCCCGGTGATCCGCCCGCCGTCGGTCTCGATCAGCACGTCGGGCGTCGGCTCGGCGTGGTCCGGCAGCCAGGCGTACTCGGCGAGCCACCGGGTCATGTCAGCTCCTCCAGCACCCGCGCGAGGGCGGTCACGCCGGCGGCGCAGTCGTCGTCGGCGGCCGACTCGGCGGGGGAGTGCGAGATCCCGGTCGGGTTGCGCACGAAGAGCATCGCCGTCGGCAGGTGCCCGGCGAGCACACCCGCGTCGTGGCCCGCTCCGGTCGGCAGCACCGGCGCGTCGAGCAGCGTCGCGAGCCGGCCGGCCAGCCCGCCGTCGAACGCGACCAGCGGTGTCGCCGACTCCTCGGTCAGCGCCACCTCGGTGCCGTCGCGCCGGGCCCGCTCGGCGGCCTTGCCGTGGACGGCCTCCACCAGCCCGGCGAGGGTTTCCGGCTCCGCCGCACGGGCGTCCAGCCAGCCGGTCACCTTCGACGGGATCGCGTTGGTGGCGTTCGGCTCGACGGACACCCGGCCCACGGTGGCGTGGGCGCCGCGCAGCCGGGCCTCCTTGTTGGCGGCGAGGACCGTGAACGCGTACGTGAGCATGGGGTCGCGGCGGTCGCCCATCCGGGTCGTACCCGCGTGGTTGCCCTCGCCGGTGAAGTCGAAGCGCCAGCGGCCGTGCGGCCAGATCGCGCTGGCGACCGCGACCGGCGCGTCCTGGTCGACCAGCGCGCGGCCCTGCTCGACGTGCAGCTCGACGAACGCCGCGAACCGGCCGAGCAGCTCCGGCCGGGCGCCCGCCGGTCGGGCGCCCAACGCCTCGGCGAAGCTCACCCCGGCCGCGTCCCGCAGGCCGGCCGCGCGGTCGGCCGCCAGCGCCCCGGTGAGCAGCCGCGACCCCAGGCAGGGTACGCCGAACCGCGCCCCCTCCTCCTCGACGAACGCCGCCACGGCGACCGGCCGGGTGGGTGTGACGCCCGCCGCGCGCAGTTCGTCCACCGCGAGGAAGGCGCTGACGATGCCGAGCGGGCCGTCGTACGCCCCGCCGTGCGGCACCGAGTCGAAGTGGCTCCCGGTCAGCACCGCGTCCCCGGCCTCCGGGTCGCCCCACCAGGCGAACAGGTTGCCGTTGCCGTCCTCGGTCACCGGCATGCGGCGCCGCTCGGCCTGCCCGCGGAACCACTCCCGCAGGCGCAGTTCCGGCTCGGTGAGCGCGTACCGCAGGTACCCGCCGCTGCCGGCGTCCCGCCCGATCGGCGCGATCTCGTCCCACAGCTCGCGGAACCGGTTTGGAAGGGACCCTTTCACTACCGGATGCGTTAACAAGGGGCCCTTCCTTACGCCTCGGTCATCGGTACGCGTACGCCGGTGCGGGTGGCGACCTCGCGCGCGTCGTCGTAGCCGGCGTCGACGTGACGGATGACGCCCATCGCGGGGTCGTTGGTGAGCACCCGCTCGATCTTCTGCCCGGCGAGCGCGGTGCCGTCGGCGACGCAGACCTGCCCGGCGTGGATGGACCGGCCGATCCCGACGCCGCCGCCGTGGTGGATGGACACCCAGGACGCGCCGCTGGCGGTGTTGACCAGTGCGTTGAGCAGCGGCCAGTCGGCGATCGCGTCGGAGCCGTCGGCCATCGCCTCGGTCTCCCGGTACGGGCTGGCGACGCTGCCGCAGTCCAGGTGGTCCCGGCCGATCACCACCGGCGCGGACAGCTCACCGGAGGCGACCATCTCGTTGAACCGCACACCGGCCTTGTCCCGCTCGCCGTAGCCGAGCCAGCAGATCCGGGCCGGCAGGCCCTGGAAGGCGACCCGCTCGCCGGCCATCCGGATCCACCGCGCGAGGGACTCGTTCTTCGGGAACAGGTCGAGGATCGCCCGGTCGGTGGCGGCGATGTCGGCGGGGTCGCCGGAGAGCGCGGCCCACCGGAACGGGCCCTTGCCCTCGCAGAACAGCGGCCGGATGTACGCGGGCACGAAACCGGGGAAGTCGAACGCCCGCTCGTAGCCGCCGAGCTTCGCCTCGCCCCGGATCGAGTTGCCGTAGTCGAAGACCTCGGCGCCCGCGTCGAGGAAACCGACCATCGCCTCGACGTGCTTCGCCATCGACGCCCGGGCCCGGTCGGTGAACTCGGCGGGCTTGGCCGCCGCGTAGTCGCGGGCGTCGGCCAGCTCGACGCCCTCCGGCAGGTACGACAGCGGGTCGTGGGCGCTGGTCTGGTCGGTGACGATGTCGATCGCGACGCCGCGCCGGAGCAGTTCCGGGAAGACGGTGGCGGCGTTGCCGACCACGCCGACGCTCAGGGCCCGGCGGTCCCGCTTCGCGGCCAGCACCCGCTCCACGGCGTCGTCGAGGGAGTCCGCGATCTCGTCCAGGTAGCGGTCGTGCACGCGCCGCTCCAGCCGGGTGCGGTCCACGTCGACGATCAGGCAGACGCCGCCGTTCATGGTGACGGCGAGGGGCTGCGCCCCGCCCATCCCGCCGCAGCCGCCGGTCAGCGTCAGCGTCCCGGCCAGCGACCCGGCGAACCGCTTGGCCGCCACCGCGGCGAACGTCTCGTACGTGCCCTGGAGGATGCCCTGCGTGCCGATGTAGATCCAGGACCCGGCGGTCATCTGCCCGTACATGGTCAGGCCGAGCTGTTCGAGGCGGCGGAACTCCGGCCAGGTCGCCCAGTCGCCCACCAGGTTCGAGTTGGCCAGCAGCACCCGCGGCGCCCACTCGTGGGTGCGCATGACCCCGACCGGCCGGCCGGACTGCACCAGCATCGTCTCGTCGTCGCGCAGGTCGGTGAGTGTCCGCACCAGGGCGTGGTACGACGGCCAGTCCCGCGCGGCCTTCCCGGTGCCCCCGTAGACCACCAGGTCCTCGGGGCGCTCGGCCACCTCGGGGTCGAGGTTGTTCATCAGCATCCGCAGCGCGGCCTCCTGCGGCCAACCACGGGCGGTGCGTTCGGTGCCGCGCGCGGCGCGGACGGGCTGCGTCATGGGGAACCTCCTCCTAACCGAGGAACAACTGACGACGGGCGGCGGAGGCTTCGAAGGCCTCCAGCCGGCGTTGGGTTTCGGCGGGCGCGGCGTCGCAGATCGCCTGGAGCAGCACCATGGCCAGGGTCATCGGGGCGGTGTGCAGGTCGAACACGAGCTGGGCGCCGACGGCGGCGGGGAGAACCACGTCGGCGTGCTCGGCGGCCGGGCTGACCGGCGAGTCGGTGATGGCGACGACGCGCAGGCCGGCGTCCCGGGCGTCCCGCAGCGCCTCCAGCGTCTCCCGCGGGTAGCGGGGGAGCACGAAGGCGAGCAGGGCGCTCGCCCCGGCCTCGGCGGCCTGTTCCAGGCGGTCGGCGAGCAGGCTGCCGCCGTCGTCGAGTACCCGTACGTCCGGGTGCACCTTCGCCGCGAAGTACGCGAAGTACGCGGCGAGGGGTGCGGCGGCGCGCAGGCCGAGCACCGGCAGCGGGCGGCTCGCGGCGAGCAGCCGCCCGGTGTCGGCGATCCGGTCCCGGTCGGCGAGCTGGCCGGCGAGCCGGTCCAGGTTCCCGATCTCGGCGCGTACCGCCTGCTGGAGTTCGTTGCCCGCGTCGCCGCGTCCGCCGGCTGAGTCGACGGTCAGCTCGCGGAGGCGGCGGCGCAGGGCGGGGTAGCCGTCGTGGCCGAGCGCCATCGCGAACCGGGTGACCGACGGCTGGCTGACCCCGGCCAGTTCGGCCACCTCGGCGGCCGACAGGTACGCCACGGCCGGGCCGTGCTGCACGAGGCAGTGCGCGATCCGGCGTTGGGTGGGGGTGAGCCGGACCCCCTGGAACAGGTCGAGCACCCGGTCCTCGGGTGCTACGACAGCTCCGTCATTCATGTGCTGACTCTATGCATGAAAACTTTCACAAAGCAACCGGCGGTCCGGTCCGTGAGTGCGGGCCGGCCGGGGCGGGTCGCGCTGGACGCCGGTCGGTAGTATCCGCACGGCGGTTCGACGGAGGAGTGCGCGCATGCAGCCGGAAGGCCCGTACAGGTTCACCCACGCGCTGGGCGGGTCTCCGGTGGGAAAGGCCTGGGCGGCGATCGACGACCAAGGCCGCTTCGTCACCGTGGCGGTGCTGGACGCCGCCGCGGCCGCCGCGCCGGGTTGGCGGGAGGCCTTCGCCGGCATCGCGAACTCGCTGGCGCAGGCACCGGACCCGCTGCCCTACACGTACGCCGACTTCGCGGCCGACTCGCCCTGGGTCGCGTATCCGGCTGATGCGGGACCGGGTGCGGAGCGGCTCTTCCGGGCGCTCGGGGTGGAGTACACGCCGGTTCCGACGGTCGTACCGCCCACCTCCGCCCCGCCGGTGTCCGCCCCGCCGGTGTCGGCCCCGCCGGTGTCCGGCCCGCCGCAGCCGGTGTCCGGAGCGCCTGAACCGGTGTCCGGCATGCCGCAGACACCGTGGGCCGTGCAGGCGACCCCGATCCCCGGCCAGCCGGTATCCGCGTCCCCGCACCCGATCTCGGGCGCACCCGCCTCGCCGGCGGCCCCGGATGCGTCCACCCACGGCCACGTCCACCCGTCGGGCGCGTACGCCTCGCCGACTGCCGTGCCGCCCCGCGATCCGTTCGCCTCGCCGGTCCGCCGCATCACGCCCTCCGCGCCGCGCCGGCGCCGGACGGGGCTCTGGGTCGGGATCGCCGCGCTGGTCCTAGTGGTGCTCGCCGGGGCGGGTGGCATCTTCGTCTGGACGGGTTCAGAGGGCAGCGACCAGCCGGAGAACGTGGGGGCCGGTGCCAACGCCGTGCCACCGCCAGTTCCGACGTCGCCACCGCAGTCGCCCGGCATCGAGCCGCCGCAGGCGGGCTCGTGGCCGAAGGGCTGGCCGAAATTCACTCCGCAGGACAACGTTCGGACGCTCTCCGATCTGGACGGGCTGGGCTTCACGGTCAAGGTGCCGGCGGACTGGCAGTGCACGCCGGCCGGCCGCGCTGAAGGCTTCGTCAAGTACAACTGCGGCGTCTCCGAAAGCGGAAAGCCGCAGATCGGCGGCGAGTTGATCGTGCGGGACTGCCCGCTCCCGTGCAACGAGGAGCGGCAGGCCACCATGCGGCGGTCCGAGGACGCCTGGGGCCTGCAGTGGATGCGTGGTAGCCAGTTCTCCTCGTACGCCGAATCCAGCCGACTGGAGCTCGACGGTGAGCGCCGGTACGGCCTCGTCGTCGTCGCGTACTGGCGCGGTGGTGACAGCGGCCGAGTCGACCGTCAGCTCGTCCTCCGCATGACGTCGCCGATCGACGGTGCCGGCCGACTGCGGCGGGTCGGCAACCATCTCCGTGACACGCTCATCTTCTGACCGGGCCACCATCCCTTGCCGCGCGGAGACCGACATGCTCTCTGGTAACGCCCTGGCGCGTCGGTCCGCCGTCCTGCTCGGCGTCATCGCGGTCGTGATCGGCGCGGCCCTCCCGGCGGCGGCGGTGCCTGCCTACGACCGGAACGAGCCAGCCACCGCGGTCGCCAGTCCGTCGACGGTCTACCTCGAGTCGACATACACGGGCTACCTCCGCGACGCGAGGGCCGGCACCATGTTCAGCCGGGAGCCCGTGGTGGTCACACGCCGGTGCAGTGGTGTGGTGGTTAGTCCCGACGGGTACGCGGTGACCACCACCGTCTGCGTCCAGCCAAGCAGCGAGGTTCTGCTCGTCAACGCCCTGTATCGGCTGGGTCGCACCCTCGTGCAGGAAGAGAGGCTGGCCGCCGACGAACTGGACGCGTACGTCGCCCGGCTCAAGGACTCGTCGGCGTTCACCGGTCGGAGCCGCGGCACAGCACCGACCCGGACACTGGTCGGACAGTTGGACGTGGCCATCCCGGAAGCCAAGTCGGCTCCGGCCGTCACCGCCGCCGTCACGACGGCGCTGACACCTGTCGACGGCAACGTGGCTCTGGTGAAACTGCGGCGCGCCGGGCTTCCCGCCGTCGAGATCGCCACTGCCTCGGACCTGCTCCCCGGCGCGCCGGCGGTGATCCTCGGATACGGCCGCGACGAGACGGACGACGGTGCTGTCCGCTACGTGGTGCGGACGAGAGCGGTCGAGATTGTCGGGCGTAGCGGGACGAACCGCATCGGCGTCAACGGTCAGATCGGTCCTGACTCGCGCGGTGGCCCGGTCGTGGACGAGTCGGGACGCCTCGTCGCGGTCCTCGACACCGACACGTCCGCCCCCGGCGAACCGGTCCGCGACCTGATCACCGCGGCCACCATCGGCCGGCTTCTCGAGCAGGGCGGTGTGGAGGCCCGACTGGGCGGGGCGGACCGCGCCTTCCGCGGCGCCCTGGGTGACTACTTCGGGGGTCGGTACTCCCAGGCAGTCCGTGGGTTCGACGACGTCCTCGAACAGGATCCCGCCCGTTCCTCGGCACGGATTTACCGGAAGCGCGCCCAGGAACGGCTCCGGCTCGACGGCGACGTGCGGGAGAACGCGGCGGACTGGATGCTGTACCTCCTGTCCGCGGCCAGCGGAGCGTTGATCATCGGCGGGACGAATCTCGCGCAGCGCCTGGCGGTCCGCCCGGCCCAGCCGGCTTCGAAACCCGCCGGAGGCGAATCCGGCCGAGGTACGCACGACCGGCGCCCGCCGGAACGCACGACGCCCCTCGCGGCATCGCCGGCCCCGACGACCCGACCGGCCCCGCCGGCGGCGCCGCCGGCGGGGCCGGTCCGACGGCCGCCCGTCGACGACGACGCGACCGTGGTGCTCTCCCTGGACGCAACGGTCATCCTCCCCCTGGACCGGACGGTCATCCTGCCCCGGATCGAGAGCGCGTCGGAACCTCAGCCGGCACGGCGGCGGACGGCTCGCCCCGCGCCGGCCCCTCCGGACGGCCGACACCTGGATTGGCGAGGACACCATGACGGTCGATGACGTCCAGACGAGACACCGACCGGCACCCTCGCCGGCACGGCGTCCCGCCGTCGGCGGGAGCGAGCGGCCGCCGGACGCCGGCCGGGCGCAGAGCGCCTTCCGGGCCGACATCGAGGGCCTGCGCGCCATCGCCGTGTTGCTGGTCGTGCTGTGGCACGCCGACGTCCCGTTCATCTCCGGCGGGTTCGTCGGCGTGGACGTCTTCTTCGTCATCTCCGGATACCTGATCACCCGAGGAATGGCGGCGGAGGTGGCGTCCCGCGGGCGCCTGTCACTCAGCCGGTTCTACGCCCGGCGGGCGAAGCGGCTGCTCCCCAGCGCCGCGCTCGTCCTGCTCGCCGCTCTGCCTCTCACGTACGTCTTCCTGCCGGACATCCGGTGGCGGGACACAGCGTGGGACGTGGTGAGCAGCGCGCTCTACCTGATCAACTGGCGGCTCGCCGACCAAGCCGTCGACTACCTCGCCGCCGAGCAGGCCCCGAGCATCGTCCAGCACTACTGGTCGCTCGCGGTCGAGGAGCAGTTCTACCTGCTGTGGCCGTTGCTGCTGGCCGGCGTCGCCTGGTGGGCCCGGCGGAGGACCGGCACCCGACCGCGCTTCGGCGCTCTCGCGGTCGCAATGGTGGCCGTCGTGGGGCTCGCTTCCTTTGCGTGGTCGGTGTTGCTGGTCGAGACGGACCCCGGCCGCGCCTACTTCGTCACCACCGGGCGGATCTGGGAACTCGCGATCGGCGCGCTGCTGGCGCTGGTTCCTCTGCGACTCCCCGGCGCCGTGGCGTCCGCCCTGGGCTGGATCGGCATCGCCGCCATCGCCGGCTCCGCGGTGGTGCTGGACACCTCGACGCCCTTCCCCGGCGTGCTGGCGGTGCCCGCGACCATCGGGACCGCCCTGGTCATCGCAGCCGGTACGGCCGCTCGGCACGGGCCGGTGACCGTCCTGCGCCTGACGCCGCTGCAGTTCGTCGGCGGCATCTCGTACACCCTCTATCTGTGGCACTGGCCGCTGCTCGTGGTGCTGACCGCCAGCACAGAAGAGTCGGGTTTCACGGCACGGGCAGTCGCGGTGGCGCTGTCGGTCCTGCTCGCGTACCTGACCAGTCGGTTGGTTGAACGGCCGGTCTGGCACTCCCGCAAGCTGTCAGTGCGGCCCCGGGCCGCGCTCGCGGTGGGCCTGGCGTGCACACTGCTGGTGGTCTACGCCGGTGTGGTCTTCAACTTCGCGACCGCGCCGTCGCGGGCCGGGGCGGCAGCCGTGTGGGGCGCGCCCGGCGCAGCCGCTCTCGCGGCGGGCAACGGCACGACCGCCGGCGATCCCGTCGATCACGCTTCAGTCATCGTGCCTGACCCTTCCGTGGCTCGGGACGATCTGCCGTCGGTGTACGCCGACAACTGCCACGCCGACAAGCCGGACACCGAGATCCGCAAGTGCACCTATGGCGGCCCCGCCCCCACGAGCACCGTCGTGCTGATCGGTGACTCGCACGCCGCGCAGTGGGTGCCGGCCCTCCGCACCGTCGCGGAGCGGCGGAACTGGAAGCTCGTGACCTACACCAAGTCCCAGTGCCCCTTCCTTGACGCCCAGGTGGCAGACGGCAGGAACGTGAACCGGAGCTGTGCGACCTGGAACCAGGGGGTCCGGCGCGCGCTGGCCGACGACCGCCCGGATTTGATCTTCACGAGCAGTTTCAACTACTCGGTGCATCGGGACGGGGCAGTGCTGAAGGGGACGGAGAACCGGACGGCGCTGGTGGAGTCGATGCGCCAGACTTGGCAGGGGCTTACCGAGGTGGCGCCCGTGGTGGTCCTGCGGGACAGTCCGGCGCCGCGCATCGACATCGCCGACTGTGTTTCCGGCAATCGGAACCAGCTGACCCGCTGCGCGGTCGCCCGGGACGAAGCCCTGGCCGGCATCGGGCCGCTCCAGGTCGAAGCCGCGGAGGGTGCACCGGAGGTGCATCTGGTCGACCTCACCGACGCCATCTGTCCGGCATCTCGCTGCGCGGCGGTGATCGGCGGCGTGCTGGTCTACCGGGACGCCAACCACTTGACGGCGACCTACGTGCAGACGCTGGCGCCGCAGCTGGACGAACAGCTGGCGGCAGCCGTGGGGTGATCGCTTCACGACGCCGGGGGGCCGTCCTCAGATGTGTTGACATGGTCGACCCGAGCGGCTTTATTGATACGGCCCTGACACGTCCCGTCGCCGACTACCTGGGCGACGGTCTTTTCCGAGCAGAGGAAGTGAACGGCCATCACCGAGGTCTCTCCTGCCGTCCGGAGCGAACTTGCTCCCCTGCTGGCAGGCAAGTCGGTTGCCCTGGTGCACGAGTGGTTCGGTGCGACGGGTGGTTCAGAGAACGTCTTCCTGGCGCTGCGCGAGGTGCTGCCGGACTCGACAGGTTTCGTGCTGTGGCGCGACCGCGACGCCCGACGCGGCCTCGATCTGAGGGAGTCGTGGCTCGCGCGTACACCGCTGCGGCGGTCGAAGGCGCTGGCGTTACCGGTCATGCCCCTGGCGTGGCGCACGCTGACCCGCGAGCGGTTCGACGTCGTCCTCTCGTCGAGCCACGCGTTCGCACACACGGTGAAGATTCCCGCTTCGCCGGACACGCGTTATCTCAGCTACATCCACTCGCCGGCCCGCTACCTCTGGAGCCCCGACTTCGACGGCCGGGGGTCCGGAGGTCTGCTGTCCGCGCCCCGCGCCGTGCTCCGTGCGGCCGACGTCCGGTTCAGCCGGCACGTCAACAGCTACGCCGCGAACTCGCGGGAGGTGCAGTCCCGTATCCAGCGGTTCTGGAAACGTGACGCCCGGATCATTCACCCACCCGTCGACGTGGACTACTTCACGACGGTTCCGGAGCAGCAGCGTCGGCAGGACCGCGCATACCTGTTGGGTGTCGGTCGTTGGATCCCGTACAAGAAGTTCGACCTGATGATCGACATTGCGGACGCGGCGGGGCTGCCGCTGGTCATCGCGGGTTCCGGGCCGGAGGAGGAGTCGCTGCGTCGCCGGGCGGCGGCGGCCAGCGTTCCTGTCGTCTTCGAGGTCCAGCCGTCGCGGGAACGGCTTCGCGAGCTGTACTGGGGCGCGAAGTGCCTGCTCTTCCCCACCCACGAGGACTTCGGCATCATCCCCGTGGAGGCCATGGCGTGCGGCACGCCCGTGCTCGGGCTTCGCCGGGGCGGTGTGCTGGAGACGGTGGTCGACGGGGAAACCGGCTTCCTGGTGGATTCGAGCGACCCGCGGGAGTACGCCGGGGTGCTCCGGCACGTGGACCAGCTGAACCGTGAGCGGGTCCAGGCCCATGCCTCGGTGTTTTCCGCCTCGGTCTTCCGCGCGAAGGTGACGGCCTGGGTCTCCGATGAGACGTCCTGACGCCGTGCCGCCTGACGGTACGTGGGCACCCCGCTCACGTGCCGTCACCCCGGCGGCGGTCGTCGGGTGGCTCGCGATCATCGCTGCCCTCGGTGTCACCACGGTGCTTCCCCGCCCCACGGTCGCGGGGTTCCTCGGTCTAGTCGCGGTCGCGGTATGTCTTGCGGCTCTCTACCAAACCACACTGTCCGGAACGTTCACCCCGGTCGCCGTGACGTTCTGGGCCTTCGTCGCGGTGTGGGTTGGCTTCGCGCCGCTGCTTCAGATCCGGGATCGGCGTCTGCCGTGGCCCGATCTCCCCCTCGACCAGCACTACGTCAGTGCGCAGGTCATCCTGCTCTTCGCGGTCGTGGCATGGTGGGTGGGCAACACCCGTCGGGTCCCCGCCCCGCGTCCATCGACATCCCGGCGTACCCGCCTCACGATCGAGAAGGCCGTCGTCGTGACCGGGCTCGCGGTCGTCCTGGCCGTCGTCTGCCTGCCGATGACCGGCGGGCTGGCCGTCCGGTTCACCAGCCGCGACGATCTCCAGCGCGCGATCGCCGAAGAGGGTCTGAAGAGCCAGCAGGACCTGGCGCTGCTCGGCCTGCTCAGCACGTTCCCGGCCGCCGTCAGCGCCGTCGCCCTCGTGCTCTGCCTGGTCTGCTGGCGCAGTCAGAACTGGGCTGACCGGCGGGGGCGGTCGATGGTGCTGACCGCCACCGGCACCGCCGTCGTCCTCAACCTGATCTACAACAACCCTCTGTCCGCCAACCGCTTTGCGGCCTTCGGGGTCCTGCTCGCCGCCGGCCTTGCGATCGTGCGGTTCGACCGGCAGATCTGGCGGACGCTGTTCTCGATCGGGATGCTCCTTGGCCTCGCCGTCATCTACCCCCTGGCGAACCTGTTCCGAAACGAGCGGTCCCGCGGCAATCTCCGACTGGGCTTGGACGCCTACTACACCTGGGACTTCGACGGCTTCCAGCAGACGGTCAACGCCGTCCACCACGTGGGGGTGGGCGGCCACACGTGGGGCCACCATTTCATCTCGGCGCTGCTGTTCTGGGTGCCCCGGTCCGTCTGGGAGGGCAAAGCGATCCCGGCAGGCAACGCCGTGGCCGCCAGCCGGGGCTACGAGTTCCAGAACCTGGCCCTACCGTTCTGGGCCGAGACGTACCTGGAGTTCAGCTTCGTCGGCGTGGTGGTGCTGTTCTTCTTCTACGGGAAGCTCGCGCGGCGACTCGACATCGCATTGACCGGCCCGGCGGCCAGCCTGGGCACCGCCCTCACCGTGATGTTCGCCGCATTGCAGATCGGCCTCCTACGCGGGCCTCTCGGCGCGCAGATCCCGTTTGTTGGTGCTGCCTTCGTGGTGCTCGTCGTCGGGGTCGCGGCGTGGGCCGGCCCGCAGTGGGGCCTCACCCGCACGCCCACGCCTGTGGACGACCGCCCACCGGCCGACGACCCGACCGGCAGAGTAGTGGAGAAGCCCTGGATGAGTGACCCCTTGCCCAAAGTCGCTGTCCTGGCCGACTGGTGGTGGCCGAACGACGTTGGCGGTGCGGAGCGGTCGGCTCGCGAGGCGGCGTTGGAACTGGCCCGATCCGCCCAGGTGTCGGTCTTCGTTCCGGCCGCCGTGGAGACGTCCTACACCGACGGCCCCCTGTCCGTGCACGCCGTACGCCGGCCCTTCGCGCGCCGGGTTCACGCGGACACCCGGGTCCGCCGGGGTCTGGAGTTCATCAGCGCCTGGCTGGTCCCCTGGACCGCGTCCCGCCTGGCGCGCCGGATCCGGGCCTTTCACCCCGACGTCGTCGTCGCAACGAACGTCTCACGTACCGGACCGTGGCTGCTGCGCTCCGTGAAAGCGGACGGGCTGCGGTACGTCCGGGTCTTCCACGACCTGAGCGACACCTGCTGGCGCCGATCGCGGCTCAAGGGGGCGCGCAGCTGCGAAACCGTCTGCGGTGAGTGCCAGGTCAAGGCGCGGATCATGCGCAATGCCACCCCACGTGACGCGGTGAGCGTCTGCGTCTCCGGCTTCGTCCGAGACGAGCTGGTCGCTTCGGGCCTCGTCAACCCGGCGGAGAGCCTGGTCGGTTATCCGCTGATCGGCCCGGCCGAGCCGGTCCGGGTGCCGCGTCGGAACGGGGACGGACTGGTCATCGGATACATCGGCCGAGTCAGCCCGGTGAAGGGCATCGAGTCGGCGATCCGTACCGCGGCTGCCTACCAGCGCCGCACCGGCATCACCGTCACCGTGCTGGTCGCCGGCACCGGGCAGGCCGCCTATGTCAGGGCGCTGGTCGAGCTTGCCCGGGCCGAGGGCGTCGATATCCGCGTTCCGGGGCACCTGCCCGTTGACGAGTTCTGCCGGTTGGTCGACGTCGTGCTGATTCCGTCCCGGTGGATGGAGCCCTTCGGCCGGGTCGCCGTCGAGGTCGGGCGCGCCGGGAAGCCCATGCTGGTCTCACCACTGGGCGGCCTGCCCGAAGCCGCCGCCGTCTCCGGCGGAGACTACGCGTTCGCGGACTTCCAGGACCCCCAGGCGGCTGCCGTCGCGCTGGCTGGCCTGCTCGACGGGTCGGCACGCAAGACCCCGTCGGCGGCGTCTGCGACGACGGCAGGCACGCTCAAGGAAGGCGTTGTCGCCGCTGCCCGGCATGTGCTCTCAGGCGCCGTCGAGATGACCGCGGGACGGCAGCGGTGACTCACACGACGAACAAGTCTCGGTCCGGCGGACGGAACTGGGCGCGGCTCGCCCTGACGCTGGGACAGTTCGCCCTCATGGGCACGAGCCTGATCTTCAGTCTCTCGCTCGCCTACGCGGGTGATCTGTCCGCGGTCGGCGCCGTGGCGCCTGCCATGCTGGTCTTCCAGCTGACCTGCGGTGTCCTGCAGCGGGCGCTCGCCGAGGCGACGCTGCTGAGTTCGGCGAACGCCGAGCAGGCGGCGGAGCGGTTGGACTGTCAGCGGTCGGTGGCCGGCGCATTGGCCGGCGGCGTCGTCGGAGCCGTCGTGGCGGTGGGGTCGGCGCTCATGGTGCCCGGAGCGCCGATCGAACTCGCGGTCGCCTACGCGGCGGGAATCCCCTTCGCGATTGCGCTGGATATCGGCCGCTCCGCCGGCGTTGCCGCCGGGGCCGCGCGGTCCGTCTTCGGGGAGACGGCTATCTGGTTGGCGGCGCAACTCGCGCTGATGGTCGCCTTCGCCGCCGTGCGTTCACCGCTGGGCGTCTGCCTGTCCTGGGCGGTCGTGAACGTCGTCTTCTTCCTGGCCTCCGCTCGTCACCCCGACCGGCGCCCACTCGTGGCCGGCCTGGGCGCGTGGGTCCGGTCACGGCGGGGGGTGATGGGCCCCGCCTCGATCGACGCCTTCCTCGTCGGACTTACGCCGCTGCTCGCCGTGCAGGTCACCGCCTTCGTCGCAGGGGCGGCCACGCTCGGCGTCATCCGGATCGTCCAGCAGCTGTTCGCGCCGCTGGCGTTCGTGTCGATCACGTTCCGCCGGGTGCTTGTCTACCAGCGCAAGGCTGATGTCGGTACGACGCGACGGCAGGACTTCCGGGACGGCGTGGTGGCCCTGTCGCTGATGGCCGCCGGCGCGGCCGTCCTCGGGGTGGCGGTCGTCGTCGGCCGCGAACTCGTGCCGGCGCTGTCCTTCATTCCCGTGGGGTACGTGCTGGTCGCGGCCGGCCTGGAAAAGGCCGCACTCGGCTTCTCCTACGGCTGTTCGCTGAGCCGGTTCGTGCGCGGCGAGTTCACGCAGCTCCTGCGCGCCCGTTACGTCATGCTCGGCCTGACGGTGATCGTCGCACCGCTGCTGACCGCCGGGTTCGGTGCGCCCGGGTACCTGGTCGGCTCGGCCCTCGGAATGCTCGTCTACTCGGTCGTCGTCCTCGCCCTGCCCACCGGTCAGCGGCCGCCGGTGACGCTCGTGCGTGCGGGTGCCCAGGTTTCGTGATGCGACCTTCTCCTCTAGGTTGTCGTCCATGAGCGACAGTATCGGCCTGCTGCTGTGGCGCGCCGGCTTTGGTGCGACGGCCGTGGAGCTCGCCGCCGCCCGTCAGGCCGGCTACGACGCCGCGCTGTCGGCGGTGGTCGCTCCTCCGGGGCCGGACGTCGGCGCGACCAGGGCACCTGTCCCCGACCTGGGGCCGGATGCCTACGCGGGCAAGCGTGACTTGACCTATGAGGAGAAGGTCAGGCTGGAGAGCCTCCGGACGGCCCAGACTGAGCAGCTCACCCAGTGGTGGCTCGACCGGATGACGGTGGCCAGCCACCAGGCCGTGGAGAAGCTGGTGTTCTTCTGGCACGGGCACTGGGCCACGTCGGTGAAGAAGGTGCGCAGCCCGCAGCTGATGCTCAAGCAGCACCGGACCCTACGCACCGCTCCCGACTTCAGGACGATGGCGCGGCTGATGGTCGTCGACGCCGCGCTGAACCACTATCTGGACGGCCAGCTCAACATCAGAGACGCGCCCAACGAGAACCTTGCCCGCGAACTGTTCGAGCTGTTCACGTTGGGCATCGGCCATTACTCCGAAAAGGACGTCAAGGAGGCAGGACGGGCACTCACCGGATGGCGGTTCAGCCTGACGAAGGGCGCGTCGGTCTTCGACCCCGGCGCCCATGACGGAGGCAGCAAGACCATCCTCGGCCGGACGGGGGCGTTCACGGCGAGCAGCCTCGTCGAGCTGTTGCTGGAACAGCCGGCCTGCCCCCGGTTCATCGCCTCCCGCCTCTGGTTCCGCTACGGATCGTCCGCCACCCCCGTTCCTCAGCAACTGATGGAGAAGATGGCCCAGGCGTTCCCGGCACCTATGGCCATGCTCCGGGTGCTGTTCGAGGACGAGGCGTTCCGGGCGACCGCCGGTTCGATGGTGAAGCAGCCGGTCGAATGGCTCGTCGGGGCCATGCGTCAACTGGGGCTGCGGTTCGCCGGCCTCCCCGCCGAGACCCGCGCGGCCGTCGTCCGTGACCTGGAGAGCCTGGGTCAGCTGCCGTTCGCCCCACCCAACGTGGGCGGCTGGCCCGCCGGTGGTGCCTGGCTCACGTCGGCCGCGGCCCAGGTGCGGCTGCGGCTCGCCGGACGGCTCGTCGACCATGTTTCGGTCGGGACGCTGACGCCGGAGAGTGTGGCGTACCTCCTCTGCGTTGAACGTTGGACGAACCGGACGTACGCCGTGCTGCGCGGCGCGCAGGACCGGCGACAGTTGTTGATACTTGGGTTGGTGAGCCCGGAGTACCTGCTGACATGACCATGGACACATTGACACGACGTCGTTTCCTCCTCGCCTCGGGGGTCACCGCCGGAGCGGCTCTCGCCGCCGGCGCGGGCGGCCTCGGGTTCGCCGAGCTGCTACGGACCGCGGAGGCCGATCCGACCGCCGCGGCGCGGACGAAGAAGCTCGTCCTAGTGACGCTCTACGGCGGCAACGATGGGCTCAACACCGTCGTCCCGTACGCCGACCCCGCGTACCACGACGCCCGGCCACAGTTGGCGTACGACCCGGAGAAGGTTCTCCACCTGGACGACACGCTGGGTCTGAACCCACGCATGCGGGGCATGAAGCGGCTCTGGGACGAGAAGAGGCTGGCGGTCGTGCTCGGAGTGGGGTATCCGAAGCCGGACCGTAGCCACTTCCGCTCCATGGACATCTGGCAGACCGCCTCGCCGCAGGAGGCCGTGTCCACGGGCTGGATAGGTCGTTGGCTGGACGGAACGCAGGCCGTGCCGGAAGCCGCAGTCAGCTTCGAGCCGGTGCTGCCGCCGGTGCTCGCAGGACAGACTCGGGCTGGCTCCTGTGTCGGGGTCGCGGGGCTTGAGCTTCCCCCTGGGATCACACCCGCGGCGGTCTCGGCGCTGGGGCAACCTGAGCCGGGCGAACCCGAGCTTCAGGCCCGCGCAGCCGCGGCGTACCGGGACCTGCTGCGGGTCGAAGGGCTGGTACGTGGCGCGGAGCAGCAGCACAACGCCGCGCCGGGCGGAGCGGAGGAGGAGATTCTCGCGACGGGGCCGGGCAGCCGCAGCGTACTGGAAACTCAGTTGGGTCTGGTGGCCCGCTGCGTCGAGGCCGGCGTACCGACCCGGGTCTACTCGGTGAGCCTCGACGGGTTCGACACCCACGCGAAGGAACTGGCCGGCCACGAAAGCCTGCTGAGCCGCCTCGACCGGGCACTGTCGGCCTTCCTCGCGCGGATGGCACGGACCGAGTCGGGGCGCCAGGTGACCGTGGTCGTCTACAGCGAGTTCGGCCGGCGCGTCCGCGCCAACGCCTCGCAGGGGACCGACCACGGGACGGCCGGGCCGTTGTTCGTGCTGGGCCCGCAGGTGGCCGGCGGGTTCTACGGTGAGCAGCCGAGCCTGACCAACCTGGACGAAGGCGATCTCAAGGCGACGACGGATTTCCGTGACGTCTTTGGCGCCGTCCTGGCCTCGGTGCTTGAGGCCGACCCCGACCGGTACCTCGGCGTCGGGTACCGGTCGAAGCCGCTGCCGTTGTTCACCGCGGACTGAGTTGTCGGCCGCTCAGCGGCCGCCGCCGCGGAACACCTCCGCCACCGTCCGGAGCACCACCTTGACGTCCAGCCAGAGCGACCAGTTCTCGATGTAGTAGTTGTCGAACCGGGCGCGGTCGGAGATCGGCGTGTCGCCTCGCAGGCCACTGACCTGTGCGAGCCCGGTGAGTCCGACAGGGACGCGGTGACGCGACGCGTAGTTGGGGTACTCCGCCGAGAACTTCTCGACGAAGTACGGCCGCTCCGGCCGGGGTCCGACGACGCTCATGTCACCCCGCAGGATGTTCCACAGCTGCGGCAGTTCATCCAGTGACGTCCGGCGCATGAATCGCCCGATGGGACCGACCCGATTGTCGTGCGCGATCGACCAGTTCGTCTGCGACTCCTGCTCGTTCACCGGCCGCATCGACCGGAACTTGACCACCTTGAAGGGCTTGCCGTACCGGCCGATCCGCTCCTGGTAGAAGAAGATGCCTGGACCCCCGTCGATGAAGGTGGCGATGGCGCAGAGTAGCAACACCGGGCTCAACGCGAGCAGCGCCGTCGCGGCTACCAGTACGTCGGACGCCCGCTTGATGGCCCACCGCGGACCGGAGAGCGAGATGTCACCGATCTTGAGGATCGGAATGGCGCCGATGTGGTCGGGATATCCGCCCTGAGAGCGAGAGCCCCACAGGCGCGGCACCGCCCAGAGGTCGCAGCGTGAGCTGCGGGGCCGGAGCAGGGTCTCCATGAGAGTGGACTCGAGGCAATCCGGATCGGCGATGACCAGGACCTCGCACTCCAGCAGCCGGACGAGGTGTTCGAGGTCGTCGAGGGTGCCGCTCGGCGGTAGTGCCCCGCTGCCCTGGCGCGACGGGGCATCGACGCAACCGACGAACCGCAGGCCGTACTGCGGGTAACGACGCAGCAACCGCGCGAGCTCGACGCCGATGGGACCGCTGCCGATGATGATGGCGTTGTGCTCCACCCATCGACGCTTCCGCAGGAGGATGGTGAGCGCCCGGCTGACCGCACGGCCGAGGATCACGAGCCCGGCCGAGAGCGCGACACCGCGCATGAACCCGCCCACGTAGGCCACCGAGGCGTGACGCTCCGCCGCGATGATGGCCACCACCGCGGCGGAGGCGAGCAGCCGCCCGGAGAGGATCGGCAGCTCGTCGAGGATGCTCACGTGCCGGCGGGGCCGGTAGAGCCCGCCGGCCGCGAAGAAGGCCACCGTGAGGGCGGCGTTGGCAAGCGTCCCGCGCCAGTGGTCCTGGGACAGCAGCAGCGGGGCGACCAGCGCGGCGACGTCGATCGGAACCGTCATCATCCACGCTCGCAGCCACCGGGTGCTGGACGAGGCGCGGGACTTCGCGTACGGCAGGACGGCGGTGGTGTCGAGACCAGCCCGCGCCGAGTCGGTAGGTTCGGTCGGAACCGGAACGGACGGGAGCGCGGCCAGGAGGCCCGCGCCACCCGCGGCGTCATGCTGCGACGGCAACGTCTGCTGCATCATCCCTTCCAAGCGCGGCGAGGGCGCAGAAGGGCTCGTCGTCGGCTGGCTGGACATGGGCGGTCCTTTCCCCGTGGATGCCCTGGGTCACGAGACGACTCAAAGGGCGACCGCAGGATATGACCGGGCCGGACCCGTCGCCATAGCCGGCAAGACAGTTCACATTCCTACTTTGCGGTGGACAGGATCTCCGGCACCGCGTCGCGCCGGACCGCGTCGAACAGACGCTTCGCCTTCTCCGTGTCGACCAGGACGACGCTCTCGTTGCCGATCCGGCCGGTCCCCTTCGTGGGACAGGTGAAGAACCCGAGGTTGCCGCTGCGAAGGTGGCGGAGTTCCATCGCCAGGTCCAGCAGGGACATCGACTCGTCCACCGCCACGGCGTCCGCCGTTGCTCGCACGAACGAGTTCAGCTTGGCGGGGTTGGCGAGAACGCCGCCAGAGGCCGCCTTGTCCAGGATCGCCTTGATGACCTGCTGCTGGTGCTTGATGCGGGTGAAGTCGCCGTTGGCGAAGGCGTAGCGCTCGCGGGCGTAGTCCAGCGCGGCGGACCCATCCATGGTCTGCCGGCCCGCGACGAACTCCCGCCGCCCGCCGGGATTCAGCGAGTGCGTCGAGGTGAAACCCTTGTCGACGGTGATCTCGATACCGCCGAGAGCGTCGACGATCTCCTTGAAACCCGCGAAGTCGACCATCGTGACGTGGTCGACGCGGACGCCGGTGAACTCCTCGACCGTCTGGACCATCAGCGGAACGCCACCCCACGCGTACGATGCGTTGATCTTCGCGTTCCGGCCGCCCCGCCCCTCCGGCGACTTCGGCACGTTCACCCAGGTGTCCCGGGGGATCGAGATGAGCTGGGCGCTCGACCGGTCCGCGGGAAGGTGGGCCAGGATGATCGTGTCGGTCCGGGAACCGGAACTGTTGTCCGGGTCGCGGGAGTCGCTGCCCAGCATCATGATGTTCATGGCGCCCTTTGCCACGACCTGCGGCCGGGACTCCTCGGGCACGCCTCCGAAGGCGTCGACACGTTCGATGCCGGATTCGACTGAGCGGAGGTACAACCCACCCGCGATCATGCCGCCGCCGCCGACCAACGCCAGCACGAGGAAGGTGATCAGAGCGACCTTTTGCCACCGCGGACGCCGCCGGCGGGTGGTGTTGGTCGGCTCCGGTTCCCGATGGAGGTCGAAAAGCTGAGTCTCGGGCTCCGCGTACGACTGGCGCTCTCGCATGGCGTGATGCTACTGAGTCGGGCTCGCGACCGCGTACCCCCGTCCGGGCGCGGCGGGTGGCGTCATGAATGAAAACTTTCATCCCAACGGGCGGGCCACGGCTGGTAGAACGCTCCCGTGGATCGAATCAAGCTCCGGCGGGCCATCGCCCGCACCCGGCTCGCCCCCGTCGCCGCCTTCCCCAAGCGCCTCCGGGCGGTCGCCCGCTACGACGCGAAGGTGCTGAGCACCTCGGCACGCTGGCTGGTCCAGTCCCGCGAGCATCACAACTACACGTACGACCTGACCCCGCTGAGCCGCAACCACCTCGCCTGGTTCGTCAGCGTCGTCTGCGACATCCCGGTCAAGCAGGTCCGGGCGTACCTCGACGAGATCGAGGCCGACGACAACCTGCGGCAGCACCTCCAGCAGGCGATCGCCGGCGCCGAGCGCCGCGGCCTCGCCGACAAGCAGATCCGGTACGCCCGCCGCATCGGCTGGTACGCGATCGTGCGCGCCGCCAAGCCGAAGCACATCGTGGAGACCGGCGTCGACAAGGGCCTGGGCAGCGTCGTGCTCGCCGCCGCCCTGCTGCGCAACGCCGCCGAGGGGCACCCCGGCCGGGTCACCTCGCTGGACATCAACCCCGAGGCCGGCTACCTGGCCAAGGTGGAGCCCTGGTCCGAGGTGGTGGACCTGGTGATCGGCGACTCGCTCGCCTCGATCGCCGCCCTGGACCGGCCGGTCGACCTCTTCCTCCACGACAGCGACCACAGCACCGCCCATGAGCGGCGCGAGTTCACCGCCGTCGAGCCGAAGCTCGCCCCCGGTGCCCTCCTGCTCACCGACAACGTGACGATCACCAACGTCCTCGCCGAGCACGCCGAGCGCACCGGCCGGAAGTTCCTCGCCTACCGCGAGACGCCCGCCAACCACTGGTACCCGGGGGACGGTATCGGCGTGGCATGGTAGGGCGGTGCAACTGAGCGCGATCCACACGTACCCCGTCAAGGGGTGTCACCGGCTCGACCACGACGGCGCGCAGGTGCGGCCGTGGGGCCTGGCCGGCGACCGGCGTTGGATGGTCGTCGACGCCGCCGGCGTCGGCGTCACCCAGCGCGAGGTCGCCGGCCTGGTCGCGGTGCGGGCGGAGGCCCGCGACGGCGGACTGACCCTGCGTGCCCACGGTCATCGCGACCTCGACGTCCCGGAGCCGTCCGACGGTGAGCCGGTCGCGGTCCGCACCTTCCGCAGCCGGAAGCTGCCGGTGCCCGCGCTCCCGGCTGGGCCGGCGGCGGACGCGTGGTTCAGCGCCCTGCTCGACCGGCCGGTCCGCCTGGTCTGGCTGGCCCGGCCGACCCGCCACATCCCCTCCGAGGACCGGGAGCACGACACCGGCGACCAGGTCAGCTTCGCCGACGCCTACCCGCTGCTGCTGGCCAACGCGGCCTCGCTCGACGCGCTCAACGGGTGGCTCGCCGACGCCGGCGAGCCACCGGTGCCGATGACCCGCTTCCGCCCCAACCTCGTGGTCGAGGGCGTCACCGCCTGGGCCGAGGACGAATGGGTCGGGCGGCCGCTGCGCATCGGCGGCGTGCGCTTCCGCGCCGCCGGGCCGTGCGACCGCTGCGTGGTAACCACCACCGACCAGGAGACCGGCGTACGCGGCAAGGAGCCGCTGCGCACCTTGGGGCGGTACCGCAACGTGCGGCAGAAGCTCCTCTTCGGACTGAACCTGGTACCCGTGACGACCGGCCGCGTCGCCGTGGGCGACGAGGTGGTCGTGGACGGGTGACCGTTCCCGGTGGGCTCACGCCGGGGCCGTGACAGCCCCGGTCAGGTCCAGCCACATGAAGATCTCGTCGCGGTCGTCCCCGGGTGCCACCCGGAGCGCGCCGGGCAGCCGGCCGACCTCGCGGTACCCGAGCCGCCGGTAGAACCGATCCAGGCCCAACCCGTCACGGACGGTGACCTGCAGCGCCTGGAAGCCCAGCCGGCGGCCCACCCGCTCGGCCTCGCGCATCAGGTCGAGGCCACAACCGTGGCCCTGCGTGTCGGGGTGGACCATCACCCGGGTCAGCACCCGGTAGTGGGTCTTCAGGTGGAACCGGTTGTCGGTGAAGATCGCCATGGCTGCCAGCCGCTCGCCCGCGTACCCGACCAGCAGCCGGTCCGGGCCGTCGGCGATTCCCGCGAGGGTCGGATCGGCGATGGTGCGGACGTCGGTGGCGGTGACCGGCGCGACGAAGCCGACCGCACCGCCGGCGTTGGTGACGTCGACCCAGAGCGCGACGATCTCCTCCCGCAGCTCGGGCGTCAGGTCAGGGTCGAGGACGAAGCGCAGAGTCACGCCGGCCATCCTGACCTGGGCGCCGGGACCCGTACCCGTGATGGTGACGCGTCTGACACCCGCCCTCGACGAGTGACAGCGCGCGACGTGGAGAAAGTAGGGCCGGCGGGACTCGAACCCGCACTGGTGCGGACCTAAACCGCATGCCTCCTGCCAGTTGGGCTACGGCCCCTTCACCGCGCACATCCTCATTCTCCACGACCTTCGCAGCGGGCGAGGAACCAGCCGTCCGGTCGAGCGAGGCTGCGACGTGGCCTCCGGATCGTAGACCACCGCTCGCGCACCCTCAGTCGAGGCCGAGGTCGCGGCGCAGCTTGGCGACGTGGCCGGTGGCCTTGACGTTGTAGAGCGCCCGCTCGATCTTCCCGTCGGCGTCGATGACGAACGTCGAGCGGATCACACCGGTGACCGTCCTGCCGTACATCTGCTTCTCGCCGTACGCCCCGTACGCGGTCAGCACCGCCTTGTCGGTGTCGGCGACGAGCGGGAAGGTGATGGCGTCGCGGTCGCGGAACTTCGCCAGCTTCTCCGGCTTGTCCGGCGAGATGCCGACGACCTCGTAGCCGGCGGCCTGGAGCGAGGCGAGCGAGTCACGGAAGTCGCAGGCCTGCTTGGTGCAGCCGGGGGTCATCGCGGCCGGGTAGGCGTACAGCACGACCTTGCGGCCGCGCAGGTCGGCCAGCGACAGCGTGTCACCGGTGTCGGTGGGGAGGCGGAACTCGGGGGCGGGGTCGCCGGGGGAGAGGCGGGCGGGCGCGGTCATGGCCCCGACCCTACCGCCGCGCCGGCTCGGCCTCCCGCTCGCGACGCGCGGCGGCCGGACAGCCGGCGAGCTTCGTGATCAACGCCATCCCTTGTTGCCAGATACTGGCAACAGCGATCGACGGCCAATAGGCTGACAGGCGCCGGCGCGGACGGGCCCGCCGACGCGTGGGAGGTCGCGTGGAAACCCTGGCGATGCACATCTCGAACGGGATCATCAACGGTCCCGTCGCCGCGGCCTTCGCGGCGGTCGCACTTGCCGCGATGGCGTTTTGCGTGCTGCGCGGCCGGCAGGACCTGGACGACCGGTTGGCGCCGATGGCCGGCCTGGTCGCCGCGTTCATCTTCGCCGTCCAGATGCTCAACTTCCCGATCTTCACCGCCGGGGTCAGCGGCCACCTGCTCGGCGGCGCGCTCGCCGCGCTGCTGGTCGGCCCCTGGGTGGGCGCGCTCTGCGTGGCGGTCGTCCTCGTCGTGCAGGCGCTGGTCTTCGGCGACGGTGGCGTCGCCATGCTCGGCCTCAACATCACCAACATGGCGGTCCTCGGCACCGCCGCCGCGTACCTGCTGATCGCCGCGCTGCTGCGGGTCCTGCCGCGGACGCCGACCGGGCTCGCCGTGACGGCGTTCGTGTCCGCGCTGGTCAGCGTCGTGGTGGCCGCGATGGGCTTCGTCGTGCAGTACCAGCTCGGCGGCACCGCCGACCTCGGCGGCAACCTCGCCGCCCTGGCCGGCACGATGGCCGTCTCGCACCTGCTGATCGGCATCGGCGAGGGCCTGATCACCGCGACGACGGTGGTGACCGTCGCGAAGGTCCGGCCCGATCTCGTGTACGCGCTGCGCGCCCTCAAGCCGGCCACGCCGGCGTCCGTCACCGTTGTCGGAGGTGTCCGGTGAAGAAGCGGTCCTGGGGTTTCGTCATCGGTGGGCTGCTGGCCGCCCTGCTGCTGGCCGGCGTGGTGAGCAACTTCGCCTCGTCGCACCCGGACGGGCTGGACTCGTCGCTGCGGGAGGGCTGCACCTTCGACGCCGACGACAACATCACCGGCGGCAGTTGCCCGGCGCAGCAGGAGAAGCAGCACGAGATCGGCGGTCCGCTGGCCGACTACGACATCGCGGGGATCGACAACGAGTTCCTCTCCACCGGCCTCTCCGGCGTGCTCGGCGTCCTGCTGACCTTCGCCGTGGCCGGCGGTGCGTTCTGGCTGGTCCGCCGCCGTGGCGCGCCGGCCGCCGACAGCGGAGCCGCCGGCAGCGGGGCCGAGGGCAGCGGGGCCGAGGGCGCGAAGCCGGCGCAGGCACCCGCCGGCCGGGCCGGCTGAGGGTACGACGTTGGGCGCCGGCCACACCCACCCGCTCTACCGGGCGTCCGGCTCGCCGGTGCACCGCCTCCCGCCCGAGGTGAAGATCGCGGCGATGGTGACCTTCACCCTCGCCGTGGTCGCCACGCCCCGGGAGGCGCTCTGGGCCTTCGGGGCGTACGCACTGCTGGTCGCCGCGGTCGCGGCGGCCGCGCGGGTCGGGCCCGGCTGGCTGCTGCGCCGGTCGCTGATCGAGCTGCCGTTCGTCCTGTTCGCCTTCGCCCTGCCGTTCCTCGGCGCGGGCGAGCGGGTCGAGGTCCTCGGCCTGCGGCTGTCGGAGGACGGCCTGTACGGGGCGTGGAACATCCTCGCCAAGGGCACCCTGGGGGTGCTCGCGTCGCTGCTGCTCGCCGCGACCACGACGACCCGGGACCTGATCGTCGGCCTGGACCGGCTGCGCTGCCCGCAGATCCTCACCCAGATCGCCACGTTCATGCTGCGGTACCTCGAGGTGCTGGTCGGCGAGGCCCGCCGGATGCGGGTGGCCCGGATGTCCCGGGGTGACGACCCGCGCTTCGTGTGGCAGCTGCGCGGCTTCGCCGCCGGTGTCGGCGCGCTGTTCCTGCGCGCGTACGAGCGGGGCGAGCGGGTGTACCTGGCGATGCTGTCGCGTGGCTACTCCGGGCGGATGCCGGTCGTGTGGCAGGGCGGGGGCGCGGCGACCGCTGGTCAGTGGGCGGTGGCGGCCACCGTGCCGGCGCTGGCGGCCGCCGTCGCCGCCACCGCGCTCGCCCTGACATGATCGGAGGCGTGCAGCCCACGACTCCGAGCCTCCACGTCCAGGGTGTGCGGTACGCGTACCCGGACGGGCACGTCGCGCTGCACGGGGTCGACCTGACGGTGCCGCGCGGCGACCGGGTGGCGCTGCTCGGCCCGAACGGCGCCGGCAAGACCACCCTGGTGCTGCACCTCAACGGCATCCTCACCGCCACCGAGGGCAGCGTGTCGGTGGGCGGGTTGACGGTCGGTCCGGACCGGGCGACGCTCGCGGAGGTGCGCCGCCGGGTCGGCATCGTCTTCCAGGACCCGGACGACCAGCTCTTCCTGCCGACCGTGGCGGAGGACGTGGCGTTCGGCCCGGCCAACCTGGGGCTGCGCGGCGCCGAGCTGGCCGCCCGGGTGGACGAGGCGCTCGCCGCGGTGGGGATGAGCGAGCACCGGGACCGCGCGCCGCACCACCTGTCGTTCGGGCAGCGCCGCCGGGTGGCGGTGGCCACCGTGCTCGCCATGCACCCGGAGATCCTGGTGCTCGACGAGCCCTCGTCCAACCTGGACCCGGCCGCCCGGCGCGAGCTGGCCGACATCCTGCGCGCCCTGCCGGTGACCCTGCTGATGGTCACCCACGACCTGCCGTACGCGCTGGAGCTGTGCGACCGCTCGGTGATCCTGGACGCCGGCCGGATCGTCGCCGACGCCCCCACGGTCGACATCCTGGCCGACGAGGAGCTGCTGTCCCGCCACCGCCTGGAACTTCCCTACGGTTTCACTCCCCGCCCCACCCCCCGCTGACCCCACCGGGTCGATCCCGCTCGGGGCGAGCACGGAGTCATGGCGCCCGGTTGGCGCTTCTCTCGTCCGTCTCGTCTGCCACCACAACTCCATGGTCCGCGGCGGAGGGCAGGGGCGGTGGGGTTGCGGGGCGGGCGGCCCGGGCGGCGGCGTGGAGGCGCAGGGCGCCGGCCGCCAGCGCGCCGGCCCCCGTGACCAGGGTGGCCGTGACCAGCAGCCGCGCGATGGTCGGCGGCCACGGGACCGGGGCGACCGAGCGGGCGAACACCGCCGCGTTCGCCACACCGGCGAACAGGGCCAGGCACGCCCCCGCGAGCGCGACCGCGAAGTCCGCCGCGGGGCGGCGGGCCAGCGCGTAAGCCCCGGCGGCGATCGCGCCGAGCCCGGTGAGCAGCGGCCACACCTGACCGCCGAGCAGCCCCAGCAGCAGCGCGCCGGGCCCGTCCGCCCCGGCGTCGAGCTCCCGGCCGACGCTGTAGGTCACACCGGCGGCCCCACCGGCGACGAGGAGCCCGCCCAGCACCGCGAGGGCCCGCCCGCCCGGTGTCGAGCCGGCCGGGAGCAGCCCCAGCGCGCCCACCGCGAGCAGGCCGAGCGTCGCGGCCACCCACCAGGTGTACGGATCCGGCGGCGGCACCCAGTCGAGCGTGCCGCGGATCTCCAGGGGCTCCCCGTCGACGCGCAGCGGCACCACCCAGTCGCGGACCCGGTGCTCCCGGTCCGGGGCGGCGCGCACCTGCGGCGGCGGCGTGGACTCCCGCCACAGCGCCCGCTGGTCGTGCCAGCGCACCGTCGTCGAGCCGTCGACCCGCCGCCAGTCCGGCGGGGCGGCCGGGTCCGCCTCGGCGGGGATGCGGGTGTCCCCGGCGAGGGTGCGGTTCAGGTACGTGGCGGGGGAGCGCCGGTTCTCGTACACGCCGTCGGGGCCGACCCGCAGGTACGGCTCGCCGGAGTAACCGATCACCTCGACCGGCTGGTCCCCGGTGTTGGTCAGCTCCAAGCGCGCGCCGGCCTCCACGGCCCGGACGGTGAGCCCGGCCCGGGCGGGGGTGACGGTGCCGACCTCGGTGCGGTAGTCGGTGCCGTCCGGGGCGTCCGCCCCGTGCGCCGCGGCCGGGGCGGCGAGCGCGAGCGTCGCGGCGACGGTACCGGCGAGCACCAGGCCGGCGCGGGTGACGAGGGTACGGATCACCCGGCGGCCTCCACCGCCGCCCGGATGCCCTCGGGCGAGCGGTCGGCGACCGGCTGCCCGTTCACCAGGATGGTCGGGGTGCCCGTGATGCCGGCCTCGCTGGCCTCCTCGGTGACGTGCTCGGTCCACGCGTGGTACGTGTCGTCGCGGACGCAGGAGCCGAACGTGTCCCGGTCGAGCCCGACCTCCACCCCGATGTCGACCAGCTGGTCGTCGCTCAGCCCGGGGCCACCCTCCGGCGGCTGCCGCTCGAACAGCGCCTCGGTGAACTCGCGGAACTTCCCACCCGCCGCGGCGCAGCCGGAGGCGGCCGAGGCGCGGGTCGGGTACTCGGTGGTGGAGAAGCGGTTGAGGTAGGCGACCGGGTGGAAGACCACCCGGGCCTTGCCCTGGTCGGCGAGCTGGTCGATCGTCTCGCCGCTGACCTGCTGGAACTGCTTGCAGGCCGGGCAGAGGTAGTCCTCGTACAGGTCGATGGTGACCGGCCCGGAGCCGTACACGATGCCGGTGCCGGCGTCGTTGGCGCCCGGCGGCGCGGTGTACTCGTCGGCGCGCTGGCTGGAGTAGACACTCCACCCGATCAGGCCGGCGACGACCAGGACGGCGACGGCGGCCACGGACACCCACAGCGTCCGCTTGCGCCGGCGTTCCCGGGCCATCTGCTCCCGGACGACGCGGGCCGCGTCCCGGCGGGCCTTGCCACTACTCATCCTCGTCCTCCACCGCGGGTTCGCCCGTCAGCCAGCCGTCCACCGAGAACGGGGTGCGGGGCCAGATCAGCAGGAAGCCGGCCAGCGCCAGGAATCCCAGGTCCCGGAGGATCTCCGGGAGGTAGCTCGGGGCCTGCCCCTCGGCGAGCTGGCCGCCGCTGCCGAAGCAGCCGCAGTCGATGGCGAGGTCGCGCGACCAGGCCGAGACGATGCCGGCGACGAAGACCACCAGCAGCGCCACGGACACCCCGGCGGACAGCCGCGTGGCGAGCCCGAGCAGCAGGAGTACGCCGAGCGCCAGCTCGACGAAGGGCAGCGCGGCGCCGATCACCGTCGCCACGTCGTACGGGAAGATCTGGTACGCGTTGACCGCCCGGCCGGAGGCGGCCAGGTCACCGACCTTGGAGGCGCCGGCGAGGAGCCAGACCGCGGCCAGGCCGAGCCGGGCGGCGACGCCCACCCAGGGGCGTACGGCGGGCCAGCGGCCGGTGCGGGGTGTGATCACGGTCATTGGTCGTTCCTCGTCCGGCGGAAGTTCCCGTCCCGGGGCGGGTGACGTCGACACCGGCCCTACCCGGCCCGCGCGTCGTCGACCGCCTCGACCAGGTCGGCGCGGGCCCGGGCCACCCGGGACCGGATGGTGCCGACGGGTACCCCCTCCACGGCGGCGGCCTCGGCGTAGGACAGGCCGAGCAGCTGGGTGAGCACGAAGGCGCCCCGCCGCTCGGCGGGCAGCCGGCGGAGCAGGTCGGCGGCGCCGAGCTGGCCGGCGGGGTCGGGCTGCGGCCGGTCGGTCCACGCGTCGGCGGTGAGCCGGGCGTCGAGCCGGCGCCGCCGGACGACCGTGCGCAGGTGGTCGGCGCAGGCCCGGCGGGCGATGCCGAGCAGCCAGGTCCGTGCCGAGGAGCGCCCTTCGAAGCCGGGCAGCGCCCGGAACGCCCGCAGGTAGGTCTCCTGGGTGAGGTCGTCCGCGGTGTCCGGGTCGACGAGGGCCGCGACGAACCGCCACACCTCGGCCTGGGTGAGCCGGACGAACGCGGCCTGGGCGACCGGATCCCCGTCGCGGGCGGCGAGCGCCCACTCGGTGGCCCGCGCAGGCCCGCCGGTGGCGTCGGCCGGACCGGCGGCGGCGGTGTGGCGCTGGGCGGGGATCACGACAGTCCAGGTTACGCGGAGCGCCCCGCGCCGGGAGGGCCCTTCGGCCCTTCCATGGTCTGCGCCACGTCGGGAACTTTTCCGGTGCACCGCCCGACTACCCCCTCATGAACTGCGACGACGTACGCGTGGCGCTGTCGGCGCGGCTGGACGGGGAGGACCCGCAGGCGGCGCCGGCGGTGCTCGACGCACACACTGAGGGCTGCCGGGCGTGCCGGGCGTGGCTGGCCCGCGCCGAGCAGGTGACCCGGCTGGTCCGGGTCCAGCCGGTGGCCGTGCCGGACCTGACCGCCCCGGTTCTCGCGGCGGTCGCCGCCGACGCGGCGCGTACCGCCCCGGCGGCCGTGCGGCGGGCCCGACGCGAGGTCCTGCGGGTGGCGGTCGCGGTCGCGGCGGTCGCGCAGTTGTCGATCGCGCTGCCGGTCCTGCTGGCCGGCCTCGGCGTGGCGCAGGACCCGCACACCAGCCGGGAGTTGGCGTCCTTCGACGTCGCCCTCGCCGTCGGGTTCGCGCTCGCGGCGTGGCGGCCCGAGCGGGCCCGGGCGTTCGTCCCGGTGGCGCTCGTGCTCGCGGTGTGCCTGGCCGGCACGAGCGCGGTCGACGTCGCCAACTCCACCACCGCCCTCGTGCACGAGGTGGGCCACCTCGCGGCGGTGGTGCGGGCGGGGCTGCTGTGGGCGCTGGGTCGGGTGAGTGGTGACACCGACCACCGCCCGTTCCTGCCGGCGGTCGCCGCGGGGCGCGGATGAGGGCCGCCGGTTTGCTGCCGCGGCGACCCGGGCTGGGCGCGGCGGGGTGGTCTGGGCGAGCATGACCGACATGACTGCCGCCCTCCGCCGCTGGTTCGGCCGGCTCAGCGCCACCGCCGGTCTCCTGTTCGTCCTCGTCGCCCTGCTGGTCGCCCCGGCCGGCCCCGCCAGTGCCCACGCGGTGCTGGTGAGCAGCAGCCCGATCGCGTCGGCCGTGGTGCCGAACGCGCCGGCCGAGGTCGTCCTCACGTTCAGCGAGTCCGTCCGCAAGGTGCCCGGCAAGATCCGCGTCCTCGCACCGGACGGCTCGCGCGCCGACCGCGGCGAGCCCGACTTCGACGGGGGCGTCGTCACGATCCCCGTCGATCCGGCCGGCGACCGGGGCACCTACCTGGTCAGCTACCGGGTGATCTCGGCCGACAGCCACCCGGTCTCCGGGGCGTTCACGTACTCGGTCGGCGCCCCCTCGCCGCCACCGGTCGACACCGGCGACGACAACCGGGCCGACCCGTTCGTGGGCGCCGCGGTCAAGGTCGCCAAGTACGTCGGCTACGCCGGCCTGCTGCTCCTGGTCGGCCCGGCGCTGGTCCTCGCCGCGCTCTGGCCGCGGCGGCTGTCCCGCCGGGGGCCCACCCGCCTCGCCTGGACCGGCCTGGGCCTGGTGGTGGTGTCCACCCTCGCGACGCTGTGGCTCCAGGTGCCCTACACCGCCGGGGGCGGCGTGTTCGACGTCACCGGGGAGGGGTTCAGCGGGGTGCTGGGCAGCATGTTCGGCGCGGCCCACCTGGTCCGGCTGGGCCTGCTGGCGGCCGCCGCGTTCCTGCTCCGGCCGCTGCTGGCCGGGCCGGTCGGCGGCACCGACGTGGTGATCCTGGGCATCCTCGGCGGTGCGGCGCTGCTGACCTGGCCGCTGGCCGGCCACCCGGCCGCGTCACCCGCCCCGGCGGTCTCCGTCGTGGTGGACGCCGTGCACCTCGGCAGCATGGCGGTGTGGCTGGGCGGGCTGGTCATGCTCGCGGTCTTCCTGCTGCGCCGGGCCGACGAGCGGGAGCTGGGGGCGATCCTGCCGATCTGGTCCCGCTGGGCCGCGCTGGCCGTGTCCGCGCTGCTGCTCGCCGGCGTCGTCCAGGCGCTGATCGAGGTCGCCACCCCGAGCGCCCTCGTCGGCACCACGTACGGCCGGCTCCTGCTCGGCAAGATCGGGCTGTTCGTGCTGGTGATCGTGGTGGCCGCGTACTCCCGGGCGCTGGTGCGCCGGCGGACCGCCGCCGGCCGGCCGGCGCTGGTGCGGCGGGCGATCTGGGCCGAGCTGGCGATCACCGCGGTGGTGCTCGGCGTCACCGCCACGCTGGTGCAGACCACCCCGGCCCGCACCGCCGCCGCCGACACCGCCGGCACTGCCAGCGGCTACTTCTCGACCACGCTGTCCAGCTCGCTGGGCTCGCTCCAGGTCGAGGTGGACCCGGCCGAGCGGGGCAACAACAGCGTCCACTTCTACGCGTACACCCCGGAGAACCGGCCCCAGCCGGTGGTGGAGTGGCGGGCCACCGCCGCCCTGCCGTCCGCGGGAATCGAGCCGATCGAGGTGCCGTTGCTGCCACTGACCGACAACCACGTGACCGGCGAGATCAACCTGCCGGCGTCGGGGGAGTGGCAGCTTCGCGTCACCGTCCGTACGTCCGACATCGACCAGGCCACGGTGACCGCCACCGTGCCCGTCCGGTAGAGAAAGGTGTCCATTCCATGATCCGTCTCCGGCGTACCGCAACCGGCGCCGCCACCCTCGCCCTCGGTGCCGTCGCCGCCGCCGTTCTCGGCTTCGCCGCGCCCGCGTCCGCGCACGTCACGGTCAACCCGGAGGAGGCGACCCAGGGCGGCTACGCCCGGCTCGCGTTCCGGGTGCCGAACGAGAGCGACACCGCGTCGACGACGAAGGTCGAGGTGGTGTTGCCGGAGAACGCGCCGGTCGGCTCGGTCTCGACGATGCCGGTCCCCGGCTGGACCGTGGCGGTGGAGAAGCGCAAGCTCGACCAGCCGGTGGAGGTGCACGGCAGCCAGCTCATTGAGGCGGTGTCGAAGCTGACCTGGACCGCCGCCCCGGACGCCGTGATCAAGCCGGGCACGTTCCAGGAGTTCCCGGTTTCGATGGGCCCGCTGCCCAAGATCGACCAGATGGTCTTCAAGTCGCTCCAGACGTACTCGGACGGCACCGTCGTGCGCTGGATCGAGGAGCCGACCGCCGGCGGCGAGGAGCCGGAGAGCCCGGCGCCGGTGCTGAAGCTGACCGCCGCCTCGCCGTCCGCCGCGCCGGCGGCCGACCCCGCCGGGGAGAGCGAGGTCGAGGCGGACGACGACGAGGCCGAGGGCACCGGGCTGGCCACCGGCCTCGGCGCCGCCGGCCTGGTCGCCGGCCTGGCCGGCCTGGCGCTCGGCGGGCTGGCGTTCGCCCGGACCCGGCGGGAGCCCGCGCCGAAGGCGTGACCGTACGCACCGCCGTGCCGGCCCGTCGGATCCCTCCGGCGGGCCGGCGCCTTTCCGGGACCGGTGCCGTGGATATCCCCTGATCGGACGGTCCGTCTCGGTAAGGTCGGCCGGGTGTCCGGCTACGGAGGGGGACGAGGCCAATGCGGATCGTGCGGGTGTTCACCGGGGTGCTGCTGCTGACCGTCGGGATTCCGGCGCTGCTCGCCGGCGCCGTGCTCGGGGCGGAACTGACCCTGGACCTGCGCGCCGAGCTACGCGCGGGCTGGACCGCCCCGGTGACCGCCGGCCTGCTGGCCGGTGGGGTGCTGTTCGTGGCGTCGGCCCTGCTCCTGCTGCTGCGGCCGGTACGCCCCCGCGAAGTGGTCTTCGTCGTCGAGCCGGACCAGGTGCCCGTGCTGGCCGGCCGGCTCGGAGTGACGTCCCTGAGCGGGCTCGGCGTCCAGCCGACGCGGGACGGTGACCGCGCGATCGCGCCGGCCCGCCAACTGGCGTCCGTCGGTGCGCCCCTCGACCGGCCCCGGCCGGCGCTGGGCCCGGTGCCGACGTGCCGAACCGCCGCCGGTCCGGTGCCCGCCGGTCGCCCGGCGACGCTGGCCGACCTCGTGGAGCGGCCGGACGGCGGGCCGGAGGTGTCCGGTGCGGGGCCGTCGAGCGGCGACCGGCGCGGCCGGTCGGGCCGGGACGGCACCCGCTGCGTCGCGCCGCTGCGGCCGTCCGAGGTGGACCTGTCGCTCGCCTGGCCACCCGCCACCCGCACGGATGTCGCCCCGCCGGCGCCCACGTCGCGGACGGAGCCGGTCCGACCGGCCGGGCGGGCCGATCCCGTTCCGCCGGGTTCGCCGTCGCGGCCGGCGCGCGCCGCGCGGCCCGAACACCCGTCGCGGCCCGAATCCCGGTCACGGCCCGAACGCCCGTCGCGGGTCGAACCCGAGTCGCGGCAGGAGCCGTCCGCTGGGCCGCTGCGTCCGGCCGTCCCGGTCGATCCGACCTCCTGAGCGACGGCAGGTCGCCCGGGGCGGTGGACGCGGACGGCCCTCCGTGCTGCCGACACGGAGGGCCGTCCTCACCGGGGGATTCGGTGCTACCGCAGCGTCGTCTGTGGTAGTTGAGACCAGATTAGCGCCGGACGGGGCTTCTCGGGAAGTCTGTCCGTTTGGACGTGGGCTCCATGCCCTCCCGCACCGGCAGCCCCACCAGCAGCAGCAGGCTGATCAGCACGTACGCGTTGCGGACCAGGAACTCGCCCACCGAGTCGGTGGGCACCTGGGCGGTGCCCCAGTCCTGGAACGACACCACCCCGTAGACGATGACGACGGTCGTGCCGACGGCGGCCGTCAGCAGTCGGCGGCGCTCGCCCCCCGACGTGGCGAGGGCCGCGTCGACCAGCACCACCACCGCCGGGACGAACCAGTAGATGTGGTGGGTCCAGGTGATCGGGCTGACCAGCGCGCCGACCAGGCCGGTGAGGGTGAGGCCGGTGAGCGCGTCCCCGGCGCGGGCCGCCCGCGCCGCCCGCCACAGCCCGTACCCGGCCACCAGGACGACGAGGGCCAGCCAGATCAGGCGCTCCGGCTCCTGCGGCGCGGTGAGGCGGCTCAGCAGCCCGAACAGCGACTGGTTGCCGGTGTAGTCGGTGCGGCCGACCCGCTCGGTGGTCCACAGCTCGTGGGTCCAGAACCGCCAGGAGTCGCGGGGCGCGAACGCCGCCGCGAGCAGTGTCGCGACCGCCGCCGTCGCGCTGGCCACCGCCGCCGCCCACCACCGCCGGCAGACCAGCAGGTAGACGATGAAGATGCCGGGAAACAGCTTGAGCGCCGTCGCCAGCCCCACGGCCACGCCGGCCCAGCGCCTGTTCCGGGGTACGGCGAACAGCAGGTCCGCCAGGATCAGCACCACCAGCAGCATGTTGATCTGCCCGAAGGTGATCGTCTCCCGGGTGCTCTCGACGGCGAGGACCAGCAGCACCGCCACCGTGAGCGCGAACACCCGCGGCAGGTGGTGCCGGGCGATCACCGGCTCGACCAGCCAGCGGGTGGTCACCACCACCGCCAGACCGGTCAGCGCGGTGAAGATCGCCACGGTGGCGCCCAGCGGCAGCATCGCGAACGGGCGTAGCAGCAGGGCGCTGAACGGCGGGTACGTGAAGTAGAGGGCACCCTGGACCCGGTCCGGCTGGACGTAGTCGTAGAGCGGGTTCCCCGCCGCCCACCAGTCCATCGCCCGCATGTAGATCTTCAGGTCGAAGAAGTCGTGCACCAGCCCGGGCAGGTAGAGCGCCGGCAGCACGGCGGCCAGCGCCAGCACGGCGACGAGGCGACGGACCGTACGGCCACCGGGTTCGTCGTCGGTGACAGCGGGCGGTGCGACGGATTCGGCTGGCACGGGGAAACCCTAACGGTCGCCCCGCAGAGCGGTGCGCGGCGCGCGGGCCGCTGGGCTGCGCGTAGGCTGTGCCGGTGGCAGATCTTCTCGTCTGGATCGACTGTGAGATGACCGGCCTGGACCTCGGCAAGGACAAGCTGATCGAGGTCGCCGCGCTCGTCACCGACCCGGATCTCAACGTGCTCGGCGAGGGGGTCGACGTGGTGATCCACGCCGACGACGCGGCGCTGGACGCGATGCCCGAAATCGTCGCGACGATGCACGCCAAGTCGGGGCTGACCGACGAGGTGCGGCGGTCGACGGTGACGCTGGCCGAGGCGGAGCAGTTGGTCCTCGACTACGTCACCAGCCACGTGAAGGATCCGCGCACCGCGCCGCTGTGCGGCAACTCCATCGCCACCGACCGGGGCTTCATCACCCGGGACATGCCCCGGCTCGACGCCCACCTGCACTACCGCATGATCGACGTCTCGTCGATCAAGGAACTGTGCCGGCGCTGGTACCCGCGGGTGTACTTCGGGCAGCCGCAGAAGGGCCTCGCGCACCGGGCGCTGGCCGACATCCGGGAGAGCATCCGGGAGTTGGAGTACTACCGGCGGACCATCTTCGTACCCCTGCCCGGGCCGGACGTGGAGAGCGCGAAGGCCGTCGCCGCGCAGCTCTGAGCGCCCGGTTCCGTCCCAGCGAACCCGCTGGACGGGGTGGGCCGGGGTGGGGCTATTATTGGTCCGCACCGCCCGGGTGACCGGCGCGGCGGCATGGTGGCTGTAGCTCAGTTGGCAGAGCACCGGGTTGTGGTCCCGGTTGTCGTGGGTTCAATTCCCATCAGTCACCCGGCATGACGAAGGCCCCCTCCGCGGAGGGGGCCTTCGTCGTTGCTCAGGGGGTCGGGGTGGCGTCCGGGTCGGCGCTCTCGGCCGCCGCCGGCTCGTACGGCACGGCGCTGCCCTTGACGTACTCCTCCCAGCTCATGTTCCAGTCGGTCCAGCCGTTGCCGTTCTGGAGCTTGCGCTCGGTGCCCTTGACCGTGATCGGGTCACCGATCCGGGTGTTGGCGAAGAGCCACGCGCCGTTGGCCATCGACACGTTCACGCAGCCGTGGGAGACGTTGACGCTGCCCTGCTGCCCCTCCGACCAGGGAGCGGCGTGGATGAACTCGCCGCCCCAGGTGAGGCGCTGCGCGTAGTCGATCTTCGTGCGGTAGCCGTCCTCGGGGCCGAGCTCCTCGTACGTGTCGAAGACCGTCTTCCGGAGCTTCTCGATGACGACCATCGTGCCGCTCGACGACGGCGTGGACTTCTTGCCGAGGCTCACCGGGATGGTCTTGACCACCTTGCCGTCCTTCGCGACGGTCATCCGCTTGGTCCTGTTGTCCACGGTCATGACCAGCGACGGGCCGATCTTGACGTCGACGGTCAGGTCGGACCGGCCGTACCAGCCGTCGCCGAGCGGCAGTCCGCCGGCCTGGACCCGGTACGACACGGTGCTGTTCGCCTTCCAAAACTCCTTCGGGCGGTACCGGACCTCGGTCGGGCTGACCCAGTGCCAGATGCCCTCCTGCGCCGGGGTGGCGGTGACGGTCATCCGGCGCTGCAGGTCGTCCCGGTGGTCCTCCGGGATGGCCCGGCCGAACTTCACGATCAGCGGCATCCCGACGCCCACCACCTGGCCGTCACCGAGGAAGCTGCTGATCCGGACCTGCTTCTCGGGCTTGGCCATGGTGGTGAAGGTGCTGGTCGCCGTGGCGGGCCGGCCGTCGTCCCCGGTCGCGGTGACGGTCGCCGTGTACGTCGCGCCGTACTCCAGGGCGCCGCTCGGCAGCCAGCTCCCGCCGTCGGCGGCGAGCGTCCCCTCGACGGCCGCGCCCGAGGGGTCCTTCAGTTCGACGGTGGTCTCCCGGGACTCCTTCGCGGTGAAGGTGATGCCGGTCGAGGCCGGTACGTCCTTCGCGTCGGCGGCCGGTTCGACGATGGTGACGGCGGCCTTCGGGGCGGGCGCGGCGTTCCCGTCGCCGTCGCGCCACCCGGACGATCCGTCGTCGCCACCGGAGGTGCACCCGGCGGTGAGCGTCAGCGCCGCGGCGAGAAGCCCGGCCGCGAGCGCACGGCGTCGCCCACCGCGCCGGGTCGGCTGGTCCTGGACAGCTCGCATGGTCGCCTCACAGTCGTCGTGCCGATTGCCCATCCTCTCTCAGAGGACGCACCAGACCTGATACCCGTTGCACCGGGTGAACCGAAACACACGGGCTGAGCTGTCCGAACGTGGACAGCTCCGGTGCTGGTCAGAACGGTGAGCCGGCACCGCCCTCGGGCACCGGCAGGGCGCTGCCCTTGACGAACTCCGACCAGCTCAGGCTCCACGCCGTCCAGCCGTTGCCGGCCGTCAGCCGCCGTTCGGTGCCGGTCACGGTGATCGGGTCGCCGATCTTCGTCTTGCCGAACAGCCAACGGGCGTGGGCCGTCGACACGTTCACGCAGCCGTGCGAGACGTTCTGGCGCCCCTGCACGTGCTCCGACCAGGGTGCCGCGTGGATGTACTCACCGCCCCAGGTGAGCCGCTGCGCGAAGTCGATCTCGGTGACGTAGCGGTTGTCCGGGTCCGGGTCGTCGCGGGTGTCGAAGACGGTGGACTCCTTCTTCTCCATCACCACCATCGTGCCGCTGGAGGACGGGGTCTTCTTCTTGCCGAGGCTCACCGGCAGGGTACGGACCACCTGGCCGTCCTCGTACACGGTCATCCGCTTGGTCGAGTTGTCGACCTTCATCTCGAAGGCGCGGCCGATCTTCGCGGTCGCGACCCGGTCGACGTTGCCGTACTTGCCGTTGCTCAGCGGGATGCCGGCCAACGCGATGCGGACGCTGAGCGTCGTGCCCGGCTTCCAGTACTCCGGTGCGCGGTAGTAGGCCTGGGTGCCGCCGTCGATCCAGTGCCACGCGCCGGGCTGCGGCGGGTCGGTCTGGACGAACATGCGCTTCTGCACCGCCGCCCGGTCCTTCTTCGGGATGCCGGGGCTGAACTCGACGACCACCGGCATCGCGACGCCGTACTCCTTGTCGTCGAACAGGTAGAGGCCGGAGCCGATCATCGACTTCGGCTTCGCCATCGTCGTGAACGTGCTGCGCCCCTCGCGGGTGCCGCCGTCGGCCGCGGTCGCGGTGACCGTCGCCGAGTAGCGGGTGCCGTACTTCAACGGGGCTGACGGCACCCACGACGAGCCGTCGGCGCGGAGCCGGCCCGCGACCGCCTTGCCGTCGGCCGCCGTCAGGGTGACGGCAGACACCTTCACGCCGTCCGGCAGGGTGGCGCCGATCTCGGCGCTGACCGGCCGGTCCGTCGACCCGTCGGCCGGCGCGACCGGCAACGGCGGGCCGTTCGCCGCCGCCGGCTCGGCCGGGGTGGCGCTCGCGGTCGGGCCGCTGCCCGCCACGAACTTCGCCTGCTCCGGATCGCCGCCGCACCCCGCCAGCGCCAGCGACGCCACCAGACCGAGGGCCCCCAGCGCCGCCCCGGCCCGCGTGAACATGCCCATCCCCACCTCTGTCCTCGCGTACCTGGCGGACATCGTGCCGCATCACCGCTAATCCGTACGTGCCCTCGCGCTCAGGCGAAGGCCGTTTGGCCGCTTTTACCCCATAAGCTCGACCGAAGGGGGGAGCCGGGGATCGGATTGGAACCCGGCTGAGAGGGCGTGCTAAGGTTCTCCCCGTTGCCAACGAGCGCCGCTAGCTCAACTGGCAGAGCAGCGGACTCTTAATCCGCGGGTTCGGGGTTCGAGTCCCTGGCGGCGCACCAACGAGCAAGGCCCTGACCTGGTAGTTCCCTGCCGGTCGGGGCCTTTTTCGCGTACGCCGGTGGTGGGTGGTCGCTCGGTGGGTGCTCGGGAGCCGTTGGACCTGTTCGGTGTCGGTTGGACGCGGTCGGCTCCTCGTGGAAGCCCGAGGCCAGGTCACCGGTTTGTCTCCCGTTTGATTCGGTCGATGAGCCGGTTGGTGTGCCGCCGGCTGGTGAGAGTGATGAGCCGGACCTGCACTCCATGTTCTTGAAGCAGGTGACGGATGCGGGGGCGCATGGTGCGCCGGTAGCCGAGGATGTAGCGGACGAAGTTCCAGGTGATCCGGTCGTAGACGCCGTCGGTGGGGTGTTGGCCGCCGTGGTAGCGCCACCGGCGTTCAGCGATGCCCCACAGGCATGTCCTGGCTGGCAGGTCGAGAAAGATCACGGTGTCGGCGGCGGCGAGCCGGATCGGCAGGGTGCCGGCGTAGTTGCCTTCGATGATCCACCGCTCGCCGGTGACGAGTTTCTCCTGCTGGACGGCGAACTCGTCCTTGGGTACGGGATTCCACTGCTCGTCGTAATAGAGCGCGTCGAGGTGGATGAGCGGCGCGTCGAGGATCTGCGCGAGTTGCCGGGCGACGGTGGACTTGCCGCTGCCACCGCAGCCGATGATGGCGATTCGGTCCACGGCTTTCAACGCTAGCGGCGAGACGCACCGAGCCTGGCGCGACACGGTGGCTGACTCGTTTGCGGTCAGGCGTGGCCGGAAGCGGCCGGTCGAGACCCGTGGGCGAGCTGGGCGGCTGTCTCGAAAGCCACCGTCCAGGGGAAGGCTTTCTGCCGCTCGTTGCCGCTGCCGGGCGGGTGCGGTTCCCACTGGTCTTCGGGGCCGAGCAGGACACGTACCCCCTCGTCGCGGAGGCTGGCGACGGCGTGCCGGGACGGTGTCCGGGCGGCGAGGGCGGCGTTGACGAACGGGACGATGACGGTCGGCACCTGTCTGCCGATCAGCTCGGCGACCAAGGTCATGGCGTAGTTGTCGGCCAAGCCGAGAGCGATCTTGTTGACCGAGTTGTAGGTCGCAGGAGCGATGACCAATGCGTCGGTTGCGGGAAGCGACCGGCGGATGCCGGGCGACGACTGGTAGGTCGAACGGACCGGATGACCAGTGAGGCTCTCGAGCGGCTGCGGGTCGATGAAGCCCATCGCGCTCGGTGTGGCCGTGACCGCCGCTGTCCAGGATCGCCGCTGTGCAGCCTTGACGAGCTGGGTCACATCGGCGGCCGGACCGGCACCGCAGACGACGATCTGGAGGTGACCGCCGGTCACAACCGGATCCCGGCGTTGCGGGCGAAGCCGGCAGCGGCGGTGCGGACGGAACCGTTGGCTAGCATGGCGAGGTCGCCGGCGATGCGTTGGACCGCCGGGCGGCAGCGGATCTCCTCGGGTGCAACCTCGTACGCGGTGCGCAGTGCGTTGAGGCCATGCTCGTAGCGGCCCCACTGCGTGTAGGCGCGTGCCACGTCGACATACAGAGACGCCCGGCGCTCGGCCAGCGTCACCTTGTCCAGCGGCACCGTGCGGGCGATCGCGATGGCCGTTCCGGCGTCGCCGAGGGTCAGTGCGATGTTGACCCGGTGCAGCAGGACGTTGGTGGCCCCGAAGCCGGTCCACCGGTCGTTGCCGTCGTAGCCGAGGCGGGTCGCGGCGCGGGTTGCCTCATCGAGCATCGCGTGCGCGGTGCCCCGGTCGTCTCGGCGGGCGGCGGCGATGGCCCCTCGGAGGACGAGGGCGCCGTGGACGGCCACCGCATCGGACGACGTGAGGCCGGTGTCCCGGTCGAGCGAGTCGGCGGCGTTGCCGGCGAGGGTCATCGCTTGGGCGTCGTGGCCGTTGCTCATGAGCGCGTGGGTCATGATCCGGGCGCTCGCGGCGATCGCCACCGGATCCTGGCTCATGGCAGCCGCCTGAGTGCTCCGTTCGGCCGCCACCAGGGCCATCCCGCGATCGTCCAGCTTCAGCAGGACGCTGCCGACGACGTGGTACAGGTCGGCGGCCAGCACCTCGACCTGCGAGCGCTGTTCGCCCGTTACGCCGGACCGCACCGCATCGAGGGACGGCAGTAGCGCCACCAGCCGATCGAGTACGTGCGCGTACCGGCATGCCTGATAGTCGGTTTTGGCACTGGCGACAGCTCGGGATAGCTGCGGTACGGACAGTGTCCCACCGTCGGGGTGCGCTGGCGTGACGAGGGCGTCGAGCAACGACGCCACGTTGGGCGCGGCGGCGACGCCAATCGCCGCTCCGCTGCCTGCGCCGCACGTCGCCATCCGAGCCTGAGTCACCGTCTCCGTTATCGTCAGTATCCGCATCCCGGCCGGTGTCCGGCCCACCCGCACCCACAAGTGCACCGTCGGTGCCGGCCACGCGCAACGCGTCGAAGCGTTCCCGTACCTCAGGTGTGGCGCGGGACAGCACGGTGTCCAGCGCGGCCTGCATGTCCGCGCGGGGGAGCACCTTGTCGCCCTGGCTGCTCCACTTGGCCACGGTCCGCCGCGCCGCGCCGAGGTGCTCGGCGAAGGCGATCACGCTCATCCGCAACGCATGGCGGAGCGCGTTCGCGTCCTGGCCGGTCCAGGTCGTCACCGTAGCCATCGCACGTCCTTCCGGAACGGACAGTCACCGGTGGAGCTGATGGTAACCGCACACGCGGTGACCGCAGGTGCACCGCCGGTGCACCGGCGAGACATTCCGTCGGTCCACCGCCCAAGCCAGCCTGGATGTGCCGACGCGTCGATCCCAGCGGTGCGGCGGTGGGCCAGCGGCAATCTCACGGCAGGGAGACCCAGATGGACGTGCCGATCGGCAATAGGTCGGAGCGCGACCTGACGCACCGGCTGGCACTTACGCCGGGCACTTCGTCGACCGCACGGGTGACTCTCCGTTCGCGTACCGTCAGCAGGGCTGCGTGGGCGGATGAGGTGCGGTGTGCTCCCAGCCGCTGGCCGACGCCGGTGGGCTTGCCGGGACGCCGGCAAGCCCACCGCGCACAGGGGTCAGCACCGGCCGGAGACCGGCCATGACTGTGTACATGTCGCGGTACGCCGTGACCGGCGAGCTGACGACAGAACGCGCAGCAGTTCCGGCGTCGGCGGAACCAGATTCGACCGACCTACCGCTGTTGACACACGTCTGGCGGGTCTTGTTCGAGCAACAGGCGCGGAAGCGCCGCGGCCGATGTATACGAACGGAACCGGTGCAGCCGCGCAGGAGCGGCCGTTACCGGCAGAGCACTTGCCGCTGCGTCCGCTCTGGCTGTGCCGCCGCTGCGGGCAGCCCTGGCCCTGCGGACGGGCACGGCTCGCCCTGCTGGCCGAATACCGCGACAACCGGGTCGGCCTCTTCGTCTACCTGGCCGGTCTTCTCCATGAGGCCATCGAGGACCTGCATCGGCTCAACCCGAGCACTACTGGCGACGTCACGGACCTGTTCGACCGCTTCCTCGGCTGGCCCGCCCGGCACCACGGCGGGGCCGGATCCACCACGCCGCGCTGACCGGGATCTCTCGCCCTCTCACCGCTCTCTCCTGCTGCCGCTGCCGCAGGGGCGGCGACGCACGCCCATGCCCAACCCCGTCACGGAGGTGTTCCATGCGTGACCTGCCATCGTCCGTCCACGACCGGCTGTTGTACGCCTGCGCGCACGCCACCGACTGCACCCCGCCCCGTCCCGAGCCGTTGGCGGCGGTGCCGTTGGAGGATCCGAACGCCCTACGCGCCGCTTTGAGCTTGGCAATGAGGAAGGAGCGGACGGTAGTGGTGACCGGAACCCTGGACCGCAGGCTGGTCCTCATCCAACAACCGCCAGGACAATGGACGGCCGCCGATCTTTCCGGGCAGCCACACCGCAGCCGGGAATGGCCCACGTGGACCGCCGACCACCTGAGGGTGGTCGACCCGGACAGTTGGCTGTCCGCCGCGCAGCTCACTCCAGAGGGCCAGCGACGGCTGCTACGGCCGAGGCTGCTGTTGACGTCGCTTTACCACCCGGAACACTTCCCACTTCCTCGGTTTCCGTTGGCGATCTCCGACCTGGCCCGAGCTGCCCGGTCGACCCTGCTCGGGCAGGTCGAACTGATGGATATGCAGCTCGGTTCCGGGCTGGAAGACATCGTCGATCGGGTCCGCGACGGGGTGGAGGTGCTGGGCGTGTCGGTGGCTTTCGGCCAGCATGACCTCGCCGTCCGCCTCTTGGACGCGGTCACGGCCCTCGACCGGCCGCCCCTGGTGGTCGCCGGTGGCTCGCTGACCGTGCGTAACGAGCGGATCTTGCTGGACCGCTATCCGAACCTGCTCATCTGCAGGGGAGCGGGAGAGCCGACGATCGCCGACGTGCTGGCTCACTGGCATGGCGATCTGGACGTCGAGCAGATACGCGGCTTCGGTTTCCGGGGCACCAGGCGGTCGCGCACCGTGCTGCCGGTCAACCTTTCCCGCAGGACCGCGACCGTGGCGAACCGGTCGCAGACCGACATGTGGCCGGAACTGGATCTGCTTGACCGTACTTTTGCGCACCGTGGGGTCGCACAACTCGAGTCGTCGAGGGGCTGCACCAACTACTGCTCGTTCTGCCCCCGCGGGCACAAGGGGCAATGGGCGGGGGCGCGTCCCGACGCGTTGCCCTGGCTCCTGCGTCAGATGGGGGCGGTGTTCGACCGGCACCCGGATCTGAACAGGACGATCTACCTGGTCGACGAGGAGTTCATCGGACGCGGCGATGACGCTGTCACCCGCGCCCTGCAGGTCACGGACACCCTCGCCCAGGCGGGCTTCACCTGGGAGACGAGCTGCCGGGTCGACCAGGTCGTCCGTCCCGACCGTGACCGAGCCTGGCACCTCGACCGCGGTCACCTCTGGCGGGGCCTGGTTGGGCGGAAGTTGCGGCGTTGCCTGTTCGGCGTGGAGTCGGGGGTGACCTCGATCCTGGACCGCTTCAACAAGGAGACCACCGGCGACCAGAACGCTCTGGCCATCCGCACCCTTACCGCATTGGGCGTGCCGCCGCGATTCACCTACATCACCTTCGACCAGTTGATGACCGCAGCCGAGCTACGTCAGACGTACGCCTTCCAGGGCCGCACCGACCTGTTGCTGCAACCACAACCCCAGCTGAGTGTCGCCGAGATCATCGATGGGATCCACGACGAGCGGTGGGTGGCCGCCCACACCTCAGGACGCCCCTTCTACACGGGCATCAGCTATCTGCTCGTGGGCATGGAATGCCTGATCGGTGCCGCCTACACCCGCCGTGCTGAAGCGGCCGGACTCACCGGACGCGCCGACCCGTCGATGGGAAGGGTCGAGGCCCGCTACGCGGACTGGCGCATCGGGGTCCTCGCCCGCCGCTCCCAGCTGTGGATCGACCGAAACTTCGCGCTGGACTACACCCTCAAGTCGTTGGAGAAGATCCTCACCGGCCGGCCGTACGCCATTGTCCGCGACCTGCGTCGGCTGCTGAAGGACGCCGCCTACCGATTGTTGGGCACGATGCTCGACGAACTCTTCCGCACCGATCCGAGCGCTAGGGACGACGGTGATCTCGACGCGCGATGCCAGGACGCGGCCGACGCTCTCCTGATCCAGCTGCGCAGCGATGAAGCTCGCCCTACGGCGCCTGCATGAGCCAGCTCTCGATGGCAGTGAAGTCGTGCTCGGTCAGCCCGCGACGTTGGTCAACCCGCTGTAGCAGGGCCGGGCCATGGTGATGAGTCAGTACCCACTGCTGATCGGTGTGGGAGATCTCGTCGTCGACCCAGACGAAGGGGCGTCCCTGCGCCCACTCGACAAGTCCACGGGTCTTCCAGTGCAGGACGCCCACCTCGTCGGAGTCGGGCCAGTCCACGACGGGCAGGGTCGGCAGCCCGAGCAGCGGCGCGAGCACATCGTTCGCGTCGCTCATCCAGGTCGTCGCCCACACAAGGTCACACGGCAGGGCCCCCAGTCGGCGGCCGTGTTCCGGATTGACCTTGTGCAGCAGGGGATGGGCGTCGGCCGGTAAGTCTGGTGCCTCGGTGTGGCCACCCGGCATGCCCGGCTGAGCCGCCGTGGGTGTTCCGAACGGGATGAGGGTGTCGTCCACGTCAAGGAATAGCAATGGACGCGGCGCAGGGTCGGACATGACCCAAGAGGCTAACCCTCACCCCGCCGCCAACTACCTCCGCGCGCTTCCCACGCTCATTCGTCTCGCCGCGTTCCCGGCGGCCGGCAGGCGGGCGCCGCTGACGGTGACCACGGCAGGAGCGGTGCCGGGATGACGCTCACCGGGACCTTCCGCTCCGGCGGCGCTGTCGTGCCCGGCCACGCCACCAGCATTACATCCCACACCTCAACCAAAGGAGTTCTCGTGCTTCCAACGACACCGTCACCTACTGCCGTAGGCATTGGCAGTGATGAGTTCCGGCTTGATCCCCGTTCGGGGGTCGGGCTCGACGTCAGCGTTGACGTCAGTCTTCAGCCGGACCCCCGAACGGACCCCCTCTTCCCTCTCACACAGCAGGTCAGCCCCTCTGTCAGCGCTGGAGACTTGTCCTGCGATAGACCCTGCCTGGTCTCGGGTCTCTCCCCCTCACCCCTCAAGGAGGAGCACCATGACCAACGCTCTCGCGGTCCTCGTCAACGCCGCACCCGAGCAACTCGCCCGCCTCGGCGTCAACCCGCAGCGGTCGGTAGCGTCGATCGACGCGGCGAAGTTCGACAACCGCCCCACCTGGGATAACAAGGGTAAGTTCGACAGCCGACCCGGCTGGCACAACTGGAACAAGAAGAAGTAGCAACCACCACGGGGACGAGCGGGTTGGCGTGCCCACCCCGCGCCCACACAGGTTGAGGACACATGCGTACCACCACGATCGGCGACGTGAAGGTCCTGTTGCCGGACCTCGAACCGGACGACCTCGACACCACCACGGACCTCGCCGGCGGCCTCACCGAGGCCCTCGTCGAGGGCGCAGCGTGGCACGGCTCGCGCCTTGAGGACGTCAGCATCCGTAGCAGCTTTATCACCGGCGTGGACCTGAGCGAGAGCACCTGGGAGGCGGGCAGCCTCTTCGGCTGCGAGTTCACCCGCACCGACTTCTCCGGCGCGACCCTGACCGGCATCACCATCGAACGGTGCGCCATCACCGGCTCCCGGTTCACTGGCACCAGACTCACCGACGTACGCCTCAAGGACGTCCTGTTCGACGGCTGCCGCTTCGACTACGCCACCTTCCACCGCGTCACCGCCGCCGGCTCGGTCGCGTTCACCGACTGCACTCTCACCAACGGCGCGTGGTCATCCTGCCGACTACCGCGCATCGCACTGCGGTCGTGTGACCTCGCTGGCCTGGAACTGGACTCCTGCCACCTCGACGGCACCGACCTGAGAGGCAGCCGGCTCCACGGTCTCAAGACGTCCCTCGACAACCTGCGCGGCGTCACCCTCGGCCAGGACCAACTGCCTGACCTCACCCAGCTGGCCGTCGCCGCCCTTCACCTCACCGTACGCAGGGAATGAGTCTGGAGAGGCATCGTGCTCGCTGGACGCAGAGTCGTATTCGTCCACCTCCGCGCAGGCTGGTGTGGGCTCACAGCGTTGGCGGCGGGCACCGGTCGGGAAGCGTGACCTGCCCTGGCAGGTGCCGGAACGTGTCCATCGTGAACCACTCGTCCAGCGCGGGATCGTAGAGGTTCTGGATGCCGAAGTGCAGCACCTGCCGCCACCGGCTCGGGTCCCGCTGGTCGACGTAGACGTCACCGAGCGCGAGCGGGATCCGGGGAAACGCGCCCGGCTGGGTGGAGCCCGCGACGACACCGACCCGCCAGTGATGGACGTGCCGGTCGTGGTGCCCCTGCAGGATCTCCGGTCCGACGAATCGGGCGGTCTTCAGCAGGTCGTTGAACATGTGGCGGTTGAAGAATCCCACCCGGTGGCAGGGCTGCGGCGGCTCCAGCGGGATGTTCGGCCACTTGTAGGTGAGCGTGTAGAGCGTGTCGCGGTAGATCAGGTTGGTGAACCAGATCGGGTGCTGTGGGCCCCCGGCGATCATCTGACTGTCGCCGTTTCTCCCCTCCCAGGTGAAGGGGACGTCGATGCCGAGGTCGCGGACGATGTACCGCCCCGCGCCCTGGAAGTCCGCCGGGAGTCGCGGGGGACGTGGCTCTTCCGGCGCGGCGGACGTGGCGTCTTCAGCCGCAGCCGCAGCCGCAGCCGTGCCGGGATGGGCGAGGGCCATGGCTGGTGCGGTCGCGGCGATGGCGACCAAGCCGCCGACAGCCGCCGAAACGAGTGCCCGAAGTGCTCGATTCGGTGCCATGTCCCCTCCGCAAGCGTGGAACGGTTCGATGGCGCTGCCGCTCCGACAGCGCTGCTCCTGCGAGCGTAAAGTCGGCGAATCCGAGCCAGGTTGAATCGGAGAGAAAGTCGTCTTTCGGGTCGGATGGGACGGGCGGGCGTTCCCCGTCAAACTGCGGCGCCACTAGGGTCGTCGCATGGCCGCCCATCGTCTGGACCGGGACGAAGCCCGCCGGATCGCGATCCACGCCCAACTGCTCGACGCCCCGCGCCCGACCGACCTCGTCGGCGTCGTCGACCGCCTGACCGTCCTGCAGATCGACCCCACCGCGGCCATCGCTCCCAGCGCCGACCTCGTCCTGTGGAGCCGGCTCGGGTCGACCTACGACCCGGCCGACCTGACCAGGGCCATCGAGCGCGACCGCACCCTCGTCGAGACCGTCGCCTACGTCCGGGTGCCGCGCGACCTTCCCGCCGTGATCGCCGAGGTGCGGGACGGGGCACATCCGTCCACGGTGGCATGGCTAAAGAAGAACGAGCCGTTCCGGCGCGACATCGTCGCGCTGCTGGAGAAGAACGGCCCGCTGCTGTCCCGCGACATTCCCGACACCAGCGTCGAGCCCTGGCCGTCCTCGGGTTGGACCAACAACCGGAACGTCACGAAGATGCTCGAGTGCCTCGCCCTCCGCGGGCAGGTCGCGATCTCCGGTCGCAAGGGGCGGCAGCGCTACTGGGACCTTCCCCAGCGCGTGTTCCCCGCGGACCTGCCGACGTTGGACCGGGCGGCCGCCGCCCGGCACCGCGACGAACGCCGGCTCGCGGCGCTCGGCATCGCCCGGTCGGGCGGGCCGCAGATGCCGGGCGAGTCGCCGTACGTCGGCGACGCCGGTGAGGAGGCCGTCGTCGACGGTACGCCGGGGACGTGGCGGGTCCACCCGGCGTACCTGGACCTGCCGTTCACCGGGCGTACGGCGCTGCTGTCGCCGTTCGACCGGCTCGTGCACGACCGTGTCCGCGCGGAGCAGCTCTTCGACTTCGAGTACGTCCTCGAGATGTACAAGCCCAGGGAGAAGCGGCGGTGGGGCTACTTCGCGCTCCCGATCCTTCACGAGGACCGGCTCGTCGGGAAACTCGACGCGACCGCGGACCGCAGGGCCGGCACCCTCGTCGTCAACGCGATCCACCAGGACGTCCCCTTCACCGAGGCGGTGACCGCCGCCGTCCGCGCCGAGATCGCGGACCTTGCCGGGTGGCTCGGACTGGAGGCCACCGGCGGCTTCTGAGCGCCGACCGGGTCAGAAGAGGGTCAGGGGTTCGACCGGGATCGGCTCCGGCAGCGGTTCGAGTTCCGGTACGCGGGCGCGTACCTCGTCGTGGAAGCGGCGCGCCAGCACGGGCGCGTCGGCGTTGTCCGGGGTGTGGACGAACACCGTCGGCGAGCGCCCCTCGCGCAGCAACCCGGCGACGACGTCCACCCAGTGCTGCCAGCCCTCGATCGTCCGCGCGACGTCGTCGCGGCCGAGGTACCGGACGATCGGCCGGTCGGTGAGCGCGACCGACCGGCGCGGCACGCGGGGTTTCTTCGTCCAGGCGTCCCGCTCCGCGTCGCTGGTCGGCGGGCTGTCGAAGAAGGCGGTGGTGTCGAACGGGATCCACTCGGCGGCGACGGGGGCGAGAGCCTCCTCGAGGAGCCGCGTGGCGTGTGCGTCGGCGAAGAACGCCGGGTGGCGGACCTCGACGGCGTACCGGTGGGACGCGGGGAGCCGGCGCAGGAAACGGGCGAGCACGGGGACGTCGGCGGGCGCGAAGGACCCCGGCAACTGGATCCAGAGGGCGTGGGCCCGCGGCCCGAGCGGCTCGATCGCGTCCAGGAAGATCCGGAGCGGCTCGTCGACGTCACCGAGACGGCGTTCGTGCGTGACGACCTTCGGCAGTTTGAGTACGAACCGGAAGTCGGGGTCGGTCTGCTGTGCCCACGACGCGACCGTGTCGCGGGCCGGTGTCGCGTAGAACGTGGTGTTGCCCTCGACCGCGGTGCACCAGGCGGCGTAGTGCCGCAGCCGTTCGTGGGACGGCAGCGGATGCGCCAGCAGACGCCCCTGCCACGACCTGTGCGTCCACATCGCGCATCCCACGTGAAGCCGCATGCCGTTCGACATGCGTAGCTCCTACGTCACCTCGCCCGTCGAACGCAAGTCGGGGTGGTGCCACAGGTTTCCCCAGAGCGGATACAACCGGACGGACCACCGGGCCCGTCTGAGGGTGGGACGTCACCGGTTGGAGGAGCGGCGAATGGCAGACGGCGACGACGAGTACGTCGAGTACGTCACGGCGCGGATACCCGCGCTGCGACGGCTCGGTTGTCTCCTCACCGGGGACGAACACCGGGCCGACGACCTGGTCCAGCAGACCATCACCACGCTGTACGTGAAGTGGGCGCGCGCCCGCGCCGCCGACGACCTCGACCGGTACGTGCGCGCGATGCTCGTGCGTGCCTTCATCGACGAGCGGCGGCGGGCGTGGTCCCGGGTACGGCTGTTCGCGGCGCCGCCCGAGCCGCCGCCGGTGCAGAACGCCGGCGCCGAGGACCGGGAGGTCCTCCGCTCCGCGCTGGCCCGCGTGCCGCGCCGGCAGCAGGCCGTGCTGGTGCTGCGGTTCATCTGCGACCTGCCGGTGAACGAGGTGGCGGAGATCCTGGACTGCTCGCCCGGAACGGTGAAGAGCCAGACCTCGCACGGTCTGGCCGCCCTGCGCCGCCTGCTCGGTGAGCGGGCGCCTGTCGCGGCGACGAGAGAGAGGTACGCGGGATGACCGAGCGCGACGACGACCTGGGGCTGCTGCGGTTGGACCGCGAGCCGACCAGCAGGACCACGGTGGACGTGCGGCGGGCGATGACCGACGGCCGGCGGCGGCGCCGGTTGCGGCGCGCCTTCACGTACGCCGGTGCGGGCGGGATGTGCCTCGCCGTGGTGGCCGGCGGCACGCTGGCGGTGCCCGCGCTGCGGACCGACCAGCCCGGCAGGTCGGCGAGCGGGCCCGCCGCGGGACCGCGTGCGTCGGCCGGCGCCGAGCCGACGGCGAGCCCGTCGAGCCGGCCCGGCACGGCTCCGTCGGTCGCCGCGGCGCCCCCGCCGCCGACCCGCTGCGCGATCTCGGCGCTCCCCGTGCCGGACGGGGTGACGATGGCCCTGGTGACCGGGGCCGACCCGACCGGGCGGATCCTGCTCGGCCGCTCGTACCCGCGGAACGGCGAGTACCAGGTCCTCGTGTGGACGGCGGGCAGGGCGACCAAGGTGCCCATGCGGGGGGCCGACCAGACGCTGCAGGACGTCACGACGGGCGGGCTCGCGGTGGGGGCGGCCCACCAGCGGCTGGCGCCCGGCGACGCGGGGTCCGGGCCGGTTCCGTACGCGTACTCGGACGGCAGGCTGACCCGGCTGCGTGGGGTGACCTTCGGCTCGCCCCGCGCCGTCAACGAGGCCGGGAAGATCGTCGGGGTGGGCGAGTCCCTCCGCCCGCTGGTGTGGGCGTCCCCGGCGAGCGAGGCGACCGAGCTGCCGCTGCCCGCAGGGGCGTCCGGCGGCGAGGCGCACGACGTCGACGAGGACGGCACGGTGGTCGGCACGGTCGTCACCGACGGTCGTCGGGCCGAGCGGCCGTACGTGTGGTTCCCCGACGGGTCGCACCGGGAACTGCCGCTGCCGAAGGTCGACGGGGCGACCGGCGCCCGGGCCTTCACGGTCCGCAACGGATGGGCGACCGGTGCGCTCACCGGTGGGGGCGCCGGCGCGGCGTCGGCGGTGCGGTGGAACGTCCGCACCGGTGAGGCGCGGCTGTTCCCCGCGTTCGCCACCCGGGCCAGCACGGCGAACGTGCACGGCTGGCAGGTCGGGACCGACCGACAGGGGCGGGGCCTGTTCCTCTCCGACGCGGGACCGGTGACGCTGCCCGACCTGGCGAAGCACGAGCCGGGCGCGCTGACCAACATCGCGGAGACGGTCAGCGACGACGGTCGCACGATCGGCGGCCAGGCCGACGACGCTTCCGGGACGATCCGGGCGGTGGTCTGGCGCTGCACCTGATCTCGGCCGGGGTGTCGTCAACTCGTGGTTGACGACACCCCGGCGTCAACCTATGGTTGACGCATGACCGAGCCCGTGCAGATGACCAGTCCCGTACGCCTCGACGACCTGATCGGGGCCATCAAGAAGGTCCACCCGGACGCACTTGAACAGCTCGCCAGTGCGGTCGCCGCGGCCGACCACCTCGGCGAGCTCGCCGACCACCTGATCGGGCACTTCGTCGACCAGGCCCGCCGCTCCGGCGCCTCCTGGACGGAGATCGGCCGGAGCATGGGAGTGAGCAAGCAGGCCGCGCAGAAGCGGTTCGTGCCGAAGTCGACCGATGCGCCGCTGGACCCGCAGCAGGGCTTCAACCGGTTCACCGTCCGGGCCCGCAACGTCGTCATGGCCTCGCAGAACGAGGCCCGGGGCACCGGACACACCGAGATCCGCCCCGAGCACATCGTGCTGGGGCTGCTGGCCGAGCCGGAGGCACTCGCGGCGCAGGCGATCGTCGCGCAGGGCGTACCCCTGGAGCGGGTGCGCGAGGCCGCGACGGCCGCACTCCCGCCGACGCCCGGCGGTGAGCTGTCCCCGCTGCTCCCGTTCGACGCGCAGAGCAAGAAGGTGCTGGAGCTGACGTTCCGCGAGGCGCTGCGGCTCGGGCACAACTACATCGGGACCGAGCACATCCTGCTCGCGGTGCTGGAGCAGGAGGACGGCAGCGGTGTGCTGTCCGGGCTCGGTGTCGACAAGGCCGCCGCCGAGGCCCACCTCACGGCCGCGCTCGCCGCGTTGACGAAGCAGGCGCCGACCGGCGAGTGAGGGATGCTCAGGCGGGGAAGCCGTACCGTGCGGCGTGCTCCGGGTCGGCCGGGTCGATCTGGCGCAGACCGGCGTCGGCGAGGCGCTTGTTGACCTCGTCGAGCCGCTCGCGCACCAGTCGGGCCTCCTCCTCGGTGACCCGGCCCCGGTGCGGCCTGCCCGCGTGCTCGATGGTGCCGTGGTCGACCTTTTCGGCGGCCCGGCGCGTCTTCGGCGGGCGGACCCGCTCGGCCGTCTTCAGCAGCTGCGCCATCGGCACGTCGGTGGCCATCGCGTCGAACTCGCTGGCGGTCAGCACCACCCGGCGCGGCTCGCCGCCGCCGTGCCGGTCGTGGATCTCGACGACCGCGACGTCCAGGGCGGCGTCGTCGATGCTCTCCACCTCGACCGGGGTGGCGTCCAACTGCACGGGCCCGGCCACCAGGTCAGGGTGGTCCAGGACGACGACGCGGACGACCTCGTCGTCGGGCTGGAGCACCGTGCCGCTGAAGTCGGAGACGTGGATCGTCTTCTTGCCCATGCGCGGAGCTTCTCCTGTCGTAGGCCGGTCGAAGGACCAGAAGACGTTACCCGACAGGTGTGCGAAAGCCCGCGCTGGCTCGCCGCGGTGGGGTCAGCGGGTGTTGAGGTTGCGGGTGGAGGTGCCGGCGGGCAGGCGGTTCAGCTCACCCCAGGTGAGCGTGGCCGCGCGGTTGCCCCGGTACGGCGGCTGGGCCGGGAACCGTTCCGCGACCCCGCTGTCCGGCCAGAGCAGCTCGGGGTCGTGTTGGTAACGGTCATTCGGCTGATTCGGCATGACCCTACCGTCCCAAAGAATGTTGTCCGTCTATGGAAATAGATATGACGGTCGATCGATACCCTCGGTTCCGGCGAGCGGCAACCGGATCTCGAATCGACATCCGTCCGTGATGTTCCGGACTTGTACCCGCCCGCCGTGGGCCTCAACCAATCCGCGCACGATCGCCAGCCCCAGACCGCCGGAACTGGCGGGTGCGCCGTCGCCCGGGCGCGGGGTGCGCGCCGGCTCGCCCCGGAAGGCGACGTCGAAGACCCGGGGCAGGTCCTCGTCCGGAATGCCGCCGCAGGTGTCCGCCACGGCGAGCCAGGCGCTGTCCGTGTCGCACCCGGCGTCCACCCGGACCGTGCCGTCCGACGGCGTGTAGCGGACCGCGTTGAGCAACAGGTTGCCCACCACCCGGGCCAGTTCCGGCTCGCTGGCCAGCACCGTGGGCCAGCCCGAGTCGGGGGCCTCCAGGCGGACCCGGCGGGCGGCGGCCAGCGGCGCGGTGCCGGCGAGCGCATCGGAGACCACGTCGCCCAGCGGCACCGCCGACAGCGTCAGCCGCAGCGCGCCGGCGTTGATGCGGGAGAGCTCGAACAGGTCGTCCACCAGGCGCGTCATCCGGTCGGTCTCCACCCGGATCCGGCGGTGATACTCGCCCACCGTCGCCGGGTCGTCGACCACCCGGTCCTCCAGCGCCTCGGCCATCGCCCGCAGCCCGGCGAGGGGGGTCCGCAGGTCGTGTGAGACCCAGGCGACGAGATCGCGCCGTCCCTGCTCGATCCGGCGTTCCCGCTGCCGGGCCTGATCGGCCCAGACCGCCGCGGCGGCCAGGCGTCGCCCGAACAGCCAGCCCACCACGAGGCTCACGACGGCCGCCGCGGCCACGGTTATCAGCACCACGTCCCGGTCGTGGGCGGAGAGGAACATCGCCTCGGCGACCACCGCGACGCCGGCCACCACCGCGGTCACCGTGACCGCCAGCAGGGCGACGATGTGGACGGTGACGGACCGGCCGCGCAGCAGGCGGAGGACGAGCGCGCCGACCGCGCCCACGCCGAGTGCCGCCAGGAGCGCGAACGCGAAGATCAGCGCGAGATCACGCATCGCCGGGCTCGTAGCGGTAGCCGACGCCCCACACGGTCACGATCCGCCGGGGGGTCGCCGGGTCGGCCTCGACCTTCTCGCGCAGTCGCCGGACGTGCACGGTGACCGTCGACTGGTCGCCGAAGCTCCAGCCCCACACCCGTTCCAGCAGCTCGGCCCGGCGGAACGCCCGCGTCGGGTGCCGCATCAGGTGCACCAGCAGGTCGAACTCCCGTACGGTCAGGGTCAGCTCGGTGCCGTGCAGCCGGGCCACCCGGGGGCCGGTCTCGACCACCAGGGCGCCGTCGCGCAGCACGTCCGGCGGCGCGGTGACCGGCTCGCCGCCGGTCCGTCGCAGCACGGACCGCACCCGCAGCACCAACTCGCGGGGGGAGAAGGGCTTGCCCAGGTAGTCGTCGGCCCCCACTTGCAGGCCGAGGATCCGGTCGGCCTCGTCGCCGCGCGCGGTGAGCATGATGATGGGTACGCCGTCCGGCCGCGCGCGCAGCCGCCGGCAGACCTCCAGGCCGTCGACCCCCGGCAGCATCAGATCGAGCACCACGAGATGCGGTGGCTCGGTCGCCACGGCGGCGAGCGCCGAGACGCCGTCGCCCACGTGCGTCACGTCGTAGCCGGCGTGCTCCAGATAGCGGCAGACCACGTCGCTGACCGTCCGGTCGTCATCGACGACCAGCACCCGCTGCGTCACCGGACCTCCCTCGTGTCCGCACAGCCTAGCCATGCGCGGGCGGCGCGATCCTTGCGAGCCGCTTACGGGTCGGGCCCGCGGTCGCGGTGACGCACCGGCACCACCACGACGCCGACCACGCGGCCGGCGCCGACCACCACGCCGAGCACCCGGGCCACGCCGGTCAGACCGGCCACCGCGGGCACGGGCACGTCGCCCACGGCCGGCACTGAGCCCGATCGGGTCGGCCGCCCGGCCCGGCCGGCGGTCCCGGCCGGCGGTCCGTACGGCGCCCCCGCACCGGGCGGTCGGCGTACGGTGATCACCGGAGTGACCACCGGGGCCGGAGGGAGGAGCCGATGCGCGACCGGCTGCTCCACCTGCACCTGGCCACGTGGCTCGGCCAGTGGCCCGCCGGCCCCGGTCTGCACGTCGTCGGGTCCCACCGCCGGGCGCAGCCCGCCTGGGACGGCCGGCTCCGCCCGGCGGTCGCCGTCTCCGCCGCGGCGAGCACCGTGCTGTCCGTGGCGCCGGACCGGGTGACCGCCGTCCGCGACCTGGCCCGGGGCTCCGTGCGGCGGCTGCTGTCCGGCCTGCCGGCGGCGGTCGGCCATCCGGGGTGGGCCGTGCACGACGACGTGTTCCGGTGGAGCCTCGCCCCGGCGCCGTTGCCCGACGCCGGGGACTGGGTCTCGCCGGCCACACCGGGCCTGCCGCCCTGGCTGCGGCTGTTCGACCGGCCGGTGCTGGTGGTGCGGGACGAACGGGGACGGTACCTGTCGGGCGTGGGGATCAAGCGGCACGACGCGTACGGCCACGAGCTGGCGGTGGGGACCGTGCCGGCGGCGCGCGGGCGCGGCCTGGCGCGGCGGCTGGTCGCCCAGGCGGCCCGCCGGGTGCTCGACGAGGGGGCCGTGCCGACGTACCTGCACAACCGGCGCAACACCGCCTCCGCCCGGGTCGCCGAGGCGGCCGGCTTCGCCGACCGGGGCTGGCGGTCGTTCGGCGTCTACCCGAGCTGACCCGTCGGCAGGGCGCGGACCGGAGTTCCCGGGCCGGATCCCCGGTCCGCGCCCTTCCCCCCAGGCCCCGTGCGGCATCCGGCGGGCGGGCCGGAAACCGTGTGTATCGATCACGCTACGTATTCATCGGGCTGACGGCAAGGGTGGTGCGTGCGGGTCGGAGTGTCGAGAAACAGACTCTGACCTGGGCGGGAACGGTCCAGCGCTGATGTGGGGCGGTGATGCGTTGTGTGACGGACGCTGCCGACAGGTCCGCCGTGCGCGTGCTGCCGGTTGCGGTGGCGGTCGGTATGGTCGGTGGGCGGACGATGTCGGGCGGAGGTGAGGGCTTGGTGGAGCATTCCCCGGGTGCCGAGTCCGGTGAGGCCCCCGGCCGGGTCACCCTGCGTCCCGCCGGGGAGCTCGACATCTCGACGGTGGGCACCCTCGAAGCCGCGCTCACCGACGCGCTGGCCCGCCCGGGCGTGCGCGAGATCGTGGTCGACCTGGCCGAGGTGCGCTTCCTCGACTCCAGCGGCGTACGCGTGCTCGTCCTGGCCGCCACCGCCGCCCGGAAGAGGGACGCCGTCCTGCGGGTGACCGATCCGCAGCCGGTGGTGGCCCGCGTCCTGCGGATCACCGCGGTGGGCCCGCTGCTCGGCCTGACCGACCCGGTTCCCGCCGACGGTCCCACCTGGCGTCGCCTGACCTGACCCGGCGGTCAGGGTTCGGTGTCGGCCGCGGCCCGCTCGGACCACTGCAGGAGCAGCAGCGTGGCGTCGTCACCGGTCCACCCGGCCTGATGGTCACGGACGGCGTGGCTGATCCGCCGCAGTGTCTCCGGTGCGGGCAGGCCGGAGCGGATGTGCCGTTCGGCGAGGTCGGCGAGGCGCGGCAGGCCGAACAGGACACCCGCCGCGTCGCGGGCCTCGGTCACCCCGTCGGTGTGCAGCAGCAGCCGGTCGCCGGGCTCCAGGCGGACGTGCGCCACGTCCGCACGGTCGTCCGGAAGGCCCAGCGGGAGGCGCCGCCCCTCGGCGAGGGTCCGCACGGCCCGCCCCCGGCGCAGCAGGACCGGCGGTGGATGGCCCGCGTTGACGTAGCGGAGCGCTCCGGTGTCGGTGTCGACCTCGGCGAGGACGGCGGTCACGAAGCGGGCGTCGGTCCACTGGCCGGCGATGGCGGCGTCGACCGCCCGGGCCAGCCCGGTCAGGTCGGCGCCGGCCCGCCGGGCCGAGCGCAGCGCGGACAGCGCCACCGAGGTGGTGAGCACCGCCGGCAGGCCGTGCCCCACGCCGTCGAGGAGCGCCAGTGACACCGTCGCACCGTTCAGGGCGTAGTCGAAGGCGTCGCCGCCGACCTCGTAACAGGGTTCCAGCAGAGCGCTGATCGTGGTGTTCGCGGTGGCGAAGGTGAGTGGCGGAAGGAGTTGCCACAGCAGTTCGGCGGAGACAGCCATCGGCTGGCTGCGGCGCGCGCGGTGCAGGCCGTCGCCGTACCCGATCTTGCTCGTCACCAGGTGGCCGACCAGGCCGGCGATCAGGCGGAGACCGTCGTGCAGGGCCTCGTCGGCCAGGTCGGCATCCGCCGGGGGAAACACCTCCAGCAGTCCCAGCCGGTCGGTGCCGTCCACGATCGGCAGCCAGAGCCGAGGCGGCGGGCCCTGCCCGGCATGCACCACCACCTGGGTGAAGGCCCGCCCGGCGAGGCTGGTGTCGATCGGCAGGGGCTCCGGCGTCGGGCGGCCGGGCTCGGGCAGCGGGCGCAGGTCGCACTGCTCCGCGTCGACGAGGTAGACGGTCGCCGAGGCCCGCAGCGGCCGGAGAACGGCGTTCACCGCGACCGGCAGGTCGTCGGGCGGCAGCCGGTGCGACCGGTGGGCGAGGTCGGCGAGCGCCCGGAGCCAGGATTCGGTCGCGGTCATCCGACCCGCATACCCGTAGCCGCCCGGTCCGATGCACGGCGCCGGCCGGGTGGACGCGCCCGCGCCCGTCCCCGGCCGGATCCCGGCGGCCGGAAACGGGCCGGCCCGCTCAGCTCAGCCGGCCAGGCCGAGGGCCTCGGCGGCGGCGCGCCCGTTGGCGTGGCTCGCCCCGTACGTGGTGACGAAGGCGCGGACGCCGGCCGGCCGCCACTGCGCGGGCCAGCCCATCTCGACCACCGCCACCGGATGCCGCGCGGCCAGCGCGGTGACCAGGTCGGCGGCGCCCGGCAACCGGTGCAGGTGTCGGCCGACCAGGACGATCGGCCGGTCGCCGGCGAGCCCGAGCAGGATCGCCGGTTCGGTCTCGGCGGCCACCACGCGCAGTTCCTCCGCCCCGGCGAGGTGCGGGCCGAGGCCCCACGGCACCCGTCCCTCGGCGATCGTGGAGGTCGAGTGCAGTTGCACCACGAGGGGCTTCTCCAGCCCGGTCAGCACGCCCTCCACCCGTACGGCGCGCCGCGCGGCCGCGTACCCCAGGCCGGTGGGCGCGGCCTCGACGGTGCCGGCGGCCCGGGTCCAGGCGGCGAGGTCGGCGGCGCGGCCGGCCGCCTCCTCGACGCGTGCCCGGTCCAGCCGGCCGTCGCCGAGCGCGGTGACGATCTCCGCCGCGACGTGCTCCACCAGGTCGGCGTCGACCTTGGCGCCGATGCAGAGCAGGTCCGCCCCGGCGGCAAGGGCCCGGACGGCGGCGGGGCCCACGCCGCCCGCGGCGACGGCGGCGCCCTTCATCTCCAGGGCGTCGGTGACGATCGCGCCGGTGAAGCCGTACTCGCCCCGGAGCAGGTCGACCAGGACCGCGCGGCTGAAGGTGGCCGGGCCCTCCCCGGTCAGCACCGGGACCCGGATGTGCGCGGTCATCACCGCCCGCACCCCGGCGGCGACGACCGCGGCGAACGGCGGCAGGTCCCGTTCGCGGAGCACGTCCACGGGCACGTCGACGGTGGGCAGTTCGTAGTGGGAGTCGGCGACGGTCGCGCCGTGGCCGGGGAAGTGCTTGGCGCAGGCGGCGACGCCGGCGGCCTGGAGGCCGGCCACCGCGGCGGCGGCGTGCGCCGCCACCTTGACCGGGTCGGCGCCGAACGACCGGGTGCCGATCACCGGGTTGTCGTCGGCGCTGTTCACGTCGACGGTCGGGGCGAGGTTGACGGTGATGCCGAGGGTGGCGAGTTCGGCGCCGATCGCCTCGTGGACGCGTCGGGTCAGCGCCACGTCGCCGATCGCGCCGAGCGCGGCGTTGCCGGGGTACGGGCTACCGGTGGCGTGGGCGAGCCGGGTGACGTCCCCGCCCTCCTCGTCGATCGCGATCAGCACGTCCGACCGGGCGGCGCGCAGCGTGGCGGTGCTCGCCGCCACCTGCGCCGGGTCGTGGACGTTGGTGCCGAACAGGGTGTGCCCGGCGAGCCCCTCGCCGACCAGGTCGACGGCCCAGTCCGGCGGAACCGGGCCCGGGTAGGCGGCGAGCAGCGTGCCCAGCGCGAGCCGGCGGAGTCCTGGATCCAGCCCCACTGATCTTCCCCTTTCGGTGCCCGGTGGCACGGACGTCGTACCGGAGGTGGTCCCCGGCGTGCCGGGTCGGGCGAACACTCCGGCCGCGGGTGGCCGTTACGCTACGGCTACCCGTTCGCAGGTCGGTTTACAGTTAGCAAACTTTACATATTTCGAGGACGTGGCATGAGTGCGACCCGGCTCCCCGGCACCCCCCGTCTGTTGCGGGCGCTCAACGACCGCGCGGCACTGGAACTGCTGCTGGAGCGCGGCCCGCTGACCCGGGCCCGACTGGGAGAGCTGACCGGGCTCTCCAAGGTCACCGCGTCCCAGCTGGTCGAGCGCCTGGAGGAGCGCGGGCTGGTCACCCGGGTCGGCGAGCAGGCCGGCGGGCGGGGCCCGAACGCCCAGCTCTACGCCGTCCGTCCCGGCAGCGCCCACGTGGTGGGCGTGGACGTCGGGGCGGACCGGGTGGTCGCCGCCTGCGCCGACATCACCGGGGCGGTGATCGGCCGGGTCGAGCAGTCGACGCGGGACACCGACGACCCGGTGGGCGTGGTGCACAACGCCGTCGTCCAGGTGGCGAGCAGCGCGCAGGCGCAGCTGTCGAGCGTACGGCGGATCGTGCTGGGCACCCCGGGCCTGGTCGACCCGGGCAGCGGCGACATCACCTTCGCGTTCAACCTGCCGCGCTGGCACGCCGGCCTGCTCGCCGCTCTCCGGGAGGACCTGCACACCCCGGTGGTCTTCGAGAACGACGTGAACCTGGCCGCGATGGCCGAGGCGCAGTCCGGCGCGGCGCAGGGCGTCCCCGACTTCGTGCTGGTCTGGGTCGGCGCCGGCGTGGGTCTGGCGATCATGCTGGGTGGCCGCCTGCACCACGGCACCAGCGGCGCCGCGGGTGAGATCGGCTACCTGCCGGTGCCCGGGGCGCCCATCCCGCGCGACGTCTCCCGCCGGGCGAAGCCGGCCTTCCAGCAGCTTGTCGGCGGCGACGCGGTCCGCGCGCTGGCCCACGAGCACGGGTACGCGGACGACACGGCGGCCGGTGCGGTGCGCGCGGCGATCGCCGACGGCGCGGCCGGCGGCCCGATGCTCGACGAGCTGGCCCGCCGGCTCGCCCTGGGCGTGGCGAGCACCTGTGTGGTGCTGGACCCGCCGCTGGTGGTGCTCGCCGGCGAGGTCGGGCAGGCCGGCGGGACGGCGTTGGCCGAGCGGGTGCAGCACGAGGTCGCCGCTATCACGCTGGTCCGCCCCATGGTGGTGCCGACCGGGCTGACCGAGGAGCCGATCCTGCGGGGCGCCCTGCACACCGCCCTGGAGGCCGTCCGGGACGAGGTGTTCGGCTCCACGGTCGGCTGACCGGGTGTCACCGCCGTCCGCCATGTGAAGGAATATTTCACCCCTGGTCGGCAGGCTGCAAGGTCTTGCCGCAGCCCGCCGGCCAGCGGACGTGCCTCAGATGAGGTCGCGGCGGCGGAACACCACGAAGGCCGCCGCGGCCAGCCCGCCGGCGAGCAGCAGCAGGACCGCGAGGCCCGACGGCCAGGTCAGCGTGTAGGTACCGTCGCAGAACCCGCCGAAGGAGTCCGTGCAGGCGTTCCGGTCCCAGAACTCGGCCCGCCCGGCCAGCCAGGCACCCAGATAGCTGGAGAGCATCAGCTGGTCCGGTCGGGACACCTCCAGGATCTCCAGCACCAGCCGGGCGCCCAGTTCCCAGACCACCGCGTACGCGGCGACCGCGCCCAGCGCCGCCGAGGTGTGCCGGCCCAGCGTGGCGACGGCGAAGCCGATCACGGTGGCCAGCAGCACGACGACCAGGCCGCGCCCCCAGACGGCGCCCAGGTCGGACCAGAAGTCCGCGTCCACCGGGCCGACGTAGCCGTCGACGAGGGCGATCATCCAGAACGTGGCGAGGTACGCGATCGTGGCCAGCAGGGACAGCAGCAGCGCCGCCGCCATCAGCGTGCCGAGCTTCGCGCCGAGCACGGTTGTCCGGCGGGGTCGCCACAGCAGCAGGTTCACCACCCCGCCCGAGTTCAGGTCGGCCCCGATGTAGGAGGCCCCGACCAGGAATCCGAAGAGCACGAGGAAGGCGATCAGGAAGTACAGCAGGGGGCGGGTGTCGTGGCTGAAGGTGAAGACCCCGACGAGCTTGTCGGCGGCCACCGGCAACCGCTCGCGCAGGCCGGGATCCACGATGCTGCAGTCGGAGGGGAAGTAGCCACTGTCGAAGTCCTCGGGCGGCAGCTCGCCCCGCTGCCGGGCCAGGCACCGCTCGTGGTGGAGTTCCATCTCGCGCCGCTCGCTGTCGGCCTTCTGCTGGGCGACCGCCAGCTCGCCCGGGGTCGGCCGGTGGGAGATGGCCACGTTCGTCAGGGCGGTGACGCCGAACGCCAGCACCAGCAGCACGAGCATCAGCTGGACGAAGCGCCGCGACCCGAGGCGCCCCAGCTCGGCACGGACCAGGTTCACGCGTCCACTCCCTTGCGGTCCAGGTCGATCACGTCGTCGCGGACGTCCGCGCCCGATTCCGTCGAGCCGTCCACCTGCCGGGGCACCCCGGGGTGCGCGACCGGCCCGGTCAGCTCGAGGAACACGCTCTCGAGATCCGGCCGCAGCGGTGTCAGTTCGCGGACCCAGGCGCCCTGCTCACCCAGGGTTCGGCTGATGGTGGCGGCGTCGTCCACCCCGTGCACCACCAGATGGTCGGGGTGCTCGGTGACCGTGAGGCCGGCGCCGCGCAGCAGCTCCGTCGCCCGGTCCGGCTCGTCCACCCGGACCAGCACCTCGTGCCGGTCGAAGCCGGCCAGCACCTCGTCCACGCGTCCCGCGGCGACCCGTCGGCCCCGCGAGATGATCGTCACGTGGTCGCAGATCAGCTGGATCTCGGCCAGGATGTGGCTGGAGACCAGCACGGTCACGCCCGAGTCGGCCAGCGTCCGCATCAGGTCCCGCATCTCCCGGATGCCGGCCGGGTCCAACCCGTTCGCCGGCTCGTCGAGGATCAGCAGCTCCGGGCTCTTGAGCAGGGCGGACGCCACCGCGAGGCGCTGCTTCATGCCCAGGGAGTAGCCCTTCACCCGCTCGTGGCCCCGATCGCGCAGACCCACCTGGTCCAGCACCTCGTCGATCCGGGACGTCGGGACGCCGCCGGCGCGGGCCAGCAGCCGGAGTGTCCGGTGAGCGGTGAAGTTGCCGAAGAACTGCGGGCTCTCCACGATCGCGCCCACCCGCCCGGCGACCCGGGGCAGGTGCTCCGGAGCCTGCTCGCCGAGCACCCGCATCCGGCCGTCGTCGGCCCGCACCAGCCCGAGCAGGGCGCGCAGCGTGGTCGTCTTGCCCGACCCGTTCGGCCCCAGGAACCCGTGCACCTGGCCGGCCTCCACGAGCAGGTCGAACCCGTCGACCGCCACCCGGCGCCCGCGCCGCACGCTGTGGAACGTCTTGCGCAGACCCTCGATCTCGATGACCGCGCTCATCCGCGCAGCTCCGTGCTCCGAACGGGCATCGGCCGTCCTCCGGTGGGGGTGATCAATGACACGGCGACTCAGCCTAGGCCCGGCACGCCGCCCGTGGGGGGCGCCGCGGCGGTGCGTGGTTGGATGGGCCTCGTGACTGGTGACCTGATCCCCGGCGCTTCCGGCGCCGCTGCCGCCCCCTCGCCCGTGGACGCGGATCTGGTGGTCAGCCTCGACGGCGTCGGCGTGCGCCGCTCCGGCACGGCCCTCCTGCACGACCTCGACTGGCGGGTCGAGTTGGACGAGCGGTGGGTGGTCCTCGGCCCCAACGGCGCCGGCAAGACCACCCTGCTCAATCTCGCCGCCGGACGGCTGCACCCCACCACCGGCACCGCCCACGTGCTCGGCGAGCGGATCGGCCGCACCGACGTGACCGAACTGCGGACCCGCATCGGGCTCTCCACCGCCGCCCTCGCCGAGCGGATCCCCGCCGACGAACGCGTCGCCGACGTGGTGGTCACCGCCGCGTGGTCGGTCGTCGGCCGGTGGCGGGAGAGCTATGACAGCGGCGACGAGGCCCGCGCACGGTCCCTGCTCTCGCAACTCGGGGTCGGCGCGCTGGCCGATCGCCCGTACGGCACCCTCTCCGAGGGTGAGCGGAAGCGGGTGCAGATCGCCCGCGCGCTGATGACCGACCCGGAGCTGCTGCTGCTCGACGAGCCCGCCGCCGGGCTGGACCTGGGTGGCCGCGAGGACCTGGTCGCCCGGCTCGCGGAGCTGGCGTACGACCCGGACGCCCCGGCGCTGGTGCTGGTCACCCACCACGTGGAGGAGGTCCCGCCCGGCTTCACGCACGCGCTCCTGCTGCGCGAGGGCGGCGTGGTGGCGCAGGGGCTGCTCGGCGACACGCTGACCGGGGACAACCTCTCCAAGACCTTCGGCCTGCCCCTGCTGGTCGAGCGGCACGGCGACCGGTACACCGCCCGCGCCGCCTGAGGCGTCAGGAAGGGCTCCGCGTACCGCCCGCCGTCCCGGTGCGGAAGGCCCGGCGGTACGCCGACGGCGACGTCCGCATCGCCCGGGCGAAGTGGTGCCGGTACGTGACCGGGGCGTCGAAGCCGACCGCGCCGGCGACCTCCTCGACCGGGACGTCGGTCGTCTCCAGCAGCGCCAGGCTGGCCCGGATCCGCTGGTCCACCAGCCACCGGATCGGGCTGGTCCCGGTGGCCCGCGCGAAGTGCCGCAGGTACGTGCGGGACGACATGTGCGCCTGCGCGGCCAGCCGCGCCACGGTGAGCGGTTCGGCGAGGTGCGCCAGGGCCCACGCCATGCTGCCGGCGATCCGGTGGTCGTCCGGGTCGGCCGCCACCGGCGCCTCGATGAACTGCGCCTGCCCGCCGTCGCGGTGCGGCGGGATCACCAGGCGGCGGGCGACCGCGTTGGCGACCGCCGCGCCGTGGTCGCGGCGGACCACGTGGACGCACAGGTCCAGACCGGCGGCGCTGCCCGCACTGGTGAGGATGTCGCCGTCGTCCAGGTAGAGCACGTCCGGGTCGACCGTGACGCGGGGATGCCGGCGGGCCAGCCGGTCGGCGTACCGCCAGTGGGTGGTGGCGCGCCGCCCATCGAGCAGGCCGGCGCCGGCGAGGGCGAACGCACCGGAGCAGATCGACATGATGCGGGCACCGGACCGGTGCGCCCGGCGCAGCGCGGCGACCAGCTCCGGCGACGGGTCGGCGGTCACGTCGGCCACCCCCGGCACGATCACGGTCGCGGCGGCGGCCAGCTCGTCCAGGCCGTACGGGGTGTGCAGGGTGGCGCCGCCGACCAGCGGCACCGGCCCCGGCCGCTCCGCGCACACCGTGAGCGCGTACCAGTCGACGTCGAACTCGGGCCGGGGCAGCCCGAACACCTCGGTGACGATGCCCGTCTCGAAGACCGACATCCCGGGGTACGCGAGGACGGCGACACTGCGGTCGCGGGGGGCTCGGAGCGGCATGGCGGGATGTTAGCGGAGAACGGCGTACGCGCCACTCGTCCGGCCGCCCCGGCCGGTCCGACGATCGACGGCATGACCCACGCCTTCGCCGTACCGGCCGCCACGCCGGCCGTCGCCGCAGCTCACTTCCTCGCCCGCCTCGCCGTCGAGACCGACGTCAGCGACGTGCACGCCGACCTGGAGGCGGGGGTGCCCGGCCTGGTCGTGGTCGACTCGCGCGGTGCCGCCGCCTGGGACCAGGGGCACCTGCTCGGTGCCGTCCACCTGCCGACCGCCGACATCGCGACGCGCGCCGCCGGGATCGTGCCGGCCGGATCGCGGGTCGTCACCTACTGCTGGGGTCCGGGCTGCAACGGCGCGACGCGGGCGGCGCTGGAGTTCGCCCGGCTCGGGTACGCGGTCAAGGAGATGCTCGGCGGCTACGAGTACTGGGTCCGCGAAGGGCTTCCCGTCGTCGCGCCGGGCGGGCTCACCCGCCGGCCGGTCGACGAGCTGACCGCGCCGCCCGCCGCGATCACCTGCGACTGCTGATCCCTGCCGGCGCTCCGCCTGGTGCCGGGTGCCGGGTCACCCGGCCGGCTCGTCGGTGAGCCGTTCGCCCCGGCGGCGCAGCATGTTGAGGCCGGGGATGCCGGCGACGGCCAGCTTGAGGTCGCGGGTGACGTCGAGCAGGTCGTGCAGGTCCGGCCCGACCCGGTCGAGGGTGGCGAGGATGGGCAGGATGTCGGCGGTGAGGTGCTGCCGCAGCTTGGGCAGCTCGTCGACGAGGCGGATGGCGGCGGCCACCTCCTCGTGGCTGAGCTGCTCCACGAAGTGGTTCGCCATCGGGGCGCCCCGGCGCAGCGCGGGCTCGTACGCGGTCAGCAACTCCGCCGCGGTGGCCGCCGCCTCCGCCGCGACGCCCACCGTCTCGGCCGCCCGGCCGGCGATCGAGTCGGCCGCGCCGACCACGGCGCCCGCCGTCCGGGCCACCTTCTCCGCCTCGCCGACCACCACCGTCGCGGCGGCGGCCACCTCGGCGGCGTTCTCGATGGCGGTGGTCGCGGCGGCGCTGATGACCGCCACCTCGGCCACCGCGGCCTCGGCGTCGGTGAGTACCCGGTCGGTGCGGTCCAGGGACGTCTCGATCCGGTCCACCACCCCGTCGATCCGCGTCAGCAGCGCCTCCACCCCGTCGAGCACCGCGAAGGCGCGGGCGGGGATCGCGGCGAACGAGGCCGCCGAGTCGAGGGCGGAGCGGGTGAGGCCGACGACCGACGCGGGCCGGGGGAGGGGAATCGCCATGGCACCCAGTGTGCGTCAGCGGCGCTCCCCGTGCTGTTCGACGGCGCGTTGCACGGCCCGGTAGATCTGCCCGAACCGGAGCGCGTCCGGGGTGCGCAGCAGCAGCATCTCGCGGCCGTGCGCCTGCACCCACAGCTCGTGCACGCGGTTCCCCCGCTCGTACGAGCGGTCCAGCCATCCGAGCGGGATCTCCAGGAAGGGCGTGAGCGCCAGCGCGAGCACGACGCACGCGACGAGGGTGATCAGCACCGGCAGCCAGCCCCGGTCCGGCACCGACCACGCGAGCGAGAGCGCGCACACCACGGCCACCAGCGGTGGCAGCGACAGCACCAGCACCAGGACGCCCCGGCCCAGGACCCGCCCCCGGACGGCGAGCGTCGTCCGTCCCTTGGCGTGCCAGACGTACGTCACGTCGGCGATCGCCACCGCCAGTCCACCGACCCGGATCGACTCGGACGTCACCTGCACCACGTCGTCCCGGTAATAGAGGGCCATCACTAAGCCTAACCACCCCGCGGCGAACCGCCGGTGTCCGCGAGGACGGGTCGGGGCCTCCTGTCGGGTCCGTCGGACTGCCGCCGTCGGTACCCCGCGACGTCCCGGTGGCGGCTCACCTCGTCTCACGCGGGCCGGTCCCATGGAAGGCCTGGTGATGGGCACCCGCAGCGGCGACCTGTTGCCGGCCGGCGCCTTTGGAACTGACCCATTCACGACATCAGCCGATATCTCGTCGCCCTGCCAGGTCTCCCGGTGGGGTCCGTCGTCCAGTCCGGCTTGTCAGGGGCGTTCGTCGTCCGGTTCGGGCCAGAGGAGTTCGGCGTCCGGTCCGGCTTGTCAGGGGCGTTCGGCGTCCGGTCCGGCTTGTCAGGGGCGTTCGGCGTCCGGTCCGGCTTGTCAGCGGCGTCCGTCGTCCGGTCCGGCTTGTCAGCGGCGATCGGCGTCCGGTTCGGGCCAGAGGAGTTCGGCGTCCGGTCCGGGCACAGCGGGTTCGGCGTTCCGGCCCGCAAGTGGCAAGCGACGTTCGGCGCTGACGCCGGGCGGCGGGCATCCTGTCGCCGAGGGTGCCGGCGCGGGGTAATCCAGCAACGACATCAGGTCCAAAGGGGCCGGGAGGGCTACGTGTAGGGGCGCGTCGACGACGAACAGGTTCCGAGCGGCACCGGCAGGCGGGCCCGGGGGACCGAGCAGGAACGCAACGTCGAGGTGGTCCGGCGGTACTGGCGGACCTCGTCACGAGGGCCTGGCGGAGCTGCGCGCGGCGGCGGTCTCGTCCCCCGGGCTCACCGTGCTCGCCCCGGCGATCGTGGAGCTGCTCGCCGCCGAGGATCGCTACGGCCTGCTGCGGGGCCTGGGCATGCTGCCGGACGCGCCGATCCCGTTCTGACCCGCGCCGATCGCGTTCCGGCCCGCGCCGATCGCGTTCGGGCCGCGAACCGCGGGCGGGTGGCCGGCCTCGACGGCCCGCTGCACCGCCCGGTAGATCTGGCCGAACCGCAGGGCATCCCCGGTGGCCAGCAGCTGGACCGGTCGGCCGCGCCAGCGGGCCCAGATCTCCAGCCGCCGGCTGCCGCGGGCGTACGAGCGGTCCAGGTGCTCGAAGAGAAAGTCGGCGACCGGCCCGACGGCCAGCCCGACCAGCACCGAGGCGCCGACGATCCCGACCGTGACGGCGGCGGAGCGGTCCAGCCAGAGGGCGAGCGCGATGCCCAGCCCGGCGGCGACCAGGGGCCCGGCGAGGGCCGCGCCGATCGCGCCCCGGCCGGCGAGCACCCGCCACGAGCGGCTGCCGCGGTGGTGCCACACGGCGCTGATCTCGGCCAGCGCAAAGGTCCGACCGTCCACCCGCACGGCGGTGGAGGTGACCTGGACCGACCTGTCGTCGTAGTACGTGACCATCACGGAACTCCCGGTGGCGGCGCTGACACCAGACTACGTACCACAACGAGCCGGGCCGTAAGGTTGGCACGCGACTTCGACGAGGAAGTGAGGGTCAGCGTGGGCGAGTTCGTGCGGCTGGAGACCAAGGACGGCATCGGCACCATCCGGCTGGAGCGGCCGCCGATGAACGCCCTCAACACCCAGGTGCAGGAGGAGTTGCGCGCCGCGGCGACGGCGGCCACCGCCGACCCGGAGGTCCGCGCCGTCATCGTGTACGGCGGTGAGAAGGTCTTCGCGGCCGGCGCGGACATCAAGGAGATGGCCGACATGTCCTATGTGGACATGGCCGACCGCGCCGCCGACCTGTCCAGCGCGCTGGGTGCGATCGCACGGATCCCCAAGCCGGTGGTCGCGGCGATCACCGGGTACGCGCTCGGCGGCGGCTGCGAGCTGGCCCTCGCCTGCGACTGGCGGGTGGTCGCCGAGGACGCCAAGCTCGGCCAGCCGGAGATCAAGCTCGGCATCATCCCGGGCGCCGGCGGCACCCAGCGGCTCGCCCGCCTGGTCGGCCCGGCTCGCGCCAAGGACCTGATCATGTCGGGCCGGATGGTGGACGCGCAGGAGGCGCTGCGGATCGGGTTGGCCGACCGCGTCGTCCCGGCCGCCGAGGTGTACGACGCCGCGGTGGCGTTGGTGAAGCCGTACCTGACCGGGCCGGTGCAGGCGCTGCGCGCGGCGAAGCTCGCGGTCGACGGCGGCCTGGACATGGACCTGAACTCCGGCCTCGCCTGGGAGAGCCAGCTCTTCGCGGCGCTGTTCGCCACCGACGACCGGCGCGAGGGCATGGCGGCGTTCGTCGAGAAGCGGAAGCCGGACTTCACCGGCCGCTGACCCGAGCGGTGTTCACATTCGGGCTACCGCTGAGTAGCGTGTGACCCCGGTCATCCGGAACGAAGGGGAGCGGTGATGTCGGAGCGGATCGAAGGTCACGGCGGCGAGCTGGCGCTCGCGGCGCTGCGCGCGTACGGGGTGCGGGAGATGTTCACCCTCTCCGGCGGGCACGTCTTCCCGCTCTACGACGCCGCGCACAAGGGCGACTTCCCGATCTACGACGTGCGGCACGAGCAGTCGGCGGTCTTCGCGGCCGAGGCGGTCGCGAAGCTCCAGCGGCGACCGGGTCTCGCCGTGCTCACCGCCGGCCCCGGTGTCACCAACGGCATCTCCGGGTTGACCAGCGCGTTCTTCAACGCGTCGCCGGTGCTGGTGCTGGGCGGGCGGGCCCCGCAGTTCCGGTGGGGTTCGGGCAGCCTCCAGGAGATGGACCACCTGCCGCTGGTCGCCCCGGTGACCAAGCACGCCGAGACGGTGTTCAGCACCGACGACATCCCGCGGGCGGTGGGCGCGGCGCTGACCGCGGCGCTCACCCCGCACCGGGGTCCGGTCTTCCTGGACTTCCCGCTCGAGGCGGTCTTCTCGGTGGCCGACGCGGACCTGCCCGCGCCGGCGGGCATCGCCCCGATCGAGCCGGACCCGGACGAGGTGACGAAGGCGGCCACCCTGATCGCCGGCGCCAGCCGTCCCGTGATCATCGCCGGTTCCGACGTGTACGCCGGTGACGCCGTCACCGCCCTGCGCGAGGCGGCCGAGGCGCTCCAGGTTCCCGTCTTCACCAACGGCATGGGTCGCGGCGCGCTGCCGCCGGAGCACCCGCTCGCCTTCGCCAAGGCCCGGCGGGTCGCCGTCAAGGGCGCCGACGTGGTCGTGGTCGTCGGCACCCCGCTGGACTTCCGGCTCGGCTTCGGCGACTTCGGCGACGCGAAGGTGGTGCACGTCGTCGACGCGCCGAGCCAGCGCGCCGGGCACGTCCAGCCGGCCGCCGCGCCCGCCGGCGACCTGCGGCTGATCCTCTCCGCGTTCGCCGGGTACACCGGCGACCGGGCCGACCACGCCGACTGGATCGCCGGCCTGCGGACCGCCGAGGACGCCGCCAAGGCCCGTGACGCCGAGGAGATGGCCGCCGAGAGCGACCCGATCCGCCCCGGCCGGGTCTACGGCGAGCTGCGCAAGGTGCTCGCCCGCGATGCCATCACCATCGGCGACGGCGGGGACTTCGTCTCGTACGCCGGCCGCTACCTGGAGCCGGCGCAGCCCGGCACCTGGCTCGACCCGGGCCCGTACGGCTGCCTCGGCACCGGCATGGGCTACGCGATGGGCGCCCGGGTGACCCACCCCGACCGGCAGGTCTGTGTGCTGATGGGCGACGGCGCGGCCGGCTTCTCGCTGATGGACGTGGAGTCGCTGGTCCGGCAGAAGCTGCCGGTCGTGATCGTGGTGGGCAACAACGGCATCTGGGGCCTGGAGAAGCACCCGATGCGGGCCATGTACGGCTACGACGTCGCGGCCGACCTCCAGCCCGAGCTGCGCTACGACGCCGTGGTCGGTGCGCTCGGCGGCGCCGGCGAGACGGTGGCGAAGGCCGCCGACCTGGGGCCGGCGCTGAAGCGGGCGTTCGAGGCGGGCGTGCCGTACCTGGTGAACGTGCTGACCGACCCGACCGACGCGTACCCCCGCTCGTCGAACCTGGCCTGAGCCGGACCGGCCGCCGGCACGCGGTGCCGGCGGCCGGTCAGGCGTCGGGGCTCTTCTCCTCGCGCGGCGGGTCGCCCTCGCGGCGGCGCAGGTCGTCCTCGCGGCGGCGCAGGTCGTCCTCCCAGCGCCGGAACAGGTCCTGGTCCCGCGGGCGGGTGCGCTCGTCGATCGAGCGGAGGAACTCGGGGTCGTCGTCGGGGGCGACCGGCCGGGGCTTGCGCTCGGCGACGCCCTTGCCGACCGGCCATGCCTTCGCGGCGCCACCGGCACCGCGGTCACGGCCGGCGACGAACCAGGCGATCGACCCGACCAGCGGGAAGAACAGGATGATCAGCACCCAGGCGACCCGGGGCAGGGCGCGGATGTCGCCCTCCTCGGCCGAGAGGCAGCTGATCAGAGCGCAGACGGCGAGGACGATCTGCGCGAGGAAGACGAGGACGTACAGCCGGGCCATGACTCCATGATGACGCACCCGCGCCGGCTACCACACCCCGCGTATCAGCACCACGACACCGAGCGTGGCGTACCCGACGGTGGCCAGCGCGGCCAGCGGCACGGCCCGGCTGTAGGCGGCCCGTCGGGCGACCGTCACCCGCCACCAGCAGACGAGCAGCGCCGCCGACCAGCCGAGCACCGCCACCCCGCCGAGTGTCACGCCGGCCGCGCCGAGGGGCAGCGCCAGCCGCACGGTCAACACCATGACGACCGTCATCGCCAGCGCGGTGCGCCGCCAGGCGAGCCGGGTCCGTTCGGGTTGCAGGCCCGGGTCGGGCCGGCTGACCCCGGACGCCCGGTCAGCCATTCCCGCCGATGGCGCGGACCAGCACCGCGGCGACCAGGAGCAGCGCCCCTACGCCCACGGCGAGCGCCAGGACGGCCGGGAAGCGGGAGGCGGGCAGCTCCTCGCCGAGCCGGATCGCACGCTCGGTGCGGGCCCAGTGGTCGATGGCCCGGACCGCGACAGCCCCGCCGAGCAGCAGCAGGGCGATGGCGATCGCCTCACGCAGGTGGGCCAGCGGCAGCGGCGGCAGGAACTGTGCCGTGGCCAGGCCGCCGGCGACCAGCGCCAGGCCGGTCCGCAGCCAGGCGAGGAAGGTGCGCTCGTTGGCCAGTGAGAAGCGGTAGTCCGGCGTGGTGCCCACCGAACGTAGCTCCTGCGGGTCGAACCACCGCCTGATCGCGTGCCACACGTGCTGATTATCCGCTTCCATCCGGACGTAGCCTGGTCTGGTGACGGATCTTGATGTGAACACCCTCCGGAGGGCGTACGACCGCCACCTGCGCGCCTTCGTGCCCGACCCGCTGCCGGCCGGCGTGTCCATCGAGCGGGACGGCCCGCTGCTGCGGTTCCTCGGCCTCGACGACGGCGGCTTCCTCACGTACCACGACCTGGGCGGCCTGGCGGGCGCGGAGCTGGACGAGCTGATCGCCCGGCAGGTGGCGATCTTCCGGGATCGGGGCGAGCCGGTCGAGTGGAAGCTGCACGGCCACGACGAACCGGCCGACCTGGCGGACCGGCTGCGCGCCGCCGGATTCGTGCCGGAAGCGCCGGAGACCGTCGTGATCGGGCCGGTCGCGCCAATCGCCGCCGCCCTCCCGGTCGTTCCCGAGGGCGTCCGGCTGCGCGAGGTCACCTCGCGTGCGGACCTGGACCGGATCGTGGCGATGGAGGAGGCGGTGTGGGGCACCGACCGCAGCCACCTCGGGCCCGGCCTGGAGAAGGAGCTCGCCGCCGACCCGCAGTCGATCACCGTGGTGGTGGCCGAGGCCGGCGACGAGGTGGTCAGTGCCGGCTGGGTGCGGTACCCGCAGGGGACCGGGTTCGCGACCCTCTGGGGCGGCTCGACCCTGCCCGCCTGGCGTCGTCGGGGGATCTACCGGGCCCTGGTCACCTACCGGGCCCGGCTCGCCGCGCAGCGCGGCGCCACGCTGCTTGAGGTGGACGCCTCGGCGGACAGCCGGCCGATCCTGGAACGGCTCGGCCTCGTCGCGGTCACCACGACCACGCCGTACGTCTACACTCCGTGATCATGGAGCAGCGGTTGACGGCCGAGGAGCGGCTGACTCTCAAGACCGGAGCCTTCGGTGCGGTCTTCCTGGTGTCCAACGCCGACCCCGGCATGCTGGCGCTGTTCCGGGAGAGCTTCGCCGCCTCCGGTGCGATGGCCGACGCCAGCGGGGTCGTCAAGGAGGCGCTGACCACCGGCCCGCTGCCCAGGCTGCCGAGGGACTCGGCGCTGGAGATCGAGTCGGTGGTGCTCCCGGCGCTCACCCGTGCGGTGGCGATCCTGCGGAGCAAGGCTCCGTCGGAGGTCGGCACGTACCGCGAGGTGGTGCTCGCCGCGGCGGACCGGGTGGCCCAGGCGCACCGCGGCGTCAGCCCGGAGGAGACGGCGATGATCGAACGGATCCGCGCGGCGCTGGCGCAGGCGGCCTGAGCTGCGCGGTGAGCTGTGTCACCCCCGCCCTCCGGAGAGGGCAAGCTACTTGTGGGTAACATTGCGCCGTGGGCAACTGCACAGCGGCCCGCGGTTGACCGAGCGTTAAGTCACGCGGGAGGCTGCGCCCCAGACCGGGCGAGCGATCGCCACAACCACAGGAGGGTCGTCGAAGCGCGATGAACATCGTCGTACTCGTCAAGCAGGTGCCCGATTCGGGCGCGGACCGCAACCTGCGCACTGACGACAACACCGTCGACCGCGGTTCGGCGAACAACGTCATCAACGAGATGGACGAGTACGCCATCGAGGAGGCGTTGAAGATCAAGGAGGCGCACGGCGGCGAGGTCACCATCCTGACCATGGGTCCGGACCGGGCGACCGAGTCGATCCGCAAGGCGCTCTCCATGGGGCCGGACAAGGCCGTGCACGTCGTCGACGACGCCCTGCACGGGTCCTGCGCCGTCGCCACCTCCAAGGTGCTCGCCGCCGCGCTCGGCCAGCTCAACGCCGACCTGGTCCTCTGCGGCGCCGAGTCGACCGACGGCCGCGTCCAGGTCATGCCGCACATGATCGCCGAGCGGCTGGGCGTCGCCGCCCTGACCGGCGCGCGCAAGCTCACCGTGGACGGCTCGACCCTGACCGCCGAGCGGCAGACCGAGGAGGGTTACGAGGTGGTCACCGCCTCGACCCCGGCCGTGGTCTCCGTCTGGGACACCATCAACGAGCCGCGATACCCCTCCTTCAAGGGCATCATGGCCGCCAAGAAGAAGCCGGTGCAGACCCTGTCCCTGGGTGACCTCGGCGTCGCCCCGACCGAGGTGGGCTTCGACGGCGCGACCAGCACCGTGCTGGAGCACAGCAAGCGCCCGCCGCGCTCCGGCGGCGCGAAGGTCACCGACGAGGGCGACGGCGGCGCGAAGCTGGTCGAGTTCCTCGCCACCGAGAAGTTCGTGTGAGAGCAGGTACGGACATGTCTGAGGTTCTCGTCGTCGTCGAAGCCACTCGGGAATTCGGCGTCAAGAAGGTCACCCTGGAGATGCTCACCCTCGCCCGCGGCCTGGGCACGCCCAGCGCGGTCGTGCTCGGTGGCCCCGGCGCCGCCGAGGCGCTGAGCGCGAAGCTGGGTGAGTACGGCGCGGAGAAGATCTACGCGGCCGAGAGCGAGGAGATCGACGGCTACCTGGTCGCCCCGAAGGCGACCGTGCTGGCCGAGCTGGTCCAGCGGGTGCAGCCGGCCGCCGTGCTGCTCGCCTCGTCGCAGGAGGGCAAGGAGATCGCCGCCCGCCTCGCGGTCAAGCTCGACAACGGCATCCTGACCGACGTGGTGGCCCTGACGGCCGGCGGCACCGCCACGCAGGTGGCCTTCGCCGGCTCCACCATCGTGAAGTCCAAGGTCACCCGTGGCCTGCCGCTGGTCACCGTCCGGCCGAACTCGCTCAACCCGGAGCCGGCCGCGGCCAGCCCGGCGGTCGAGCAGCTCACCGTGTCGGTCACCGACACCGACAAGCTGGCCAAGGTCGTCGACCGGGTCGCCGAGCAGAAGGGCTCCCGCCCGGAGCTGACCGAGGCGTCGGTGGTCGTCTCCGGCGGTCGCGGTGTCGGCAACGCCGACAACTTCAAGCTCGTCGAGGAGCTGGCCGACCTGCTCGGCGGTGCGGTCGGCGCGTCCCGCGCCGCCGTCGACTCGGGCTTCTACCCGCACCAGTTCCAGGTGGGCCAGACCGGTAAGACCGTCTCCCCGCAGCTGTACGTCGCGCTCGGCATCTCCGGCGCGATCCAGCACCGGGCCGGCATGCAGACCTCGAAGACCATCGTCGCCGTCAACAAGGACGCGGAGGCGCCGATCTTCGAGCTGGCCGACTTCGGCGTGGTGGGTGACCTGTTCAAGGTCGTACCGCAGGCCGCCGAGGAGATCCGTAAGCGCAAGTGAGCTGAGCTCGCACCACGACGAGGGCCGGGAGCCGGGCAGGTTCCCGGCCCTCGTCGTGCCGCCGTCCGCCCGGAACCGCACGACTGGCGGCTCCGACCTGGGAGGATGGACCTGTGGGCCCCCGCGCACCCCCCGGCCCGGACGTGGGAACGAGGAGTGCGAATGCCGGTGAAGGCGCCCGGAAGTGGCCACCACGCGCTGGCCGTGCACGAGGTCGTCCTGCTGCTGGAGACCGACACCCACCGCGGCCTGAGTGCCTCGGAGGCGGCCGGGCGCCGGGAACGCTTCGGCCCGAACGTGCTGCCGACCGCCGCCCGCGGCAGTGTGCTCCGCCGGCTGCTCCGGCAGTTCCAGAACCCCCTCGTGTACGTGCTGCTGGTCGCCGGCCTGGTCACCCTGCTGCTCCGCGAGTACGTCGACGCCGCCGTGATCCTCGGAGTGGTCGTCGTCAACGCCGTCATCGGCTTCCTCCAGGAGTCCAAGGCCGAGGCCGCGCTGGACGCGCTGCGCACGATGGTGCGGACCGAGGCCCGGGTGGTGCGGGACGGCCGGCCACGGCGGGTGCCCTCGGACGACGTGGTCCCCGGCGACCTGGTGCTGGTCGAGGCGGGGGACAAGGTGCCCGCCGATCTGCGCCTGGCCCGCGCCGACGAGGTGCGGGTGGACGAGTCGACGCTGACCGGCGAGTCCCAGCCCGTACGCAAGGACGAGGTCGTCGTCGCCGACGAGACGCCGGTGGCCGACCGGAGCAACGTGTTGTACTCCGGCACCCTGGTGACCGGCGGTTCGGCGGCCGGCCTCGCCGTGGCGACCGGGGCGGAGACGGAGCTGGGCCGGATCCACCGCCTGGTCGGGAGCGCCCAGGTCCTGGACACGCCGCTGACAACCAAGCTGGCCCGCTTCAGCCGGGTACTGACCGTCGTGATCCTGCTGCTCGCCGGGGTGACCTTCGCGGTCGGCGTCCTACGCGGGGAGCGGGCCGGCGAGACGTTCACCGCGGCCGTGGCGCTGGCCGTGGGGGCCATCCCCGAGGGCCTGCCGGCGGCGGTCACCATCACCCTGGCGATCGGGGTCGCGCGGATGGCTCGCCAGCAGGCGGTGATCCGCCGGCTGCCGGCGGTGGAGACGCTGGGCAGCACGACGGTCATCTGCACCGACAAGACCGGCACCCTGACCGAGAACCAGATGACGGTGCGGGCGGTCTGGACGCTCGCCGGCCGGCACAGCGTCAGCGGCAGCGGCTACGCGGCGGCGGGGGAGATCCGCGACCCCGACGGCGGCATCGCGCGTACCGGGCAGGACGGCGCGCTGCGCTGGTCGCTGCTCGCCGGGGTCGCCTGCAACGACGCCCGGCTGGACGAGCGGGACGACCGGTGCGTGGTGCTCGGCGACCCCACCGAGGTGGCGATGCTGGTGGCCGGGGCCAAGGTGGGCCTGCGGGCTGCGGAGGTGGCCGCCGAGTTGCCCCGGGTCGCCGCGATCCCGTTCACGTCCGAGCGGCAGTTCATGGCGACCCTGCACGACACCCGGGACGGCGAGCGGGTGGTGCTGGTCAAGGGTGCGGTCGAGCGGGTGGTGGAGTGGTGCGCCGAGGCGCTGGACGAGGAGGGGCGGACGGTGTCGCTCGACCGGCGCGCGGTGCTGGCGGCCGCCGGGGAACTCGCCGGTGAGGGCCTGCGGGTGCTGGCCACGGCGATGGCGCGGGTCGGCGGTGGTGCCGGCCTGGCGGAGGAGGACCTGCCCGGCAACCTGGCCTTCACCGGGCTGCACGCCATGCTGGACCCGCCGCGGGCCGCGGTCGCCGACGCGATCGCCGCCTGCCGGCGCGCCGGGATCGCGGTGAAGATGATCACCGGTGACCACCGGACCACGGCGAGCGCCATCGCCGTACGCCTCGGACTGCTGGACGCGGAGCCGGGGCCCGGCGCGGTGCTCTCCGGCACGGACCTCGCGGAGCTGCCGGACGCCGAGCGACCGGCGGCGGTGGACCGCGCCTCGGTGTTCGCCCGCGTCTCGCCCGAGCAGAAGCTCCGGCTCGTCGAGGCGTTGCAGGCGGACGGGCAGGTGGTCGCGATGACCGGGGACGGCGTCAACGACGCGCCGGCCCTGCGGCAGGCCAACATCGGGGTGGCGATGGGGCGGAGCGGCACGGAGGTGGCCAAGGAGGCCGCGGACATCGTGCTCACCGACGACGACTTCACCACGATCGAGGCGGCCGTCGAGGAGGGGCGCGGGGTCTTCGCCAACCTCACCAAGTTCATCACCTGGACGCTGCCCACGAACACCGGTGAGGGGCTGGTCGTCCTCGTCGCGATCGTGCTCGGTACGGCGCTGCCGATCCTGCCCAGCCAGATCCTCTGGATCAACATGACCACGGCGGTGCTGCTCGGCCTGACGCTCGCGTTCGAGCCGAAGGAGGCCGGGGTCATGGAGCGACCGCCCCGCGACCCGGCCCAGCCGCTGCTCACCGGCGCCCTGGTGGCCCGGGTCCTGCTCGTCGCCGCGCTGCTGGTGGCCGGTGCCTGGTGGCTCTTCGAGTGGGAGCTGGGCTCCGGGGCGGAGTTGCCGGAAGCGCGTACGGCGGCGGTGAACCTCTTCGTCACCGTGCAGGCGTTCTACCTGCTGAGCTGCCGGTCGCTCACCCGCTCACCGTGGCGGCTGGGGCTGTTCAGCAACCGCTGGCTCCTCGCGGGGGTGCTGCTGCAGGCTCTCGGCCAGGCCGCGCTGACCTACCTGCCGGTGATGAACACGCTGTTCCGGACGGCACCGATCGGCGCCGACACGTGGCTGCGGATCGTGGCTGTCGCCGTGGCGGTCAGCGCCGTCGTGGCGGTGCACAAGCGGTTCGGCCGCCGGCTCGGGTGAGGCCGGCGGCGGTTGCGGCGGAAGGGGAGCTGATCGGCGGGCCGGGGAGCTGAGCCGGCCCGCCGATCAGCCCGTCAGGGTGCCCCTCAGCAGGCTGTTGCCGGAGTGGGCGGTGTTGTTGTCGTACGCCTCGGCGGAAACGTCGACAACCGAGTATGCCTCAAGGTCCACGTTCGGTGGCAACGGGAGCAGCTCGTCTTTCTGCGAACCGAGCACGCCGACCGAGAACATCTCCATGGTGTCCGGGTTGATCAGCCACACCTCGTAGTACCCCGACACGTCCGGGAGATTCGCCACGTGCAGGTGCAGTCGCCCGTTGTCAAACACCCGGGCCTCGCCGTTCGCGTCCGGCGGGGTCGAGCCGTACGCGGTGAGCGGCGCCGTGGCCAGCACCGGCGGTGCCGGCTGCGGGTCCGGGCCGGTCACACCGAGCACCGTGAGCGTGCCGACCACACCCATGGCGGCGGCGGCGACCGCGGTCACCGCGGTCGTCAGCCAGCGCGGCCGGCGGGCCCGCCGGTGCGCCGGCGGCGACGGCACCACCGCGGGCGGGTCGTCGGCGGTGCCGGTCGGCGCGGCCGGCGACACCGGGCGGCGCGCGCCCGCGATCGTGGGCAGCTCCTCGGCGGCCCGGACCTCGGCCACGATGCCCTGCCACACGTGCTCGGGCGGGTCGGGCAGGTCCCGCAGGCCCTGCGCGCCGGCGCCGAGGCCCGCGACGTGCTGGAGGGTCTCCATCTCGAGGCGGCAGTGTTCGCAGCTGTCGAGGTGGGTGCTCTCCCCGTTGTCCGCCTCGCTCTCACCGAGCGCCAGGAAGACCAGCCGGTCGTGGTCCAGGTGTTGCACCGTCCACCTCCCATCTGCGTTTCAAGCTCTGCATGCCGCGTCGGATGTGACTCTTCACCGTGCCGAGGGGCACCCCGGTCACCGCCGCTATCTGCTGGTGTGTCAGGTCGTCGAAGAACGCCAGCTCCAGCATGCGTCGCTGGTCGTCGGGGAGTCGAGCCAGCTCGTCCGCCACGACCAGCCGGTCGACCACGGTGTCCGGATCGGGACCGGCCGGGGCCGGGTCGGGCAGTTGACGGACCGTCTCGACCACCCGGCTCTCCCGGGCCGAGGCGCGCAGCCGGTCGACCACCTTGCGGCGGCCGATACCGAGCAGCCAGCCGATCAGCGACCCCTTGGCCGGATCGAACGTCTCGCGCCCCAACCAGGCGGCCACGAACGTCGCCTGCGTCACGTCCTCGGCGTCGCTGCGGTTGGCCAGCGTGCTGGTGGCCAGGTGGAGCACCGCCCGGCCGTACCGGTCGTACGCCTCCCGGAGCGCCGCCTCGTCGCCGGCGCGGAAGCGGGCGGCCAGGTCGTCCTCGGGCGGACCCGGGGGCTGCTGTGGTGCCGCCGTCACGGGTCGGCTCGCCTTCCTCGGGGCATGCCCGACTGTAACTCCCACAGCCTCCGCCCCACTTTCCTGGTCGTGTCGTTCCCACCCGCTCTTCGTCCTGGGGGCCGGCCGCGGATGCGGTCGCCCGGAGAAAAAGAAATCGTCTCCGGCCGCATCCAGCCGGCGCGGAACGGGCGTAACCCGTTTCGCAAGCCGAGCCTGACGAATCAGCTCCAATCACCAGGAGGCAGACATGCAGCTCTCGTACATCCGCCGGGCGGCCGCCGGCGGCGCGGTCGCCGCGCTGACGTTCGCCGGTGTCGCCGCCGTCACCGCGACCCCGGCGTACGCCGCGACGTCCAAGGTCTCCGTGGTGCACGGCATCCCGGACACCCCGGTCGACGTCTACGTCAACGGCGAGAAGACCCTCTCGAACTTCGCGCCCGGCGACGTGGCGGGCCCGCTGGACCTGGCGGAGGGGGCGTACGACATCGCGCTGACCAAGCCCGGCGAGCCGGTCGGCAGCGCGATCCTCACCGTCGACGACGCCCAAGTGCCGGGCGGGGCGAACATCAGCATCGCCGCCCACCTGGACGCGAACGGGCAGCCGAAGATCACGCCGTTCGTCAACGACACCGCGAAGGTCGGCGCCGGCAAGGCGCGGCTGATCGTCCGGCACACCGCCGCCGCCCCGGCGGTGGACGTGCGGGCCGGTGGCACTCCGGTCTTCGAGGACCTGACCAACCCGAACGAGGCCAAGGCCGACGTCGACGCCGGCACCGTCAGCGCGGACGTCGTGCTCGCCGGCACCTCGACCGTGGCGATCGGCCCGGCCGACCTGAACCTGCGCGAGGGCACCGCGACGATCGTCTACGCGATCGGCTCCGCCGAGGCGAACAACCTGGAGGTCGTGGCGCAGACGATCACCGGCCTGCACTCGGCCCCGGCCGGTGTGCCGAGCGGTGACGGCGGCCTGGCCGGCACCGGCGTGGGCACCTGGTGGTACGTGCTGGCCGGCGCGGGTGTGCTCCTGCTGGTCGGTGGCGGGGCGCGGGTCGCCACCGCCCGGACCGGCCGCCGGTGACGGTGCGGGATCGCGGGGCGCTGGCGGCGATGGCCGCCGGCGCCGCCGCGCTCACCGTCGCCGCGCTGGTCGCCTGCGCCACCCGGCCGGCGGAGGACGTCGGCGCGGACGAGGCGGCCGCCCTCGCCGGCGCCAGCCCCTCGGCGACGGCCACCGGCGGTGGGTCGTCGGTTCCGGTCACCGCCGGCGACCTGCCCGCCGGGCCGGAGGTCGTCCCGCCGGTCCGCCTGGAGATCCCGACGATCGGGGTGACCGCCAGGGTGAACGCGGTCGGGATCAACGAGCGGACCGGCGAGTTCGAGGTGCCGCCCAGCGTGGACCAGATCGGCTGGTACCGGTACGGCCCCGGGCTGGAGGCGACGGCCGGATCGGTGGTGATCGCCGGGCACGTCGACAGCTCCACCCAGGGCCGGGGCGCCTTCTTCCGGCTCCGGGAGCTGGACCGGGGTGACACGCTCACGGTCACCGACGGCGCCGGCGGGGAGCGCGCCTACCGGGTGGTCGCCCGGGAGGAGTACCGGAAGACGAAGATCCCGCTGGAGCGGTACTTCGCGCGGGACGGGGCTCCGCGCCTCACGCTGATCACCTGCGGCGGGCCGTTCGACGCCGAGACCCGCCGCTACCGCGACAACATCGTGGTCACGGCCGTCCCGGCGTGACCGCCGGGACGCGCCCGTCGGCCGCCCGACCTGCCGGCTGACCGGGCCGCGCCGAGCCGGGGCGGGGGAGGAGACGCACCCCCGCCCCGGCTCCGGCGTACCGGGCGAGCTCCGCCGTTCGCGGCCCGCGTACTCCGGCGTCCGGCGGGTGCCCGGTTGGTCGTTAGGCTGAACCCTGATGGCTTACCTGGATCACGCGGCGACGACTCCGATGCTCGACGAGGCACTGGAGGCGTACGTCGCCACCGCCCGCGAGGTCGGCAACCCGTCCGCCCTGCACGCGGCGGGCCGCCGTGCCCGCCGGCGGGTGGAGGAGTCGCGGGAGCGGGTGGCCGCCGCGCTGGGCGCCCGACCCTCCGAGGTGATCTTCACGGGCGGCGGCACGGAGAGCGACAACCTCGCCGTCAAGGGTGTCTTCTGGGCGCGCCGGGCCGCGGACGGCCGGCGGACCCGGGTGGTCTCCAGTGCCGTCGAGCACCACGCCGTGCTGGACGCGGTCGACTGGCTCGCCGCTCACGAGGGCGCCGAGGTGGGCTTCCTCCCGGTGGACGCGGCCGGCCGGGTCGACCCGGATCAGCTCCGCGCCGAGCTCACCGCGCACGGCGACCGGGTCGCCGTGGTGACGACGATGTGGGCGAACAACGAGGTCGGCACGATCCAGCCGGTCGCCGCGCTGGCGGCGGTCGCCGCCGCGCACGGCGTGCCGTTCCACACCGACGCGATCCAGGCGGTCGGCCAGGTGCCGGTCGACTTCGCCGCCAGCGGCGTCTCGGCGCTCACCGTCACCGGGCACAAGCTCGGCGGGCCGGCCGGCGTGGGTGCGCTGCTGCTCGCCCGCGACGTCGCCGCCACCCCGCTGCTGCACGGCGGCGGCCAGGAGCGCGACGTCCGGTCCGGCACGCTCGACACCGCCGGCATCGTCGCCTTCGCGGTCGCGGTGGAGACGGCGGTCAAGCGCCAGCAGGAGTACGCGGCCCGCGTCGCCGCCCTCCGCGACGACCTCGTCGAGCGGGTCCGGCAGGCGGTGCCGGAGGTCGTGTTCAACGGCGACCCGGTGGACCGGCTGCCTGGCAACGCGCACTTCTCCTTCCCCGGCTGCGAGGGCGACGCGCTGCTGCTCCTGCTCGACGCGCAGGGCATTGCCTGCTCCACCGGTTCGGCCTGCTCGGCCGGGGTGGCCCAGCCGAGCCACGTGCTGATCGCGATGGGCGCCGACGACGACCGCGCCCGTTCCTCCCTGCGCTTCACGCTGGGCCACACCAGCACGGAGTCGGAGATCGACGCCCTGATCAGGGCCCTCCCCGCGGCGGTGGACCGCGCCCGCCGCGCCGCCAGCTACCGCACCCCCCGCTGAGCCCCGCGCGACCGCCGGCCAGCAGCCGTGGTGCCCGAAGTGCCACCTTCTGCACCAATTGCGGCCACCACCACTTCGTGATCGCGGGCGCTGGGACGGGTGGGGTGGGTCGCAGCGGGGGTGCGGGGAGTTCGAGGGTGGGGTCTCGGGTCGTTACGCTCGGACGGGAGATGGGGAAGGGTGGTAGAGGTGCGGGTACTGGCGGCGATGTCGGGCGGCGTGGACTCCGCCGTGGCGGCGGCGCGGGCCGTCGAGGCGGGACACGACGTGACCGGCGTGCACCTGGCGCTCGCCCGTAACCCGCAGACGTACCGCACCGGCGCCCGCGGCTGCTGCACCCTGGAGGACTCGCGGGACGCCCGCCGGGCCGCCGACGTGATCGGCATCCCGTTCTACGTGTGGGACATGGCCGACCGGTTCCACGCCGACGTGGTGGACGACTTCGTCGCCGAGTACGCGGCCGGTCGTACCCCGAATCCCTGCCTGCGCTGCAACGAGAAGATCAAGTTCGCCGCGGTGCTGGACCGCGCCGTCGCCCTGGGATTCGACGCGGTGGTCACCGGCCACCACGCCCGGCTCGGCGCGGACGGCCTGCTGCGGCGCAGCGTCGACCTCGCCAAGGACCAGTCGTACGTCCTCGCCGTGCTGTCCCGCGAGCAACTGGACCGGTCGATGTTCCCGCTGGGGGACTCGACGAAGGCACAGGTCCGCGAGGAGGCGGCGCGCCGCGGGCTCGCCGTGGCCGACAAGCCGGACTCCCACGACATCTGCTTCATCGCCGACGGGGACACCCGCGGCTTCCTCGCCGAGCGGCTCGGCGAGACACCCGGTGACGTGGTCGACGCGACCACCGGCGCCGTCGTCGGCACCCACGCCGGGGCGTACGCGTACACCGTCGGCCAGCGGCGGGGCCTGCACCTGGACCGGCCGGCGCCGGACGGCCGCCCGCGCTACGTCCTGTCGATCACGCCGAAGACCAACACGGTGACCGTCGGCCCGGCCGAGGCCCTGGCGGTGTCGCACGTCCGCGCCGAGCGTCCGGTGTGGACGGGCGGGGTGCGTCCGGACGCGCCGGTCGAGTGCGAGGTGCAGCTGCGCGCACACGGCGACGTGGTGCCCGCCACGGTGACGGTGACCGCCGACGGCCTGCGCGCCGAGCTGCGTCGCCCGGTCCGGGGCGTCGCCGCCGGTCAGGCGATCGTGGCGTACCGGCCGGAGCCGGCCGGCGACGTCGTGCTCGGCTCCGCCACCATCGCCGCCTGAGCCGGCTTCCGCACCGCTGCCGGCGTACCGGTGAGCCCGGTCCCGCCGAGGCGGGATGGCGTACGTGCGGGCGCCGGGACCGGCGGTCCGGGTGGGGCGGCACCGCGTACCCGATAGTCTTCGGCCGTGACAGATCAGGGGTGGCCGTGGCCGGCCGGGGCGGCGACCGGCGTCGGATCGCTGCCGGGCACCGACATCGCCGAGGCCCAGCGGATCGTCCTCGGTGAGCTCCCCGCCCTGCCGCACCTGCCGGAGCTGCCCGCCCGCGGCCCCGGTGCGGACCTGATCGGCCGCACCGCCGGCCTGCTGGTGGAGCTTCCCGTCGAGCTGTACGCGGCCCGCTGGCGCATCGCGCCCCGCCCCGGGCGGGACCTGCGCCGCGCGCGGGACCTGATGGAGCGCGACCTGGACCAGCTCGCCGAGCAGGCCGAGACGTACGCCGGGCCGATCAAGATCCAGGTCGGCGGGCCGCTCACCCTGGCGGCGTCGCTGGAGCTGCCGATCGGCGGCCGGATGGTCCGCGACCCGGGAGCGGTCCGGGACCTGACCGGGTCGCTCGCCGAGGGGGTACGCGGCCACGTCGCCGCCGTGACCCGCCGCCTGCCCCGGGCCTCGGTGCTGCTGCAACTGGACGAGCCGTCGCTGCCCGCGGTGCTCGCCGGCCGGGTGCCGACCGAGAGCGGCTTCGGCACGTACCGGGCGGTGGAGCCGGGGGTGGCCGGCGCGCTGCTCGGCGACGTCGTCGAGGCGGTCGGGGTGCCGGTGGTCGTGCACTGCTGCGCGCCCGACGTGCCGCTGGAGCTGATCCGTACGGCCGGCGCGGTGGGCGTGGCGCTCGACCTCGGCCTGGTCACCGACCTGGACCCGCTGGGCGAGGCCGTCGACGCGGGCCTCGGGCTGCTGGCCGGCGCCGTGCCGACCGGGCCGCCGTCCGCCGGGCGCGCGCCGACGTCGGCGCAGGTCGCCGACCGGGTACGCCAGCTCTGGGACCGCCTCGGATTCCCGCGCCGCCGCCTTGCCGAGCAGGTGGTCGTCACCCCGGCCTGCGGGCTCGCCGACGCCACCCCGCGGTACGCCCGGGCGGTGCTCACCGCCTGCCGGGACGCCGGGCGGCGGCTCGCGGAGGAGTGAGGTTTCCTGTCGTACGGGCGGGGCAGGATGACGCCATGATTGGACAGCTTCGTTCCGTGGTGATCGACTGCCCCGACCCGCGGGCCCTCGCGGCGTTCTACTCCGAGCTGCTCGGCGTGCCGCTCGACTCCGACGACACGGAGGACGACTGGGTGGTGCTCTCCGGCGGCGGGCACCGGCTCGCCTTCCAGAAGGCCCCCAACCTGCGTCCGCCGACCTGGCCCGAGCCGGCCGTCCCGCAGCAGTTCCACCTGGACGTGGAGGTCGAGGACGTGGCGGCGGCGGAGAAGCAGGTGCTCGCGCTCGGTGCGCGCCGGCTGCCCGGCGGGGGGCAGGACTTCCGGGTCTACGCCGACCCGGCCGGCCACCCGTTCTGCCTGGTCTTCGACGTCTGAGCCGCCGGGCCCCGGCCGCTGGGCGGTCCTCCGCTCCGGGAGGTTCCGCCGTCCCACCACCTCGGTCTGCGGCGCCCGGGTCGGGCGGGTGGCCGCGGGGCTGGCGGAGGTCGTCAGTGGACGGCATGATCGCGGGAATGACCGACCCCTCCCTCCGGCGGGCCGCGGGCTCGCTGTTCGGCCTGGCCTACGGTGACGCGCTCGGCAAGCCGACCGAGTTCCTGACCGTCGCCGAGATCGTCCGACGGTACGGCCCGGCCGGCCCGCGCGAGCTGACCGGCGACCCGGCCCTGGTCACCGACGACACCCAGATGGCGCTGGCGGTCGGCTGGGCCCTCCACGACGCGCCGCAGCTCACCCCGGAGACGGTCGAGCCGCTGCTGCGGCGGCGCTTCGTGGCCTGGTCGGTGAGCCCGGACAACGACCGGGCTCCCGGGATGACCTGCCTGCGCGCCTGCGCGGAACTGGCCCGGGGGACCCGCTGGCAGCACGCGACCGTGATCGGGTCGAAGGGGTGCGGCGCGAACATGCGGGTCACCCCGGTCGGCCTGCTCGACGTGGACCTCGACACGCTCGCCGGGCTGGCCCAGCTCCAGGCGGGGCTGACGCACGGCCACCCGACGGGTCTGGCGGCCAGCGAGCTGACCGCGTACGCGGTGCGGCTGCTGCGCGACGGCGCCGAGCCGGCCGCGGTGCCGGCGCTGCTCGCGGAGCGGGCCCGGGAGCAGCGGGGGACCTACCGGGAGGAGTGGCTCGGCGACCTGTGGCAGGTCGCTCGTGCCGCCGGCCCGGCGGCCTTCATCGCCACCGGCTGGGACGAGTGCCTCGCGATCCTCGGCCGCCTCCGGGCGGCGCTGGCCGGGCCGGACGACGGCGGTGACCCGTGCCGGCACACCGGCGCGGGCTGGATCGCCGAGGAGGCGCTCGCCACGGCCCTGTACTGCGCGATCCGGCACGCCGACGACCCGGTCGCCGCGCTGGCCCGCGGCGCCACCACCGCCGGCGACTCGGACTCGATCGCCGCGCTGGCCGGCGCCTTCGTCGGCGCGGCCCTCGGCACGCCGGCCTGGCCCGCCGACTGGGCCACCCGCATCGAGTACGCCGACCAGCTCTTCACCCTCAGCACCCTGCCCACCCGCCACCCCTGACGCCCCCCGCTGCGTTGATCAAGAGGTTTTCGGTCTCCGGAGGCGTCCCCGGGCCCCGGAACCTCTTGATCAACTCTCCGCGGCAGGTGGTCACCGGGGGAGGCGGCGGATCTGACGCCAGAGGGCCGGGTCGCAGGTGCCGGCGCGGTTGGCGAAGTCGGCGAGCGGGACGCGCACCGGCTCGGTGAGGTTGACGAAGCTGTCGTGCTCGGCGTCCGGGTCCCAGGTCCGGGTCGGGACGGGGACGTGGTCGTCCCGGTCGCTCTTGTCCCGGCTGGTGATCTTCAGGACGTCGGCGCCCCGCTCGTCGGCGCGCAGCACCAGGCAGGGGCGCACCTTCGAGCCGCTGCCGTCGGCGTACGGGACGTCGGCCCACCAGATCTCCCCGGGGCGGGGTGCCGGGGCGGACGTCCCCGCACCGGTACGCGGGCGGGGCGGGGCGGCGACGCGGCCGCGCCGGCGGGAGCCGGTCCGCGGGTCACCACGCCCGCCGGGCCGGGTGCCACCGCTCCCGCCACGGCCGCCGGTGCCCCCGCCACGGCCGCCACCGCGCCCGTCGCGGGTGCCGGCGCCCTCGGCACGGCTGCCACCGGGTTCCTCCGGGGGGGTGCCGCCCGGCCCGGCGGAGCGGCGTCCGGCGGCGCGGTGCCGCCACTCGTTCCACCCCCAGCCGGCGGCCACCGCCAGCACGATCGCCGCCGCCCAGAGCAGCCAGTCGGGCACGCGTACCCCCTTGGTCACGGGTGGGCGCGGCGGGGCCGCCGCGCGGCGCCGCGGCGGCCCGTCGGGGCCGGTGGGCGCGTCGTCCGGCGATCCTCGCACGTTCCGGGCGGGGTCGCCCGTCCCGGCGCGGCGGGTGGGCGGCGGAGTGTCCCACCCGCCGGATACCGTGCCGGGTAACGGAACAACAGGAGGTCACGGCGGTGTCCGAGGATGTCATCGGTCAGCAGGCCAGTCCGGCGCAGGAGGCGGCGGCCGGCGCCGAGCCGACCCCGGAGGCGCGGGATCGGCACGCGACGCTCGGCCGTGAGCTGACCGAGCACCAGTACCGCTACTACGTGCTCGACGCGCCGACGATCTCCGACGCGGAGTTCGACCGGCAGCTGCGGGAGCTGGAAGCGCTGGAGGCGGAGTTTCCGGCCCTGCGCACGCCGGATTCGCCGACCCAGCGGGTGGGCGGCACGTTCTCCACCGACTTCACCCCGGTGGCGCACGCCGAGCGGATGATGTCGCTCGACAACGCGTTCAGCGACGAGGAGTTGGCGGCGTGGGCCGAGCGGGTCGAACGCGACGCCGGCGGCCCGGTTCCGTACCTGTGCGAGCTGAAGGTGGACGGGCTCGCGATCAACCTGACCTACGAGGAGGGCCGGCTGGTGCGGGCGGCCACCCGGGGCGACGGCCGGACCGGCGAGGACGTCACGGCCAACGTGCGCAGCATCCGCGACGTGCCCGGTGAGCTGACGCCGTCGGCCGAGTTCCCGGCGGTGCCCGACCTGATCGAGATCCGGGGCGAGGTCTACTTCCCGGTCGCCGCGTTCGCGGACCTCAACGCCGGGCTGGTCGAGCAGGGCAAGGCGCCGTTCGCCAACCCGCGCAACGCGGCGGCCGGCAGCCTCCGGCAGAAGGACCCCCGGGTCACCGCATCCCGCCCGCTGCGCCTGGTCGTGCACGGCATCGGTGCCCGCCGTGGCTTCCAGCCGGCCTCCCAGTCCGAGTCGTACGCCGCGCTGAGGGCCTGGGGCCTGCCGACCAGCGACCGGTGGCGCGTCGTGCCCGACCTGGCCGGCGTTGCGGAGTTCATCGCCTACTACGCGGAGCACCGGCACGACGTCGAGCACGAGATCGACGGTGTGGTCGTCAAGGTCGACCCGGTCTCCATCCAGGGCCGGCTCGGCTCGACCAGCCGCGCGCCGCGCTGGGCGATCGCCTTCAAGTACCCGCCGGAGGAGGTCAACACCAAGCTGCTCGACATCGACGTGAACGTCGGGCGGACTGGCCGGGTCACCCCGTTCGCCGTCCTGGAGCCGGTCCGGGTGGCCGGGTCGACGGTCGCGCTGGCCACGCTGCACAACGCCCGCGAGGTCGAGCGCAAGGGGGTGCTGATCGGCGACACGGTGGTGATCCGTAAGGCCGGTGACGTCATCCCCGAGGTGCTCGGTCCGGTGGTCGAGTTGCGTCCCGCCGACGCCCGGCCGTTCGTCATGCCGACCACCTGCCCGGCCTGCGGCACCCCGCTCGCCCCGTCGAAGGAGGGCGACGTCGACATCCGTTGCCCGAACACGCGCAGCTGCCCGGCCCAGCTCCGCGAGCGGGTCTTCCACCTCGCCGGGCGGGGGGCCTTCGACATCGAGGTCCTCGGCTACAAGGGCGCCGCCGCGCTGCTCGACGCGCAGATCATCACGGACGAGGGCGACCTGTTCGGCCTCGACGCCGAGCAGCTCGCCCGGTCACCGTTCTTCGTCAACAAGGACGGCAGCCTCGGCAGCAACGCGGTGAAGCTGCTGGAGAACCTGGCGGTGGCCAAGGAACGCGACCTGTGGCGGGTGCTGGTGGCGCTCTCCATCCGGCACGTCGGCCCGACGGCGGCGCAGGCGCTCGCCCGGCACTTCCGGTCGGTCGAGGGGATCGACAAGGCCACCGAGGAGGAGCTGTCCTCGGTCGACGGCGTCGGCCCGACCATCGCCGCGAGCATCCGGGAGTGGTTCGCGGTCGACTGGCACCGCGAGGTGGTGCGGAAGTGGGCCGAGGCCGGCGTCCGGATGGCGGAGGAGGCGGTCGACGAGGGGCCGCGCCCCCTAGAGGGGGTGACCGTGGTGGTGACCGGCACGCTCTCCGGTTTCTCGCGGGACCAGGCGGCGGAGGCGATCCAGTCCCGGGGCGGCAAGGTCAGCGGGTCGGTGTCCAAGAAGACCGCGTTCGTGGTGGTCGGCGACAATCCGGGCTCCAAGGCCGACAAGGCGGTGAGCCTCAAGGTGCCGACGCTGGACGAGGAGGGCTTCCGCGTCCTGCTCGACGCCGGTCCGGACGCCGCCCAGAAGGTCGCCCGCATCGGCGAATAGCCGGGGATCTTGGGCGCGTATACCAACTTAATTACGACTACGACCGATTCGTGACTGTCGGACGGGGAAACTCGGCACCTGGGGCGTTTCATTGGGGCACGGCGTACGGACGGGTACGCCGTTCGTGACCGCCGGAGGTGTGATGGAGACCGCCGACCCGCGCAACTCCGTCCCACCAGGACGGGTGGCGCCGTTCTCCGCCTTCGTGGCCGCGGTCATCGCCGTGGCCGCGTTGGTCTCGGCCGCTCCTCTGCTCACGTTCACCGACCAGGTGTCCCGGCTTCCCGCCGCGTTCTGGACCATGGCCGTGCTGGCCGTCGCCTGCGACGCCCGTCCGTTCGTCGCGCCCGGGCGGCGCCAGTCGTCGGCGGTGTTCCCGTCGACGTGCTTCACCTTCGCGATCCTGCTCGGCTGGGGGCTGGGCCCGGCGGTCGCCGTGCAGGCCGTTGCCGTGGTCGTGTCGGGAGCCCGGTTGGGATACGCCCCCTGGCGGACCGCCTTCAACGCCGGGCAGTACGCGTGCGCGCTCGGTGCCGCGTACGCCGTCACCCGCCTCGGTCCCGGCGACCTGTTCGACGGCGGCCGGCTGCGGGGGACCGACGTGGCGGTCGTGGGCGGGGCGATGCTGGCCTGGTTCGCCGTCAACTACGGCCTGGTCAGCTCGGCGGTGCGGCTGCGCTTCGGTGAGCGCTGGACGCCCGGCCTGCGGCAGGGCCTGGGGTTCGAGCTGCTGTCCACCGGTTCGCTGCTGCTGCTCGCGCCGGTGCTGGTCACCGCCGCCCGCGCGAGCGCTGCGCTGATCCCGCTGGTGCTCGTGCCGCTGTTCGCCGTCTACCGGATGGCCCGGCTCAGCGTGGAGCAGCAGCAGCTCGCCTCCCTCGACCCGCTCACCGGGCTGCCCAACCGCAAGGCGCTGCTCGCCGAGGTCGGCGAGCAGTTGCACCTGCACGCGGAGCGGGCGGCGCGCGGCGAGCCGCCCGCCCGGCTGGCGCTGCTGCTGATCGACCTGGACCGGTTCAAGCACGTCAACGACGCGCTCGGGCACGCGGTGGGTGACCGGCTGCTGGTCGAGGTGAGCGCCCGCCTCACCGAGGTGGTCGGGCGGGACATGGTCGCCCGGCTCGGCGGGGACGAGTTCGCCATCGTGATGACGGGGCTAACCGACGCCGGCGAGGCGCGCGAGTTGGCCGACCGGGTGGTCGCGGCGCTGGCCGAGCCGGTGCCGCTGGACGGGCTGCCGCTGGACGTCGGCGGGTCGATCGGCATCGCGCTCTTCCCCGACCACGGGGAGGACTTCGCCACTCTCATGCGCCACGCCGACGTGGCGATGTACGACGCGAAGCACCGCAACGACACGGTCGCCGTGTACGCGGCCGAGTCCGACCACAACTCCGCCGAGCGGCTCGGGCTCCTGGCCGACCTGCGCCGGGTCCTGGAGACCGGGGCGTCGGCCGCCGATCCCTCGACCGCCCAGCCGGGGCCGGGCGAGCCGGCCCCGGACGCCGGCGCTCCGGGCCTCGACGGCCGGCCGGAAGCGGAATTCGCTGACCCCGACGTCGAAGCGGCCGGTGGCGAGACGGTGGGCGCCGACGGCCGGGACGGGGACGTGACCCAGCCGGTGCTCGCCCCCGGTGGGCCGGCGCTGGCGGTTCCGGCCACCGCGCGGGGTGGGGACGGCGCCGCGCTGCCGGCCCGCGACGGCGGCTCCCGTACCGGCCGCTGGCGGCTGCGTGGCCGGCGGCAGCGGGACGACGACCTGGCCCACACCGACGAGCTGATCCAGCGGATCGTCACCGCCGCCGACCCGATCCGCCGCCGGGAGGCGCGGGCGGCGGGAGCCGACGCACCAGCGGCCGGCGCCGCCGGACCGCCGGGCGTCGCCGCCGGGCACCTGGCCGGTCCCGCCGCACACCCGGGCGTTGCCGCCGGGCACCCGGCCGCTGCCGACCGGGCCGACCCCGCGCGGCACCACGACCGCGCCGGTGGCGCACGCAACGGATCGCGGGGCCGGGGCGGCGGCCGTCCCGACGGGACCCCGCAGCGCCGGGGCCGTGGCACGGCCGACCGGCAGTCCGGCGAGCCGGCCGCCGACGCCGGTGAGATCACGATGTATTACCAGCCGCAGATCGCGATCGCCACCGGCGAGGTGGTGGGTGTCGAGGCGCTGCTGCGCTGGCGGCACCCGCGGCGGGGGATGGTCGACCCGGAGGAGCTGATCCGGGTGGCGGAGCAGAGCGCCGTGATGCGGCTGCTCACCTTCCGGGTGGTCGACGACGTGGTGGAGCAGCTCGCGAAGTGGTCGGCCGCCGGTCTCGGATTGCGGGCCTCGCTCAACGTCAGCGTGCGGGACCTGCACACCGGCGAGATCGCCGACCGGATCGCCGGCCGGCTGGCCCGGTACGGCGTACCGCCGCAGCGCCTCCAGCTGGAGATCACCGAGGGGGCGCTGATGGCGGACCCGCGCCGGGTGCTGGCCACCATCTCCCGGCTGCACCGCCTCGGGGTGGGGATCGCGCTGGACGATTTCGGCACCGGGTACTCGTCGTTGCAGCACCTGCGCCGGCTGCCGCTGTCCGAGGTGAAGGTGGACCGCTCCTTCGTGCTGGGCATGACGGAGGACGCCGACGACGCGGCGATCGTCACGTCGATGATCGAGCTGGCCGGCGCGCTCGGGCTGCGGGTGGTCGCCGAGGGGGTCGAGGACGAGCGCACCTGGCGGCTGCTGCACGCGGCCGGGTGCGACGCCGCGCAGGGCTGGTTCTACGCCCGGCCGATGCCGGCCGAGGAACTCGTCGCCTGGCTGGCCCGGTACCGCCCGGTCCGTCCGGCCGCCGGTCCGGACACCGCGGTCCCGCGCCGGCACCCGCGGTGAGCGTGCGCGGGAAACCGGGGCGCGGCGGGACCGCTCGTGGTCGGGGCCCCCGACGAGCCGGGGGTGCGGGCAGTGGCGTCCGGCGGGCTCGGAGGGGGAGTCGGGGACGCGCCGCCGGGGCGGAACAATAGACTCGCTCCGGTCACCGCGCGTCACGCACCACCGCCGCGGTCGGCGCAGGAGGACCCAGCAGGACAGCCACGAAGGGGGCACCGATGGCCGCCATTTCCCGCGAGGAGGTCGCGCACCTGGCGCGACTGTCGCGGCTTGCCGTGACGGAGGAGGAGCTGGACACCTTCGCCGGCCAGCTCGACGTGATCCTCCAGGCGGTCGCCCAGGTCGGCGAGGTCGCCGCCGCGGACATTCCGCCGACCTCCCACTCCGTGCCGCTGACGAACGTGCTGCGGGAGGACGTGGTGACGCCGTGCCTGACCCCCGAGGAGGCGCTGTCGGGCGCGCCCGACGCCGAGGAGCAGCGGTTCCGCGTCCCGCGGATCCTGGACGAGGATGTGGCATCGTGACCGATCTGACGAGACTGACCGCCGCGGAGCTCGCCGGCCTGGTGGCCAAGGGCGAGGCTTCCGCCGTCGAGGTCACCCAGGCCCACCTGGACCGGATCGCCGCCGTCGACGACCGCGTGCACGCGTTCCTGCACGTCGACACCGCCGGTGCGCTGGACGCGGCCCGCGCGGTGGACGAGCGCCGCGCCGCCGGTGAGAAGCTGGGCCCCCTCGCGGGCGTGCCGGTCGCGGTCAAGGACGTGCTCACCACGAAGGGCGTGCCGACCACCGTCGGCTCGAAGATCCTGGAGGGCTGGCGCCCGCCGTACGACTCGACGATCGTGCAGCGGCTGCGTGCCGCGGGCACGGTGATGCTCGGCAAGACCAACATGGACGAGTTCGCGATGGGCTCCTCCACCGAGTACTCGGCGTACGGCGCGACCCACAACCCCTGGGACCTGAGCCGGATCCCGGGTGGCTCGGGCGGTGGCAGCGCCGCGGCCCTCGCCGCGTACGAGGCGCCGCTCGCGATCGGGTCGGACACGGGCGGCTCGATCCGCCAGCCCGGCGCCGTCACCGGCACCGTCGGTGCGAAGCCGACGTACGGCGGGACGTCCCGGTACGGCCTGGTGGCGTTCTCGTCCTCGCTGGACACGCCCGGCCCGTGCGCCCGTACTGTGCTGGACGCCGCGCTGCTGCACGAGGCGATCGCCGGCCACGACCCGCGCGACTCCACCTCCATCCCGGCCCCGGTGCCGGACGTGGTGGCCGCCGCGAAGCTCGGCGCGACCGGGGACCTGACCGGCGTCAAGCTGGGCGTGGTGAAGGAGTTCGCCGGCGAGGGCGCCGAGCCGGGCATCACGGCCGCGTTCCGCGACGCGGTCGACACGCTCACCAAGCTGGGCGCCGAGATCGTCGAGGTGTCCTGCCCGCACTTCAGGTACGCGCTGCCGGCGTACTACCTGATCGCCCCGAGCGAGTGCTCCTCCAACCTGGCCCGGTTCGACGGTGTCCGCTTCGGCCTGCGGGTCGGCGACGACGGCAACCGGTCGCTGGAGGAGGTCATGTCGCTGACCCGCGAGGCCGGCTTCGGCCCCGAGGTCAAGCGCCGCATCATGATCGGCACGTACGCCCTCTCGTCGGGCTACTACGACGCGTACTACGGGCAGGCGCAGAAGGTCCGCACGCTCATCACCCGGGACTTCACCGCCGCGTTCGAGCAGGTCGACGCGCTGATCTCGCCGACGACGCCGTTCGTGGCGTTCCCGATCGGGGCGCGCACCTCCGACCCGTACCAGATGTACCTGGCCGACCTGTTCACCATTCCGACGAACCTGTACGGCGGTCCGGGCATCTCGGTGCCGTGCGGCCTGTCCGAGGGGTTGCCGGTCGGGCTACAGGTCATGGCACCGACGATGGCCGACGACCGGATGTACCGGGTCGCGGCCGCGCTGGAGAGCGCCGTCGGCACGTTCACCCCACCGGCACTGTGAGGCAGGAGCACCGATGACGACGACACTGCCCGCGTACGACGAGGTCGTCGCGCGCTTCGAACCGGTGATCGGCCTGGAGACCCACGTCGAGCTGGGCACGAACACCAAGATGTTCTGCGGCTGCCCGACCGACTTCGGCGGCGCGCCGAACACCCGGGTCTGCCCGGTCTGCCTGGGCCTGCCGGGCTCGCTGCCGGTGGCCAACAAGGCGGCCATCGAGGCGACGATCCGGATCGGTCTGGCGCTGCACTGCTCGATCGCCGAGTGGTGCCGGTTCGCGCGGAAGAACTACTTCTACCCGGACATGCCGAAGAACTTCCAGATCAGCCAGTACGACGAGCCGCTCTGCGTCGACGGCTACCTGGACGTCGACGTGAACGGCGAGACCGTGCGCATCGGCATCGAGCGGGTGCACCTGGAGGAGGACACCGGCAAGACGCTGCACGTCGGCGGCGCGACCGGTCGCATCCACGGCGCCACCGAGTCGCTGGTGGACTACAACCGGGCCGGCATCCCCCTGGTCGAGATCGTCACCAAGCCGGTCACCGGCACCGGCGCGCTGGCGCCGGAGGTGGCCCGCGCGTACGTCACCGAGCTGCGTGACGTGATCCGCTCGCTCGGCGTCTCCGACGTGCGGATGGAGGAGGGTTCGCTGCGCTGCGACGTCAACACCTCCCTCAACCTGCCCGGGGAGGAGTGGGGCACCCGCACCGAGACGAAGAACGTCAACTCGCTGCGTTCGGTGGAGCGGGCGGTCCGCTCGGAGATGATCCGGCAGGCGTCGGTGCTCGACGCGGGCGGCCGGATCACCCAGGAGACCCGGCACTTCCACGAGGACACCGGTGACACCACGCCGGGCCGGTCCAAGGAGACGGCGACCGACTACCGGTACTTCCCCGAGCCGGACCTGGTGCCGCTCGCGCCGGACCCGGCGTGGGTGGCCGAGCTGAAGGCCGCGCTGCCCGAGCTGCCCCGGTTGCACCGGCGGCGCCTGCAGGAACAGTGGGGTCTGTCCGACCTGGACATGCAGTCGGTGCTCAACGCCGGTGCGGTCGAGCTGATCGAGGCGACGGTCGCCGCCGGCGCGACCCCGGCCGCCGCCCGCAAGTGGTGGCTCGGTGAGCTGTCCCGCCGCGCCAACGAGGCCGGCGTGGAGCTGGCCGACGTCGGGGCCACCCCGTCGCAGGTGGCCGAGCTGCAGAGCCTGGTCGACGCGGGCAAGCTCAACGACAAGCTGGCCCGGACCGTCCTGGAGGGCGTCGTGGCCGGCGAGGGTACGCCCACCGAGATCATGACCAACCGGAACCTGGAGGTCGTCTCGGACACCGGGGCGCTGACCGCCGCCGTGGACGAGGCGATCGCCGCCAACCCGGACATCGCCGACAAGGTCCGTGGCGGCAAGACGGCCGCGGCCGGCGCGCTGGTCGGCGCGGTGATGAAGACCACCCGGGGTCAGGCCGACGCCAAGACCGTCCGCGAACTGATCCTGACCCGCCTGGGCGCCCAGGGCTGACGTGCAAGGAAGGGCCCCTTCTTAACGCCTGGTGCATAGGAAGGGGCCCTTCCCAACCCCCCACACCCCTCGGAGGGCGTCAACGGCGACGCCCGGATGGAGTCACCGTGAACCAGCACGACCTCGACGTCCTCGACGAGATCCAGCGGCGGGTGCTCTGGCTCGCCACCCGCATCGTCGACGCCGCCAACCACGACCGGGACACCGGTGACGGGGTGAAGGTGGGCGGGCACCAGGCGTCGAGCGCCTCCCTGGTCACCGCGATGACCGCGCTGTGGTTCGCGCACCTCGACGCCGAGGACCGGGTCGCCGTGAAACCGCACGCGTCGCCGGTGTTCCACGCCATCCAGTACCTGCTCGGCAACCTGGACCGGTCGTACCTGACCCGGTTGCGGGCGCGGGGCGGCCTCCAGTCGTACCCGTCCCGGACCAAGGACCCCGACGAGGTGGACTTCTCGACCGGCTCGGTCGGGCTGGGCGCCGCCGCGCCGCTGTTCGCCGCGGCCACCCGCCGCTACGTCGACGCGCACTTCGGCGAGCGCGCGCGCTCCCGGTTCATCGCCCTGATCGGCGACGCCGAGCTGGACGAGGGCAACATCTGGGAGGCCGTCGCCGACCCCGCGACCACCGGCCTCGGGAACGTCATGTGGGTGGTCGACTTCAACCGGCAGTCGCTGGACCGGGTGGTTCCCGGCGTCCGCATCGACCAGTGGCGGGGGCAGTTCGAGGCGGCCGGCTGGCACGTGGTCGAGGTCAAGTACGGCCGCCGGCTCGCCGAGGCGTACGCCCGGCCCGGCGGCGAGGCGCTGCGCGACTGGATCGACGCGATGCCCAACGAGCAGTACCAGTCGCTGTTCGGGCTGGCCGGGCCGGCCCTGCGCAAGCAGTTCCTCGACGGTGCTCCGGCGGGCGTCGCCGACCTGATCGCGGACGTCTCCGACGACGAGCTGGGCCCGCTCGTCACCGACCTCGGCGGCCACGACCTGGCGGCCATGCTCGACGCGTACGCCCAGTGCGACGCGGTCACCGACCGGCCCAGCGTCGTCTTCGCGTACACCGTCAAGGGCTGGGGGCTGCCGATCGCCGGCAACCCGCGCAACCACTCGGCTCTGCTCACCACCGAGCAGGTCGCCGCGCTGCGCGCCGCGCAGGGCCTGACCTCCGAGACCGAGTGGGACCGCCTCGACCCGGCGTCCCCGGCCGGCATCCGGGCCGGCGAGCGCCGGGAGGCGCTGTCCCGCGCGCCGCGCACGCGGGCGCTGGGCGTCCCGGTCCCGGAGACCACCCGGGTACGCGCGAACAAGCCGATCTCCACCCAGGAGGTCTTCGGTCGGGTGCTGGTCGACCTGGCCCGCGACCCGCAGGTGGGGCGTTACCTGGTCACCACCGCGCCCGACGTGGCCACCTCGACCAACCTGGCCGGGTTCATCAACAAGACCGGGGTGTTCGCCCCGACCGAGCAGCGTTCCTGGAGCGAGGACCGGATGCTGCGCTGGACCGAGAGCCCGGCCGGGCAGCACATCGAGCTGGGCATCTCGGAGATGAACCTGTTCCTGCTGCTCGGGCAGCTCGGCCTGTCGTGGGACCTGTCCGGGCAGCCGCTGCTGCCGGTCGGCACCGTGTACGACCCGTTCGTGCTGCGCGGCCTCGACGCGTTCCTGTACGGCACCTACTCCGGGTCGCGGTTCGTCGTCGCGGGCACCCCGTCGGGCGTCACCCTCGCGCCCGAGGGCGGCGCGCACCAGTCGACGATCACCGCCAGCGTCGGCCTGGAGCTGCCCGGGGTCACCTTCGTCGAGCCCGCGTACGCGGCCACCCTGGACTGGCTGCTCTGCGACGCGTTCGGCCAGATCGCGCAGGGCGGGGCGCCCGCCGCCACCGCCGCACCGGCCGAGGACGGCGCGTACTACTTCCGGCTCAGCACCCGCCCGATCGACCAGGCGCCCTTCGAGGCGGCCCGCGCCCGCCTCGGCGAGGCGGTGCTGCGCCGGCAGGTGCTCGCCGGCGCGTACCGCCTGGTCGACGCCCACCAGGCGTACCCGCACCTGGCGGACGCCCCGGTCGTGCAGATCGCCGCGTCCGGTGCGGTGCTGCGGGAGGTGCTGGCCGCCGCCGCGGAACTGGCCGAGGAGGGCGTCGCCGCGCACGTCGTGGACGTCACCAGCCTGGACCGTCTCTACCGGGCCTGGCAGCGCACCCTGCGGCAGGGCGTGCGCACCGCCACGGTTCCCAGCGTCCCCGGTGCCCTGCGGACGGCCTTCGCCGACCGGGTGCCGGTGGTGACGGTGCACGACGCCGCCTCGCACGCGATGGCCTGGCTCGGCTCGGCGGTCGGCGCTCCGGCGGTGCCCCTCGGGGTGGACGAGTTCGGTCAGTCCGGCAGCGTCACCGAGTTGTACGAACTGCACGACCTCCTCCCCGGCAGCATCGTCAACGCCGCTCTCGCCGCCCTGTCCCTCCGCTGACGCGGGGACCGGCGGGCCGAGCCGAACGCGCACGCCGGCACCGGGGCCGACGGCGCGCACGGCCGGCACCCGCGCACGGCCGGCACCCGCGCACGCCGGCACGGGGGCGCCGACGGCGCGTACGCCCGCGCCCGGGTCAGCGGGTCGGGGTCGGGGTGACCGGTGCGGGGGCGCCGGCCTTCGGGTCCTCCACGATGTGCCGCTGGAGGTTCACCTGGGCCTGCCCGGTGCCGCCCACCGTGATGTCGTCGTACGCCTGGAGCAGCTTGTTCTCGTCGTCGAAGTACAGGACGCTCATCGACAGGGGCGTCGGCTGCTCGCCCTCCAGCCCGCGCAGGCCGGCGCCGCCGCTCGACCCCTGCACCATCAGCAGGGTGGGCGACTGACCGGGTGCCTGCGGCAGCTTGGACACGTCGCGCCGGTGGGTGTGGCCGGCGAGCACCAGGGGAGTGGTGCCGGCGAGCGGCCCGGCGGACGCGGGATCGTGCACCAGCCCGATGTTCACCGGCCGGGGCGAGCTGCGTACCGTCGCGGCGAGCTTGTCGCCGGTGTCGATGAGCTGGTCGGCGGTTTCCCGGGTCAGGCCGCTGCCCGCCGGCGAGGTGCTCTTGTCCGGGGTGAACCGGGGGTCGCCGATGCCGGCGATGGTCAGCCCGGCGACGGTGGTGGTGGTGTTGTCGAGCACGATCGCGTTGCGCTGGCGGGCCACCGCCGCCGCTGTACGGCCCGAGTCGTGGTTGCCCCGGATGAACACGTACGGCTTCTGGAGCAGCCCGATCGCGCCGACGTAGGACGCCTCCGGCTCGCTGCCCCAGTCGGTGATGTCGCCGGTGTCCACCACCACGTCGATGTTGAACTGCTCCACCACGGTGCGGATGAGCTGCCAGGCCGCGGGGTTGAGGTGCATGTCGGAGATGTGCAGGACCCGGGTGGTGTCCGGGTCCGGCTCGTACACGGGCAGCGCCGAGACGGTGGTGTAGAGCTGGCTGACGTTGCCGACGATGCGCTGGAGCTGCTCGGCGTACCGGGTGTAGTCGTTGGCGATCCGGCGGGCGTCACCGACGATGGCCGGCGCGTTGACCAGCAGCCCCTCGTAGCGCGGCTCCTCGATGGCCTGGGGGCGCAGGGTGGACGCCGCGGTGCCGAGGCTGGCCGCGGTCACCGCCAGCGCGAGCCCGCCCGCCCAGGCGGCCCGCCGGGTGTCGCGAAACACCAGCAGGGCCAGCACCAGGGTGACCAGCACGGTCGAGGCCGCCGTACGCAGGCCCAGCCGCATCACGCCCTCGCGGACGTCGTCGACCGCGGTGCGGCTCGCCTGGCTGAGGCTGGCCGGGTCGTCGAGGAGCGCCTCGGTGCGGCCCTGGTCGAGCGCACCCAGCTCCACGGTCAGGTGGGTCGGCCCGTCGTGGCTGTCGAGCAGCAGCGCGCCGAGCGGGGGGACGTCGACGGTGGTGCTGCCGGTGAGGGCCGGGGCCACCGTCAGGTCCGCCTGGAACGGCCCGATGTCGGTGCTGACCCGGCCGCCGGCCAGCGCACCGATCATGACCCCGGCCAGGGCGACCGCGAGGACCGCCAGCGTCACACCGGTCGCGCGGAGGGCCCGCCACCTGCGTCGGCCGTCGGTCGGCCCGGGGAGGGCGAACCGCCGTGTACGGCCGGCCTTCGGTGCCACGTCGCTCCGGCCCTCCTGCTGCTCGTTCTCCTGCCCATCCATGCTGAGATTCTGACCTGCCCGCCGACGGATCTTGGCAAACCTTGCGCGTGGCGTCCCCCGACGTCAGCTTCGTCCGGCTCCGCCCTGAGCGAACACCAGGCGCAGCAGCCGGTCGTCCTCCGGTGCCGGGTCGCCGCGCCCGTCGTGGTTCGACGTGCTCACCCACAGCGAGCCGTCCGGCGCCGCGGCGACCGCCCGCAGCCGGCCGAAGCGGTTGGTCAGCAGGTCACGCGGCTGGCCGAGCACCGTACCGGTCTCGGTCAGCTCGACCAGCCAGAGCCGCCGGCCCCGCAGGCAGGCCGTCGCCAGCAGCGACTCCGCCCGGGCGAGCCCGGAGCACGAGGCGTCGGAGGTGGGCCACTGGGTGATCGGGTTGACGTACCGGCGGTCGTCGGAGCGGCCCTCGACCTCCGGCCACCCGTAGTTGCGGCCCTTGACGATCTCGTTGATCTCGTCCCAGGTGTTCTGTCCGAATTCGACCGCGTACATCTTCTGGTTGGCGGCCCAGGTGAACCCCTGCACGTTCCGGTGTCCGAGCGACCAGACCGGGGAGTCGGGGAACGGGTTGCCGGGCGCGGGCTTCCCGTCGGTGGTGATCCGCAGGATCTTGCCGCCGAGGCGCTTGGCGTCCTGCGACTGCGTCCGGTCGCCGGCGTCGCCGGTGCTGGCGTAGAGCTGGCCGTCCGGCCCGAACGCGAGGCCACCGCCGTTGTGGATGCCCGCCTTCGGGATGCCGGTCAGGATCGGCTGGGGCCGCTCGCCCAGCCGGAGCCGCGCGATCCGGTTGTCGCGCTCGGCGGTGTAGTAGATGAAGATCGTCCGGTCCCGCTGGTAGCTCGGCGAGACGGCGATGCCCATCAGCCCGCCCTCGCCGCCGGCCGTCACCTCGGCGACCGTCTGCACCCGGGTGACCTTCAGGCCGTCGGGGCCGGACTCGGGGCCGACCTGGAGGATGCGGCCGGTGTCCCGTTCGGTGACCAGCGCTCCCCCGTCGGGCAGGAAGGCGATGCCCCACGGCACGCGCAGGCCCTTGGCGAGCACGGTGGCCACGACCTCCCGGCCGGCGCCGCCGGGGCTCGCCGTCGCCGACGGCGTGGGGAAGGTGGGCGGCTCACCGGCCCGGTCCGGCTCCGGCTCGCCGAAGGTGCAACCGGTGGTGACCAGCAGCGCCGCGCACGAGGCGGCGCGCGCCGCCCGGAGGCGGCGGGTGCGACGGTACGGGAGACGGGCGCTCACCCGGCCCAGCGTAGCCCGCTGCGGTGGCGATGCGGGCCCGCCGGGCATCGCCGGTCGGCGCGACGGAGGTCAGCGGGCGCGGACGGCGAGCAGCGCGATGTCGTCCTCACGGCGGTGCGCCGCGGTCACCAGCAGGTCGCACAGCCGGTCCAGGGGCAGGCTTTCCGTACCCCGGAGCCGGTCGGCCAGCTCGTCGAGGCCGGTGTCGATGGGCTGGTCCCGCCGCTCCACCAGGCCGTCGCTGAAGAGCAGCAGCGTGTCGCCGCCGGCGAGCGTCGCGTGGTGGGTGGTCCGCCGTACCGGTGCGGTCAGGCCGAGCAGGGGCTCCGGCGGCGCCGCCAGGGCCTCCACGGTGCCGTCCGCGCGTACCACGAGGGGCGCCGGGTGCCCGGCGTTGCACCAGGCGACCGACTGGCCGCCCCGGCCGTCCGACCGCAGGCGGACCAGGACGGCGGTGGCTACGGCGGGGATCCGCAACCCGCGGATCGTGTCGTCCAGGTGGCGCATCAGGTCGGCGACGGCGTCCGTCCGGCCGTACGCGTTGCCCCGGACCAGGTTGCGGAGCTGCCCCATGGTGGCGGCCGCCTCGATGTCGTGCCCGGCCACGTCCCCGATCGCGGCGACCAGGTCGCCGTCGGGTTGCCGGAAGACGTCGTACCAGTCGCCACCGACCTCGACCCGGTCCGCCGCCGGCTGGTACCGGGCGGCGAGCTCCAACCGGTCGTCGGTGGGCAGCGGCGGCAGCATGCTGTGTTGCAGGACGTGGGCGACGTGCCGCTGCTCCCCGTACATCGAGCTGTTGCCGATCGCCTGCCCCGCCCGGCGGCCGATCTCCACGGCGGTGAGCAGGTCGCCGTCGTCGAGATGCCGTCGGGCCGGGCCGTTGACGAGGGTGACCGTCCCGAGCACGCGGTCGCGGCCGGTGTCCGTGACCGGCACGGTGAGATGCGAGGCGAAGCCCAGCCGCTCGGCGATCTCGGGCATCTCGGAGCCGATCGTGCCGCTCCGCACGTCGGCGAGGGTGGCGGCGCCGCCGAGCACCGGTGTGCCGGTGCGCAGCACGGTCAGGGTGATCGACCCGGGCCCGAGTCGGGTGCGCATGAGCTGGGCGAAGCGGGCCACGTCCGCCGCGCGGGCCGGATCCCGGTGCGCCGCCACCACGTCGTGCAGCCCGCCGTCCGGGCCCACCACGCTGACCACGCACCAGTCGGCGAGCAGCGGGACCATGGTGGCGGTGAGCTGGCGCAGCGCGGTGCCGATGTCGAGCGTGCCGGCCAGCGTCTCGCTCAGTCCGGCCAGCAGCGCCAGCCGTGAGTGCGCCTCCTCGGCCCGCCGCCGGGCCTGCTCCGCGCCGTCGAGCGCGATCCGCAGCCGCAGCTCGGACGAGCAGGCCGCCGCCAGGTCGGCGAGCGTCCGCAGCTGGGCGGCGGTCCAGGCCCGGGGCTTGCTGTCGATCGCGCACAGCGACCCCAGGACCCGACCGTCCAGGTCGGTCAGGGGCATCCCGGCGTACGCGACCACACCGAGGTCGGGGATGGCCAGGTTGTCCCGCACGCGGGGGTAGAGCCGCGCGTCGGGCAGCACCATGGGCGTTTCCAGGTCGACCACGTGCTGGCAGAACGAGTGGCTGAGCGGGGCCTCGCGCCGGTCGGCCCACGGTTGGGGCAGCCCGGTCTCACCCGGGAAGAACTGTCGCTCGGCGTCGACCAGGGAGACCAGTGCGACGGGCACGTCGAGCAGGTCCGCCACCAGCCGGGCGAAGCGGTCGAAGGCGTCGTCGGGGGTGGCGGCCAAACGCGTCTCCGCGAGCGCCCGCAGCCGGGCGGGGTCGCCGAGCCCCGGGATCGGGACGGACCGCCCGGAGGGTCGGTCGGTGCCGTCGCTCATGGAACCACCTGTCTGGCCGCGTTGACGATCCGGAGACCGGCTGGCACTCCGGCTCCCGTTATACCCGCCCGAGGGGCGGATCGATGCCGGCCCGTCGGTCACCCTGGTCACCCGCGATCCGGCGCCCGTTCGGGTGTGGGAGAACGCCCCGAAGGGCGCCCGGCCGGCCGAGGGCCTATCGTCGGCGGGCGTGAAGCTGTGGATCCCTCACGAGGACGGCCCGTCCCTGCTCGGTGACCTGCCACCGGGCGTCACCGTGGAGGTGGCGTCGGACCCGACGCGCCTCCCGTCGACGGTGTCCGACGTCCGGTTCTGGGTGCCGCCCTTCCTCGCCGGGCCGGCGGCCACCGCCCTGCTGCGAGACCTGCCCGACCTCGAGGTCGTGCAGTTGCTCTCCGCCGGGGCGGACGCGTGGGTCGGCCGGATGCCGGCCGGGGTGACGCTCTGCGACGCCCGCGGGGTGCACGACCCGGCCACGGCCGAGTGGGTGGTCACGGCGATCCTCTCCCACCTGCGGGCCTTCCCGGCGCTCGCCCGCGCGCAGGCCCGCCGCGAGTGGGCGTACGCCCAGGTGACGCCGACCGACGAGTTGATCGGCAAGCGGGTGCTCATCGTCGGGGCCGGCTCGATCGGCGCCGCGGTCCGGCGGCGCCTCGAACCGTTCGAGGTGAGCCTCACCCTGGTCGCGCGGACGGCCCGGCCGGGCGTCCACGGCGTGGCCGAGCTGCCCCGGCTGCTTCCCGAAGCCGACGTGGTGGTGCTGCTGGTGCCGCTGACCGAGCAGACCCGTGGGCTGGTCGACGGGGCGTTCCTCGGGGCCATGCGGGACGGCGCGTTGCTGGTCAACGCCGCGCGTGGCCCGGTGGCCCGGACCGAGGCGCTGGTCGCCGAGCTGCGTACCGGCCGGATCTCGGCCGCGCTGGACGTGACCGACCCGGAGCCGCTGCCCTCCGACCATCCCCTGTGGACGATGCCGAACGTGCTGCTCACCCCGCACGTCGCCGGCTCGGTACGCGGCCTGCTGCCACGGGCGTACCGGCTGGTGGGGGATCAGGTCCGCCGGTTCGCCGCCGGGGCGCCGCTGATCAACGCCGTGGTCGACGGCTACTGAGCCGGCTCGTCGGGCCGGCTCTGGCCGGTGGCGGCGACCAGCCGGGGCAGGTCCTTCCCGCGGACCGCCGGGAGCGGCACCTCCCGGCCGTCGTCGAGGCGGGCGACCGCCCGGCCGCGCGGATCGCTGGCCAGCTCGACGACCTGGTCCCAGGTGATGCGGCGCTCCCCGGTGAGCGCCCGCAGGCGCAGACCCCGGGAGTCGGCGTCGGTGCCGGCCCGCCACGCCCACAGGCCCACGGCGAGGGGGACGAGCAGCACCGGCAGGAAGTACCACTCGGCGTTGGCCAGTGGCAGGGCGCCGATGAAGGCGATCACCGCGGCCGCCGCGATGGCCTGGTTGTGCCGGAACCGGACGGTGTCGGAGCTGCTCACCCCCCGATGATCCCACCCTGCCCAGCCGCCGGACGCGGCGGGCCGCACCGGTCGCCGGCCGGCCCGGGCGGTGACGCACGTCACGGTAAGGTGGGCGTCACCGCCCGGTCGCCGCCTCGTTGACGAGGGTTGGGCACCGGACTTTCGTTCGCGTCCCGCCCCGCCGCACCGCCCCCGTGCCCCCTCACGAAGGCGATCGCCGTGCCCCTCGCGTACCCGCTCCGCGCCCCGGCCCGCCGACCGGCCCTGCCGGAGGTCGTCGTTCTCGCAGTGGTCACCGTGCTCCTGCTCGCCGCCGCGGTCGGACCGCTGCCCGCCCTGGGCGTGGTGGCGCTCACCGCGGCCGCCGGGAGCGCGCTCGCCGGCACCCGGCTGTCGCGGCTGGCCGCCGGCCCACCCCGTCCGGCCGCCCGGGACGGCGACACCCGGGCCGCCGCGCGGCGCCGGGCGGCCCGGCCCCGGCGGGTCGCCGCCCTGCTGGACGCGGCCGTCGTCGCCGCCGGGCTCACCGCCGCCGTCCTGCCGCTGGCGGACGACGCGCAGCGCAGCAGCGCGGCCGTCACCGGGCTGGCCGTCGCGGCCGTGCTGTTCGGGGCCGGCCTGGCCGTGCTGGCCAACCCGCCGCACCCACCGGTCCGGGTCCGGCTGCGCCGCGCCGCCGACGCGGCCGGGCCGGGCGCCGGCCTGGCCCTCGCCGCCTGGTTGCTCCTGCCACGCGACAGCGTCGGCGCCCCGGCCCGTCTCGCCGCGGCGGTGGCGCTCGGCGTGCTGGCGGTGGCCGCGCTCACCGCGCTGACCGGGCCGCACCGCCACTCCGGTGCGGCCCGGTGCCGCGGTGGGGCGGCGCTCGCGCTGACCGGCCTGGTCGTGCTCGCCACGTTGACCGCCGGCCCCCTGCCCGACCGGGCCGGGCTGCTGGCCGTACCCCCGCTGGTGGGCGGGGTGCTGCTGACCGCGGGGGGTGCGCGGCGCGCGCTGCGCCCGGAGCTGGACCCGCCGCCGCGGCCGACCGCCGTCTGGCCGCGGGTGGTGGCACCGGCGGTCGCCGTGGTCGCGGCGACCGCCTGGTGGCTCGGTTCCGGGTTGGCGCCCGACCCGACGGCCGTGCTGCTCGCGCTTTGCGTGGTCCCGCCACTGGTGCTCCGGGAGCTGCTCCGGCCCCGGCGGCGTCCGCACGCCGGGCGGGTTCCCGCGCCGGTGGACGGCGCGGCCGGGTCCGTCGGGGCGGGCGGCTCGGTGCCGCCGCCGGCGGGCGGGGCGGCCGGGGCCGGCCTGACCGGGGACCGGAGTGCGCTGCTGCGGGCGCTCGCCGTGCTGCGGGACGCGCCGCCCCCGTCGGGCGCGCTGCTCGTGGTGGAGCTGCACGCGCCCAGCGCCGACGTGGCGGAGCAGCTCGCCGGTCCCGACCTGGCGGCCGAGGTGGCGCGCCGGACCCGGGCCGTCCTCGGCCCGGGCGACCTGGTGGCCGACGTGACCCACACGGGCTTCGCGGTGGCGACCGGCGTCGGGCCGTTGCTCGCGTACGCGCTGGGGACCCGGCTGGTCGCCGCGCTCACCCAGCCCTACCAGGTGCCCGGCGCGGTGCTGCGGCTTCAGGCCAGCATCGGGCTGGCCGAGACCGGCGGGACCGACCCGGAGGACGTGCTGCGCCAGGCGGACCTGGCTCGCCGGCGGGCCGTGCAGCTCGGCCGGGACCGGGTCGAGTGGTACGACGCCTACCTGGAGGAGCAGCTGGTCCGCCGCCTGGATCTGGAGCGGGAACTGCCCGGTGCGGTCGCCCGGGGGGAGCTGGACCTGGTCTTCCAGCCGGTGCTCGGGCTGGCAGACCGGGTGCCGGTGGGCGCGGAGGCGCTGCTGCGTTGGCGCAGCCCGGTGCTCGGCACGGTGCTTCCCGCCGAGCTGCTGCCGGTGGCGGAGGATCTCGACGTGGTGGGCGAGCTGGGCCTCTGGGTCCTCGACCGGGCCTGCCGGCAGCTGGCCGACTGGACCGGCACCGGGCGTGAGCTGTGGATGGCGATCAACGTGACCGTCCGTGAGTTGACCGCGCCGGACTTCGTGCCCCGGACGGCGGCGGTGCTCGACGCGTACGGCTTGCCGCCGGATCGGCTGGTGGTCGAGGTGGCCGAGCCGAGGGTGGCGGCGGAGCTGCCGACGGTGGTGGCCCGGCTGGCGGGGTTGCGGTCGTTGGGTGTCCGCACCGCGCTGGACGACTTCCGCGCCGAGCACGCCTCCCTCGCGCAGCTGCGCCGGCTCCCGATCGACCTGCTCAAGGTGGGCCCGGAGCTGGTGACCCGGGGGACGGACGCGTCGGGGCCGCTGATCGACGTGGTGGTGAGTGTCGGCGCCCGGCTCGGCCTGGAGATCGTCGTCGAGGAGTTGGAGTCGGAGGACCAGGTGGCGGGGGCGCAGCGCGCCGGGTGCCGGTACGGGCAGGGGTTCGCCCTCGCCCGGCCGGCCACCGCCGAGCGGGTCGAGGCGTACTTCGACGAGTTCCCCTACGCGTCCCGCTGACGACGCTGCGGCTGAATCGGTTCAGTCAAGCCGGGGTGGCGACGCGGTGCTGCCGCGCGGGGTGAGGTGCGCGGTCTCGTCCTGGAACCCGCCGACCGGCGACCCGCCGACCACCGCCAGCAGTTGGCGGGCGGCGTGGGCGCCGTACGCGGGGATGTCCCGACCCAGCGCCGTCAGCGGCGGGTGCACGAGCCGGCACAGCGGTGAGTCGTCCCACGCCACGATGGACAGGTCGCCCGGGACGGCGAGCCCCATCTCCTGCGCCACCGACAGCCCGGCGATCGCCATCACGTCGTTGTCGTAGATGACGGCGGTGGGCCGCGCGGGCGAGCTGAGCAGGCGGCGGGTGGCGCGGGCGCCCTCCTCGCCGGTGTAGTCGGACGAGACGGTGACCGCGTCGGGCAGGTCGAGCCGCCGGCGCACCTCGGTGAAGGCCTCGGTGCGGATGGACGTGTGCAGCAGCTCGGGCAGGCCGCCCACCCGGGCGATGCGGCGGTGGCCGAGGGCGACCAGGTACTCCATGGTCTCCACCAGGGCCGCCGCGTCGTCGGACCAGACGTTGGCCAGCCGCCCGGTGCCGCCGGGCCCGCCGATCACGACGGCGGGCAGGCCCAGCTCCTCCAGGACGGGGACGCGCCGGTCGTCGGTGCGCAGGTCGCACACGAGCACCCCGTCCACCCGCCGTTCGCCCCACCAGCGGCGGTAGACGGCGATCTCGGCGTCCTGGTCGGCGACCACCTGGAGGGTCAGCGCGTACGACCGGGCGGAGAGCTCCGCCTCGACGCCGCTGATCAGCTCCATGAAGAACGGCTCGATCCCGAGGGTGCGGGCGGGCCGGCACAACGCCAGGCCGATGGCGTCCGAGGTGGCGCCGGAGAGCGCCCGGGCGGCGCTGCTGCGGCTGAAGCCGATCTCCGCCGCGACGGCGAGGATGCGTTGCCGGGTCGTCTCCGAGACGCCGGGCTGGCCGTTGAGCGCGTAGGAGACCGCTCCCTTCGAGACCCCGGCCCGGCGCGCGACGTCGGCGATGGTCGGCCGCTTCACCGGCGCCCCCTTCGTGCTCCGCCGCTCCGCGTCGGCGGCCGCTGTTCACTTGCTCGGTTCAGCCTACGTCAGCCCGGCCGTTGACACGGTCGCAGGCCGCCCGTACGGTGTCGGCACTTATCCGGTTCAGTAGATGTCGTTCGATGCCGGGAGCGATACCAGTTGGGTGGAGGATGTGATGACGCGATCCCTGGCCCGGTGGGCGAGGAGAGCCGCCGTCGGTGCGGTCAGCCTCGTCCTGGTGGCGGCGTGCAGCGGCAACAGCGGTGGTGGTGGCTCGAAGCCCGGCGGGCCGGTCACCCTCAAAATCACTTCTGGGGCGACTTCGGTCTCGACGAGCTGAAGGCCACGTACGAGGACGCCAACCCGAACGTCACGATCAGCCTGGTGAGTACAACGCCCAGCACATCGTCCGGGGAATCATGGAAGGTGCGGTGAAGTCGTGACCCCGTTGCACGAGGGCTGGACCCTGCGGGCGCTGCCCGGACCGGAGGTGCCGGCCGCGGTCGCCGGCCGGGTGGTGCCGGCCACCGTCCCCGGCTGCGTCCACACCGACCTGCTCGCCGCCGGGCTCGTCCCGGACCCGTACCTCGACGACAACGAGACGCGGCTCGCCTGGATCGGGCGCACCGACTGGGTGTACGAGACGACGTTCGACCGGCCGTCGGGCGGGCACCAGCGCCTCGACCTGGTCTGCGCCGGCCTGGACACGGTCGCCACGGCGACCCTCAACGGCGCCGAGGTCGGCCGCACCGAGAACATGCACCGCGGGTACCGCTTCGACGTCACCGCCCTGCTGCGGGCCGGGAACAACGCCCTCGCCGTCCGCTTCGACTCGCCGTACCGGTACGCCGAGGCACACCGTGACCGGCTCGGCGACCGGCCCAACGCGTACCCCGAGCCGTTCCCCTTCATCCGGAAGATGGCCTGCAACTTCGGGTGGGACTGGGGGCCCACGGTGGTCACCGCCGGCATCTGGCGGGAGATCGGCCTGCACGGCTGGTCCACCGCCCGGCTGCGGACCGTCCGCCCGCTGGTCACCGTCGCCGGCGGCGAGGGCCGGGTCGAGCTGCACGTCGACGTGGAGCGCGCCGCCGACGTGCCGGTCACCGTCCGCGCCTCCGTCGCCGGTGCCGACGCCGAGGCGCGGATCGAGGCGGGGGAGCATCGGGCCGTCCTGACCCTCACCGTCCGCGACCCGCAGCTGTGGTGGCCCCGGGGGTACGGCGACCAGGCGCGCCACACCCTGGACGTGGCCCTCGCCGACGGTGACGGCGCCGTGCTCGACACCTGGCGGCGGCGCATCGGCTTCCGGTCGGTACGGGTCGACACCGCCCCCGACGCGCACGGCGCCCCGTTCACCCTGCACGTCAACGACACCCCGATCTTCGTCCGGGGCGTGAACTGGATCCCCGACGACGCCTTCCCCAGCCGGATCACCCGCCAGCGGCTGGCGCGGCGCTTCGACCAGGCCGCCGGCGCCAACATCAACCTGCTGCGGGTGTGGGGCGGCGGCCGGTACGAGTCGGAGGACTTCTACGAGCTGGCCGACGAGCGCGGCCTCCTGGTGCAGCAGGACTTCCTCTTCGCCTGCGCCGCGTACCCCGAAGAGGAGCCGATCGCCGCCGAGGTCGCCGCGGAGGCGGCCGAGCAGGTGGTCCGCCTCGCGCCGCACCCGTCGCTGGTGCTGTGGACCGGCAACAACGAGAACATCTGGGGCTGGCACGACTGGGACTGGCAGGAGCCGCTCGCCGGGCGCAGCTGGGGCCGCGGCTACTACCTGGACCTGCTGCCCCGGATCGTCGCCGAGCTGGACCCGACCCGCCCCTACTGGCCGGGCAGCCCCTGGTCCGGCAGCGAGGACATCCACCCCAACGATCCCGCCTACGGGACCACGCACATCTGGGACGTCTGGAACACCGCCGACTACCTGACGTACCGCGAGTACGTGCCCCGCTTCGTCGCCGAGTTCGGCTGGCAGGCGCCCCCGGCGTACGCGACGCTGCGCCGGGCGCTGACCGACGAGCCGCTCGCCCACGACTCACCCGGCATGGTCCACCACCAGAAGGCGACCGACGGCGACCGCAAGCTGCGCCGGGGTCTCGACGCCCACCTGCCGGCCCCGCGCGACTTCGACGACTGGCACTACTTCACCCAGCTCGTCCAGGCCCGCGCGATCCAGGTCGGGGTGGAGCACTTCCGCTCCCACCGGGACCACTGCACCGGCACCATCGTGTGGCAGCTGAACGACTGCTGGCCGGTCACCTCCTGGTCCGCGGTCGACGGCGACGGCCGGCGCAAACCGCTGTGGTACGCGCTGCGCCGGGCGTACGCCGACCGGCTGCTCACCGTCCAACCCCGCGACGGCGGGCTGGCGCTGGTCGCGGTGAACGAGACCGGTTCGCCGTGGCGGACCGGGGCGACGGTCACCCGGCTGACCCTGGCCGGTGAGCCGCGGGCGAAGACCGCGGTCGAGCTGGACGTGCCGCCGTACTCCTCGGTGGTGCGGGCGCTGCCGGCGGAGCTGGCGCGGCCGGAGGAGGCCCGCCGGGAGCTGCTGCTCGCCGAGGCGGGGGAGGAGGCCGAGCGGGCGCTCTGGTTCTACGCCGAGGATCGCGACGTCGCGTGGCCGGCGGCCGGGTACGACGCGACGGTCGAGCCGGCCGACGGCGGCCACCGGGTCCGGGTCTCCGCGCGGACGATCCTGCGTGACCTGACCCTGTTCCCGGACCGCCTCGATCCGTCGGCCGAAGTCGACGAGGCACTGGTGACGCTGCTGCCCGGCGAGTCCGTCACCTTCACCGTCCGCGCGGACACCCCACTGGACCCCGCCGCGCTCACCCGCCGCCCGACCCTCCGCTGCGTGAACGACTGAAAGGAAGGGCCCCTTCTTAACGTCTCCGGTAGTGGAGGGGCCCCTTCTTAACGCCTTCGGCACGGCGTTGCCCGGTGCGGTTTCGCCGGCGCCCGTGGTGGTACCTGGTGGGCATGACGAAACCGGTTGATCCCTCCCTGCCCGAGGAACTCGACGAGCACGCCGGGGGCGCAGACCCCGGTCCCGGAGCCCCCGACCGGATCCACGGCGAGACCGGCGAGCCGGACGAGCAGTTCCAGTCGCCGATGGGGGTCGCAGGAATGTCGCCGGGCGGCGGATCGTACGGCGGCACCTCGCCCGCCGACCAGAACCCCGCCGCCGATCCGGGTGGCGTCCCGCGCGGCAACCAGTGAAGCCACCGTGCCCGCTGCGGTGTTAAGAAGGGCCCCTTCCACCGCCCTGGGCGTTAAGAAGGGGCCCTTCCTTCTCACTCGGGGACGCGGCGGTAGGCGCCGTCGCTGGCCGAGGTGGCCATCGAGGCGTACGCGCGCAACGCCGCCGACACCGGGCGCTGCCGGTCGACCGGGGTGTACGGGCGGTCCCGCTTCTCCTGGGCGATCCGGCGGGCCTGGAGCACGTCGTCCGGCACGTTCAGCTCGATGGAGCGCCCCGGGATGTCGATGACGATCTCGTCGCCCTCCTCGACCAGCGCGATCAGGCCGCCGGAGGCCGCCTCCGGTGAGACGTGCCCGATGGACAGCCCGGAGGTGCCGCCGGAGAACCGACCGTCGGTGAGCAGCGCGCAGGCCCGGCCCAGCCCGCGGCCCTTGAGGAACGAGGTGGGGTAGAGCATCTCCTGCATGCCCGGGCCGCCCTTCGGCCCCTCGTACCGGATCACCACCACGTCACCGGCGACGACGTCCTTCGCCAGGATCGCCGACACCGCGTCGTCCTGGGACTCGTACACCTTCGCCGGGCCACGGAACGTCAGGCACTCCTCGGGCACGCCGGCGGTCTTCACCACGCAGCCGTCCGGCGCGAGGTTGCCGTGCAGGATGGCCAGCCCGCCGTCGGCGCTGTACGCGTGCGCACGGTCACGGATGCAGCCGCCCGTCGCGTCGGTGTCCAGCGACGACCAGCGGTTGGTGGTGGAGAACGGCTCGGTGGTGCGGACCCCGCCCGGGGCGGCGTGGAACAGCTCGACGGCCTCCGGGACCGCCGTTCTGCCGCGCACGTCCCAGTCGGCCAGCCAGCGGTCCAGTGAGGGGGAGTGCACGGCGTGCACCTCCCGGTTGAGCAGGCCGGCGCGGTCCAGCTCGCCCAGGATGGCCGGGATGCCGCCGGCCCGGTGCACGTCCTCCATGTGGTACTGCGGCGAGTTCGGTGCGACCTTGGCGAGGCAGGGCACCCGCCGGGAGATGGCGTCGATGTCGGCGACCGAGAAGTCCAGCTCGGCCTCCCGCGCGGCGGCGAGCAGGTGCAGGATCGTGTTCGTCGATCCGCCCATCGCCACGTCCAGGGCCACCGCGTTCTCGAATGCCGGGCGGCTGGCGACCGACCGGGGCAGCACGGAGGCGTCGTCGCCGTCGTACCACCGCTTGGCGATCTCCACGACGGTGCGCCCGGCCTCGACGAAGAGCGACCGGCGCGTGGCGTGGGTGGCGAGGGTCGAGCCGTTGCCCGGCAGCGCCAGGCCGATGGCCTCGGTGAGGCAGTTCATCGAGTTGGCCGTGAACATGCCGGAGCAGGAGCCGCAGGTCGGGCAGGCGGAGCGTTCGATGGCCCCGAGCTGGTCCTCGGTGACCGCCTCGTTGGAGGCGGCGATCATCGCGTCGATCAGGTCGATCTTGGAGTGGACCACGCCCTCGATCGCGACCGTCTTGCCGGCCTCCATCGGCCCGCCGGAGACGAAGACGGTCGGGATGTTCAGCCGGAGCGCGGCCAGCAGCATCCCCGGCGTGATCTTGTCGCAGTTGGAGATGCAGACCAGGGCGTCCGCGCAGTGGGCGTTGACCATGTACTCCACGGCATCGGCGATCAGCTCCCGGCTGGGCAGCGAGTAGAGCATCCCGCCGTGGCCCATCGCGATGCCGTCGTCGACCGCGATGGTGTTGAACTCGCGGCCGACCCCGCCGGCCTCGGCCACCGCGTCGGCGACGAGCCCGCCGAGGTCCTTGAGGTGGACGTGACCGGGGACGAACTGGGTGAAGCTGTTGGCGATGGCGACGATCGGCTTGCCGAAGTCGTCGTCGGTCATCCCGGTGGCCCGCCACAGGGCCCGGGCGCCGGCCATCGTCCGACCGTGCGTGGAGGTCTTCGACCGCAGCTCAGGCATGCATACCAGTCTGGCACCGCCGCCCGCGCGACCGCCGCCCGCGCAGGACGTGTCCCAACAGATGCACACCCGGTACCCCACCGCGCGGGGTGATCCGGCACAGTTGAGGGCGTGCTGTCACCCCCGGGCATGCTCACCGTCGCGGTGCTGAGCGCGCTCGTCGCCGCGTCGGGCGTCGCGCTGCTGACCGCCGGCGTGCGGCGGCGGGAGGTGGCGCACCGCTCGGCGTACGTGCTGCTCGCCGCGGCGGCCGGCGTCGGGCTGGTGGCGGTGCTGGTCGGGGCGGGCGTGGCGCTGGAGGCGGCGGGGCACGCCGGGCACGGGTCGGTCCGGCGCCCCGGCTGGGCCGAGGTGGTCGCGCTGGTCACCGCCGTCAGCGGCCTGCTCTTCGCGGCCGGGATCCTGCGGCTGCCCGGGGTGGCGCCCACGCCCGGGGTGGCCACCCGGCTGTCGCTGGACGGCCTGATCGTCGCCACCGCGCTCTGGTTCGTGGGGTGGGTGCTCTTCTCCGAGCCGACCCGGCTGCTCGGCGACGCCACCCCGATGGCCTGCGAGCCGATCCTGCTCGCCACCGTCAGCGCGGCGCTCACCGCTGGGTTGGCCATCATCGTGGTCTTCCGGGCCCCGCCCCGGCGGCACCGGCTCGCCACGCTCGTGACCGGCGCCGTCGGCGTGACCACCGGCGGGCTCGGCATCGCCACCGGGCTGTGCCAGGCGGGCCCGGTGGTGGCGCTGGTCGGCGCGGCGGTGCTGGCCGCCGGTCTGCTGACCGTCGCGCTGGTGGTCCGGCGGCTCGACCCGCCCTGCCGGTTCGAGGTCGACGTGAACCGGCGCGACGCCGAGTACGGCGTGCTGCCGATGGTCGCGATGGCCGCCTCGGCGATGTACCACCTGCTCCAGGACGGCCGGTTCGACGCGCTGGGCATCGTGGCCGGCAGCGTGGAGGGCTTCGCGCTGGTGGCCCGGCAGTACCTGACCCTGCACGACGTCCGCAGGTACGCGGGCCGGCTGGCCGAGCGGGAGGCCCACTTCCGTGAGCTCGCGCACACCGACCCGCTGACCGGCCTGGCCAACCGGCGGGGGCTGCTGCGGGCCCTGCACCGCTGCGCGCAGGCGGGCACCCCGTGCGTGCTGCTCACCCTCGACCTCGACGGCTTCAAGAACGTCAACGACATGCGGGGCCACGACGCCGGCGACGCGGTGCTCGCCGAGGTGGGCCGGCGGCTGCGCGGCAACCTGCGCCCCGGCGACGTGGCGGCCCGTCTCGGCGGCGACGAGTTCGCCGTGCTGATGCCGGGCCGGCCGGCCGACGCCGACCGGGTCGGTCAGCGGCTGCTCGGGGTGCTCGGCGCCGCGTACCAGCAGCCGGAGGGGGCGGTCTTCCTCTCGGTGAGCATCGGCACCGCCGGCTGGGCCGGCGAGCCGGACGTCGAGCTGCTGCTGCGCCACGCCGACCTCGCCCTGCGGTACGCCAAGCAGCGCGGCAAGAACCGGATCGAGCGGTACGACGCCGCGTACGACCGGCTGCTGCGCCGGCGGACCACCCTGGAGCACGAGCTGCGCGGCGCGATCGACCGCGGCGAGCTGCGGCTCGCGTTCCAGCCGGTCGCCTCGCTGCCGTCGGTGCGCCCGGTCGGCGCCGAGGCGCTGCTGCGGTGGCGCCATCCGGAGCTGGGCAACGTGCGGCCCGACGAGTTCATCCCCCTCGCCGAGGAGTGCGGGATGATCGCCAAGCTGGGTGCCTGGGTGCTGCACGAGGCCTGCCACCAGCTCTCCCGCTGGCTGGCCGACGGCCACGACGTGTGGGTGTCGGTGAACGTCTCGCCCCGGGAGCTGCACGCCCCGGAGTACGTCGTCCAGGTCGCCGAGGCGCTGCGCGCCCACCACGTCCCACCGCAGCGCCTGGTGCTGGAGGTCACCGAGCACGCGGTCGCGACCGACCTGGACGAGCTGATCCGCCGGCTGAGCGCGCTGCGGCGCACCGGCGTCCGGATCGCCCTGGACGACTTCGGCGCCGGGTACTCGTCGCTCGGCCAGCTGCGCCGCCTCCCGATCGACATTCTCAAGATCGATCACAGCCTCGTCGCCGAGCACGAGCCGGTCCGGCCGATCGGTACGGACGGGCCGGCCTTCGCACCGATGGTCGACATCGTGATGCGGCTCGGTCACCAGCTCGGCCTGGAGGTCATCGCCGAGGGCGTCACCACCCCGACGGAGCTGGCCGCGGTGGTGGCGGCCGGCTGCCGCTTCGGCCAGGGCGCCCTCTTCGGCTGGGGCGTGCCGGCCGAGCACCTGGAGGCGATGCTGGAGGCCGCCACGTCGCCCGGGGCCCGGCCGGTCCCGACCTCGGCGCCGCCCGCCCCGCCGGCCCGTCCCACGCCACCGCGACGCCTGCCGAGGCTCCCCGCGCCCCGCCAACCCGCCTCCGAGCAGGCCGAACAGGGCCCCGAAGTTCCCCGAACGGGGGATCCCACAAGATCCGTTAACCAACATGTGGGATCAGTTGACTCAGCGCGTGAGATGCGTCAGGCTTGACCGCATGTTGTCGTACTGGTCGCGTCGAGTACTTACCTGAGCGCACTCTCCCCACCGAGAGTGCGCTGGCCCCGTGCATCCTGCACGCGGGCTTTTTTGTTGCCGTCAGACCCCATCGGTGCGGGCCCCGCCCGCGTTCCACTGCCCGAGAGCCGCACCCACTCCAGCCGAAGGCCTGAACCGCCATGACGAGACCCACGCCCGAGACCCTCGCCAACTCCGCCCGGCGGGCCCGCGCGGCCGCCGAGCCGGCGCGCGACGCCGAGCCGGCCGCCCGCGCCGCGGCCACCCCGACCGTCCCGGGGGTACGCACCCCCGCTCCGACCCAGGTCTCCGGTGCCGGTTCCCTCGTGCGATCCCTCGAAGCCCTCGGCGTCGACGTCGTCTTCGGCATCCCCGGTGGCGCGATCCTGCCGGCGTACGACCCGCTCTACGACTCCACCGTCCGGCACATCCTGGTCCGGCACGAGCAGGGCGCCGGGCACGCCGCGACGGGGTACGCGCAGGCCACCGGCCGGGTCGGCGTCTGCATCGCCACCTCCGGCCCGGGCGCGACCAACCTCGTCACGCCGATCGCCGACGCGTACATGGACTCGGTGCCCATGGTGGCGATCACCGGCCAGGTCGCGCGGCCCTCGATCGGCACGGACGCCTTCCAGGAGGCGGACATCCAGGGCATCACCCTGCCCATCACCAAGCACAACTTCCTGGTCCAGAACGCCGACGAGATCCCCCGGGTACTGGCCGAGGCGTTCCACCTCGCCTCGACCGGCCGACCCGGCCCGGTCCTGGTGGACATCCCCAAGGACGTCCTCCAGGCGCCGACGGCGTTCGCCTGGCCGCCGACGCTCGACCTGCCCGGCTACCGGCCGACGCTGCACCCGCACGGCAAGCAGATCCGGGAGGCGGCCCGGCTCATGGCCGTCGCCCGGCGGCCGGTGCTGTACGTCGGCGGCGGCGTGCTGAAGGCCGGCGCCACCGAGGGCCTGCGCAAGCTCGCCGAGCTGACCGGCATCCCGGTGGTCACCACGCTGATGGCCCTCGGCGCGTTCCCCGACTCGCACCGGCAGCACCTCGGCATGCCCGGCATGCACGGCACCGTGGCGGCGGTCTACGGCCTCCAGAAGGCGGACCTGATCGTCGCGCTCGGCGCACGGTTCGACGACCGGGTCACCGGCCGGCTGGACTCCTTCGCCCCGGACGCGACCGTCGTGCACGCCGACATCGACCCGGCCGAGATCGGCAAGAACCGCCATGCCGACGTGCCGATCGTCGGCGACGCCCGGCACGTGATCGACGAGCTGATCGCGGCCGTCACCACCGAGCAGGCGGGCGGGCACCGCCCCGACCTCGCCGACTGGTGGACCCAGCTCGACGACCTGCGCAAGCGCTACCCGCTGGGGTACGAGGAGCCGGCCGACGGCACCCTGTCCCCGCAGTACGTCATCAAGCGGCTCGGCGAGATCGCCGGCCCGGACGCCATCTACGTCGCCGGTGTCGGCCAGCACCAGATGTGGGCCTCCCAGTTCATCTCGTACGAGAAGCCGTACACGTGGTTGAACTCCGGTGGCCTCGGCACGATGGGGTACGCGGTGCCGGCGGCCATGGGCGCCAAGGTCGGCAAGCCGGACACGGTGGTCTGGGGGATCGACGGCGACGGCTGCTTCCAGATGACCAACCAGGAGCTGGCGACGTGTGCCCTGGAGGGCATCCCGGTCAAGATCGCCGTCATCAACAACGGCAACCTCGGCATGGTGCGCCAGTGGCAGACCCTGTTCTACGGGGAGCGCTACTCCAACACCGACCTCGGCACGCACAAGCACCGCATCCCCGACTTCGTGAAGCTGGCCGAGGCGCTCGGCTGCATCGGCCTGCGCTGCGAGACGGCCGAGGACGTCGACAAGACGATCGAGGCCGCGATGGCCATCAACGACGCCCCGGTGGTCATCGACTTCGTGGTCGGCAAGGACGCGATGGTGTGGCCGATGGTCGCCGCCGGCACCAGCAACGACGAGATCATGTTCGCCCGCGGCGTCCGCCCGGCCTTCGACGAGGATGACATCTGATGACGATGCACACGCTCTCCGTGCTCGTGGAGAACAAGCCCGGCGTCCTGGCCCGGGTGTCCGGGCTGTTCTCCCGGCGCGGCTTCAACATCGACAGCCTCGCCGTCGGCGAGACCGAGAACCCGGACGTCTCCCGCATCACCATCGTGGTGAACGCCGAGTCGTCCCCGCTGGAGCAGGTCACCAAGCAGCTCAACAAGCTGGTGAACGTACTCAAGATCGTCGAGCTGGACCCGCAGGTGTCCGTCGCCCGCGAGCTGCTGCTGGTCAAGGTCCGCGCGGACCGCAACGCCCGGGGTCAGGTGCTGGAGACGGTCAACCTGTTCCGCGCCCGGGTGGTCGACGTCGCGCCGGACACGCTGACCATCGAGGCGACCGGCACCCCCGACAAGCTGGACGCGCTGCTGCGCGACCTCGAACCCTTCGGCATCAAGGAGATGGTCCAGTCCGGCACGGTGGCGATCGGGCGCGGCTCGCGCTCCATCACCGCCGGTCCGGCGCTCCGGGCCGCCTGACCCTCCGCACCGCTTCAGACCACGACGGGCCGCCCGGGCCGCCGTACGAAAGGGAATTCCATGAGCGTTGAGGTGTACTACGACGACGATGCCGACCTGGGCCTGATCCAGGGCCGCAAGGTCGCGGTGATCGGCTACGGCAGCCAGGGCCACGCCCACGCGCTGTCGCTCCGGGACTCCGGCGTCGACGTGGTGATCGGCCTGCAGGAGGGCTCGAAGAGCCGGGCGAAGGCCGAGGAGCAGGGCCTGCGGGTGGTCACGCCCGCGGAGGCGGCGGCCGAGGCCGACGTGATCATGATTCTCGCCCCGGACACCGCGCAGCGCCGCCTCTACGCCGAGTCGATCGCGCCGAACCTGAGCGCGGGCAAGGCGGTGTTCTTCGGCCACGGCTTCAACATCCGCTACGGCCTGATCACCCCGCCGGCCGACGTGGACGTGGCGATGGTGGCCCCCAAGGGCCCCGGTCACCTGGTCCGCCGCCAGTACGTCGACGGCAAGGGCGTGCCCTGCCTGGTCGCGATCGAGCAGGACGCCAGCGGCGGCGCGCTCGCGCTGGCCCTGTCGTACGCGAAGGGCATCGGCGGCACCCGGGCGGGCGCCATCCGGACCTCCTTCAAGGAGGAGACGGAGACCGACCTGTTCGGCGAGCAGGCGGTGCTCTGCGGTGGCGCGGCGGCGCTGGTGCAGACCGGCTTCGAGGTGCTCACCGAGGCCGGGTACGCGCCCGAGGTGGCGTACTTCGAGTGCCTGCACGAGCTGAAGCTCATCGTCGACCTCATGTACGAGGGCGGCATCGCGAAGATGCGCTACAGCATCTCCGACACCGCCGAGTACGGCGACCTCTCCCGCGGCCCGCGCGTCATCGACGCCCGGGTCAAGGAGGAGATGCGCAAGATCCTGGGCGAGATCCAGTCCGGCGAGTTCGCCCGGGAGTGGGTGGCCGAGGACGAGGCCGGCCGGCCGAACTTCAGCAAGTGGCAGGCCGAGGGCGCCGCGCACCCGATCGAGGAGACCGGCCGCAAGCTGCGCGGGATGATGAGCTGGGTCGACCGGCCGATCACCGAGACCGCCTGACCGCCCGGTCCGGCTACCGCCAGGCGGCCCGGGTCCCGACGCTCGCTCCCCCGGGCATCGGGACCCGGGCCGCCGTCACGTTTCCGCCAGGGCTTCCGCCTCGGCGGCGATCCGCTCCGCCTCCTCGGTGCGGCCCAGTGCCGCGAGGGTGCGGGCCAGGTTGCGCAGCGGCGTGACGGCCTGCGCCGGTGGCAGGCCGGAGTCCGCCGCCCGGATCAGTGCGACGCTCTCCTCGTACGCGGGCAGCGCCTCGTCGAGCCGGCCGAGGACGTGCAGCCGGTTGCCCAGGTTCACCAGCGCATCGACCAGGTCCGACCGGTGCGCCGCCGGTTCCTCGGCGAACAGCTGACGGCGCAGGGCCACGCACTCGCGCAGCAGCTCGGCGGCCTCCCGTACGTCGCCGGCCCGGTTGACCGCCTTGTCCAGTCCGAACAACGCGTGCCCCAGCAGGACGCGGTACTGGGGATCCGCCGTGGCCAGGTGCCGGGCCAGCTCCACGGCCTCCCGTCCGGCGGTCACCCCGTCCAGCCCGGCCACCCGGTCGCGCGGCGGCGCGCCCGGCCCCGGGTCCCCGCCCGGCGTCTCGAACGCGGTCATGGCCAGGACCAGGAGCAGCGCCTGGACCAGCATCGGGCGGAACTCCTCCGGCAGGTCCCCGGTCCAGCGCCGGCAGACCGGGAGTAGCTCGTCCAGCAGCGGCTCGACCGCGTCCCACCGCCGGTCCGCGATCCGCGCGGCGGCGAGCTGGGTCAGGGCACGGGCCAGCTCGCCGTCGTCGGCGCCCCGGGCCACCTCGACCGCCTCGGCGACCCGGTCGGCGCCCTCCTCCCGCCGGCCCGACCGGAGCAGCAACTGCCCGTGCACCCGCAGCGCCGCAGCCAGGTGGCCCCGCCGGGCGCCCGGGGTGGCGCCGACCAGCCGACGCAGCCGGCCGGTCGCCTCACCGGCAGCCCGCACCGCCGCCTCGGTCTCGCCCAGCTCGGCGCGGCACTCCGCCTCCACCAGCAGGGCGTCGGCCGTGAGCTCCCGCCCGCGCGGCGGTTGGACGAGGCGCAGGAACCCGAGGTCGTCGCGGGCCGGGTCGAGCAGGGCGAGCGCTTCCTGGACGCGGCCGGCCGCCGCCTCGCTACGCGCGAGGTCGATCGCCGCCGTGGCCCCGAGCGAGGCCCACCGCGACTGCTGGTAGCGGGAGAGTGCCTGGTGCAGGTCCCGGGCCTGCCGCCGGACGTCGAGCGCCTGCTCCGGCCGGCCCAGCCTCGCCTGGCAGTCACCGATGACCAGCAGCGTCCCGGCCAGCCGCATCCGCTCGTCCGGCCCGAGCGGAGCGGCGGCGTCCCAGGTGGCCCGGGCACGAAGCGCCAGCGGTAGTGCCTCGCGCGTCTCGCCCAGTTCGGACAGGTTGGCGGCCAGCCGCTCGCGGGCGGCGGCGAGCACCACGAGGGCGGCGCGGTCCGGCGGGTCCGCCACGTACCCGATCGCCTCCCGCAACTGCTCGATCGCCTCGGCTGCGGACTGGGCGTCGGGGACGGCGGCCCGGGCCACCAGGGCGCGCGCGAGGTCCACCCGGTGCGGGTTCGGCCGGTCGGCCGCCAGCCGACGGCAGAGCGCCACCGCCTCCTCCGCGGCGGCCGCGCGCCGGGTGGTCCCGCCGGGCAGTCCGCTCACCTGGTGGGATCGCGTGACCAACGCCTCGGCCAGCCGCGGCCCCACCGCAGGGGCCGGAGCCGAGCCAGGGGCCGGAGCAGCGCGATCCGGACCACGAGTGACATAGGTGGCTCCTTCCCGCGTGGTTGCCGGCTCCCGTTGTACCGGGGCCACGCCAACCGGGTCCTCGGGTGAACGGCGGATGTCGGACGTGCGAACCACCTGTGTGAGGGCGCTCACGCGCAGTCCGGAGGCACGTCGGCGGGGCAGCCCCCTACGATCCTTGGATAGGTGCCCCAGCCGGCACCTGACGGCCACGGCACGGAACAGCGCAGGGCGCAGCGCGGCGTCCCGTCGCCCCCGGCCGAACGCATACGACGTCTACGAGGACCGATGAATCCTGTCGTACTGATCGCCGAAGAACTCGCTCCCGCCGCCATCGAGGTGCTCGCCCACGACTTCGACGTCCGTCACGTGGACGGCACCGACCGACCGGCCCTGCTCTCGGCGCTCTCCGAGGCCGACGCCGTCATCGTCCGCAGCGCGACCCAGATCGACGCCGAGGCGATCGCCGCCGCGCCGCGCCTGAAGGTCGTCGCTCGCGCCGGCGTCGGCCTGGACAACGTCGAGGTGCCGGCCGCCACCGCACGGGGCGTCATGGTCGTCAACGCCCCCACCTCCAACATCGTCTCCGCCGCCGAGCAGGCCGTCGCGCTGCTGCTCGCGGTCGCCCGTAACACCGCGAGCGCCAGCGCCGCGTTGAAGGCGGGGGAGTGGAAGCGGTCGAAGTACACCGGCGTGGAGATCCAGGGCAAGACCGTCGGCGTGGTCGGCCTCGGCCGCATCGGTGTGCTCTTCGCGCAGCGGATCGCCGCGTTCGGCACCCGGCTGATCGCGTACGACCCGTACATCCAGCCGGCCCGCGCCGCCCAGCTCGGCGTCCGCCTCGTCGGCCTCGAGGAGCTGCTGCGGGAGAGCGACTTCATCTCCATCCACCTGCCGAAGACGCCGGAGACCGTCGGCCTGATCGGCGAGAAGGAGCTGGCGATCGTCAAGCCCGGCGTGCGGATCGTCAACGCCGCCCGGGGCGGCCTGGTCGACGAGCAGGCTCTCGCGGACGCGATCGCCGAGGGCCGGGTCGCCGGTGCCGGCGTCGACGTGTACGCCAAGGAGCCCTGCACCTCCTCGCCGCTGTTCGCGTTCGACAACGTGGTCGCCACCCCGCACCTGGGCGCGTCGACCCACGAGGCGCAGGACAAGGCCGGCCTGGCCGTGGCCAAGAGCGTCAAGCTGGCCCTCCAGGGCGAGTTCGTGCCGGACGCGGTGAACGTCCAGGCCGGCGGCGTGGTCGCCGAGGACGTCCGGCCGCTGCTGCCGCTGGCCGAGAAGCTCGGCCGCGCCTTCACCGCGGTCGCCGGCGGGGTCGCCGCCAGCGTGACCGTCGAGGTCCGCGGCGAAATCGTCAGCCACGACGTCTCGGTGCTCAAGCTCGCCGCCACCAAGGGGCTGTTCAGCTCGGTCGTCGAGGAGCAGGTCACCTACGTCAACGCGCCGCACCTCGCGGCCGAGCGGGGCGTCGAGGTGTCCCTCACGACCCAGCCCGAGACCGCCGACCACCCGGTGCTGGTCACGATCCGCGGTGCCCTGCCCGACGGCCGTACGGTCAGCGTCTCCGGCACCGTCACCACCGCCGGCACCCGCGACGTCATCAAGCTGACCGAGGTGGACGGCTTCGACGTCGAGATCGGTGCGGAGGGGATCCTCGTCTTCCTCCGGTACGTCGACCGGCCCGGTGTCGTCGGCACCGTCGGCACCCTGCTCGGCGAGGCGGGCATCAACATCGCCGCCATGCAGGTGGCCCGGCGGGAGGCCGGCGGCGAGACGCTGATGACGCTCACCATCGACCAGGCGCTCGGCGCCGACCTGCTCACCTCGGCGGCCGACTCGATCGGCGCGACCGCGGCCAGCGCCGCGGACCTGCGCGACGAGTGACCTGAGCGCACGACGCGGAGGGGCCCGGCGTCCGCCGGGCCCCTCCGCCGTCCCCGTTCCCTTCGCCTGCGCCCGCGAGATCCGCGCACTTTCCCGGAAAGAGTGGCCATCCGGCCTCGGATGAGCGCACCTTCCCCGAAAGTGCGGCCTCCTCGCGGCGTCAGGTGGTGACGCGGGTGGGCGGTGGGTAGACCGAGCCGTCCTGGGCGTCGAAGAGCATCAGCCCGTGCTCGCCGGCCAGCCGCTCGATGTCCAGCAGCACCTGGTCCTCGCAGGTCGGGTGCAGGTTCAGTTCGACGTGGTCACCGGCCGCATGCAGCGGCGCCACCGCCCACGGCGTGTCCGCGCCGGCCGGACGGTCCGGGTACGTGCTGGTGATCGCCCGGTAGAAGGCGACGACACGGGGATCGGGTTGACGGTCCGTATGCTGGCCCTGCCGGCACCGTTGCACCGCCGCTCGTACGTCCTCGGGCGTCGCCCCGTCCGCCAGGGCCCACACGCTCAGATCGAAACTCACGGCGGACAGCGTGCCATCCGTCGTTCACCATGTCGAAATTGCCCCGCCGCAGGTCCGTCGCAATCTTGTCGGGAGGGTCCGCAGTGGAGACTCTTGCGTCGAGTTGCGTCGATTCGCTAGCGTACCGGTGCGGTCACCGGCCGAGCGCGTGACGTGGGCCCGTCTTCGGGTGGCGAGGTCGACGTCCGGGCCCGACCGGCCCGCACCCCTCGATTGCGCGAGCCACGCGCACTCGTCGCTGACCGGCCCTCACGGTCGTTGCCGAGACCGTGGGGGCCGATCGCGGATCGGCCGCCGAGGGGTCACTCACCCAGCACCCCGACGCGTCCACGCCGGCCGTGGAGTTCCGCGCCGCGCCGGTCACGTTCGCCGGCGAGGCCCGGCGCCCGGGAGCAGTTTGCTCAGCGGCGGTCGGCGAAGAGCGCGCGGTAGTCGGATCCGTCGCGGAACCAGGCCAGCCCGGCGGGGCCGGCGGCGTAGAGCGCGGTGGCGTAGGCGTCGGCGACGGCCAGGTCCGGCCCGATGACGGTGGCGGCGACCAGGTGGTCGGCCGGCTCGCCGGTGTGCGGGTCCACGACATGTCCCTGTCGCCCGGTCACGCCGGACGTGCCGACCGCACCGGCGGTCATCTCCAGCACCAGCGGGGCGCGCCGCCGGTCGGTGGGATGGTGCACCGCCACCCGCCAGGGGCCGCCGTGCGGCGCGTGACCGCGTACGACGAGGTCGGCGCCCGCGAGCACGACGTAGTCGTTAACGCCCGCGGCGCGCAACCGGGCCGCCGCCCGCTCCACCGCCCACCCGCCGAGCAGTCCGCCCGGGTCGAAGCCGCCGGGCACCGCCCACGCGTCGAACCAGCCGTCGGTGGCGGCCCGCATCGCGGCGCAACGGTCCACCAGGTCGGCCAGGGGTGGGTACGACTCCGGGCTGATCTCGCCCCGGCGCAGCCGGGACACGAGGCTCTCCGGGCGGGTGGGCCCGTAGGTCAGGTCGATCGCGCGCAGCTCCGCCACGGCGTCGCGCAGCGCCTCGCCGACGCCCCGGCGGCCGAGCCACTCCGGCGCGTTCAGCAGCAGCGTGTACTCGGCGGTGGCGGTGCGGACCGTGTGCTGGACGGCGATGCGGTCGTCGGCCGCCGCGCCGACCCCGTCGACGCGGTGGTGGAGGGCGCCGAGGCGCAGATCCGGACGCCGGTGGGGCTGGAAGACCGACGGGTCGACCCAGCGGGTCCGTGGCTGCTCGTCGATCCGCACAACTACCATGCCTCCTCGGCCCACGGCTCCGCCCCGTCGCGGCGCCGGTCGCGAGCCCCCGTGACCCGCTGGTCATCAGGCTAGGCAGCGCAGATGACCACCCCATGAATGTCACCTGGAAGCCTCCTGTGCATCCGGGTTTCCCAGATGATGGAAGATTCGTACCGGGAGTCGGGATGGCGGCGTACCGTCGGTTCAACGGTGGAGCGAAGGAGCGCAGCGTGGCACGGATCGCGGTGGTGGCCGGGGACGGCATCGGCCCTGAGGTGGTCGCGCAGGCCCGCAAGGTCGTCGACGCGGTGCTTCCCGGCGTGGCGGCCACCGAGTACGACCTCGGTGCCGCCCGTTACCACCGCACCGGCGAGGTGCTGCCCGACTCGGTGCTCGACGAGCTGGCCGGGCACGACGCCATCCTGCTGGGTGCCGTCGGCGACCCGACCGTCCCGCCCGGTGTGCTGGAACGCGGTCTGCTGCTCAAGCTGCGCTTCGCCTTCGACCAGTACGTGAACCTGCGCCCGTCGCGGCTCTGGCCCGGCACGGCCGGCCCGCTCGGCGGCGTCAAGCCCGGCGAGGTCGACCTGGTCGTGGTCCGCGAGGGCACTGAGGGCCTGTACGCGGGCGCCGGCGGCAGCCTGCACCGGGGCACCCCCGCGGAGATCGCCACCGAGGAGAGCCTCAACACCCGGCACGGAGTGGAGCGGGTGATCCGGGACGCGTTCGCCCGCGCCCGCCGGCGCGAGCGGCGCAAGGTGACCCTCGTGCACAAGACCAACGTGCTCACCCACGCGGGATCGCTGTGGGGGCGGACCTTCGAGACGGTCGCCGCCGAGCACCCCGACGTGGCGACGGAGTACCAGCACGTCGACGCCGCCGCGATGTTTTTGGTGACCCAGCCCCAGCGGTACGACGTGGTGGTCACCGACAACCTGTTCGGTGACATCCTCACCGACATCGCCGCCGCGGTCACCGGCGGCATCGGGCTCGCGGCCAGCGGCAGCATCAACCCCGAGGGCGCGTACCCGTCGATGTTCGAGCCGGTGCACGGCTCCGCGCCGGACATCGCCGGTCGCGGTGTGGCCGACCCGGTGGCGGCGGTGCTCTCCGCCGCCCTCCTGCTCGACCAGCTCGGCCACGCCGAGGAGGCGGCCCGGATCACCGCCGCCGTCGGCGCGGAGCTGGCCGCGCGGACGCCCGGCGTACCGGTACGCACCGACGAGGTCGGCGACCGGCTGGCCGCGTACGCGACCGCCTGAACCCGTCCGGTCGCCGCTCGGCGACCGCGATCCACGGGCCCCGACCCGGCGCCCGTGGCCACCGACCCGGCCCGACCCCGTCACCAGGGGCGGCGCCACGTCGGCCCGTCCGGCGGCGCCCACGCGGCCCGGCGGCGCTACCCGCTGAACGACCGTTCGGGGTAAGTTTCTCGCACCAGACTTCTCGGCATGCGGACCCGTGTGCCGTCCGTCCCCCAGGGAGGTCAGCGCGATGAGCGGTGGTGACAAGCTCGACTTCGAGATCCGTCCGAATCCCGCGCCGGTATCCGCCGCCGACCGGGCCGCACTGCTGGCCAACCCCGGCTTCGGGCGGGTCTTCACCGACCACATGGTCACCATCCGCTACGCCGACGGCAAGGGCTGGTACGACGCCCGGGTGGAGGCGCGGGCGCCGATCCCGATGGACCCGGCCGCCGCCGTCCTGCACTACGCGCAGGAGATCTTCGAGGGGATGAAGGCGTACCGGAGCGGCGACGGTGGGGTGACGATGTTCCGCCCGTACGCCAACGCGGCCCGGTTCGCCGCGTCCGCCCGGCGGATGGCGATGCCCACGCTGCCCGAGGAGACCTTCGTCGACTCGCTGCACCGGCTCATCGAGGTCGACCGCGAGTGGATCCCGGAGGGCGAGGACGGCAGCCTCTACCTGCGACCGTTCATGTTCGCCAGCGAGGTGTTCCTCGGTGTCCGCCCCGCCAACGAGTACCTGTACGCGGTCATCGCCTCCCCGGTCGGGGCGTACTTCTCGGGTGGGGTCCGGCCGGTGACGGTCTGGGTCTCGCCGGACTACACGCGGGCGGCACCGGGCGGCACCGGCGCGGCGAAGTGCGGCGGCAACTACGCCGCCTCGCTGGTCGCGCAGGCGGAGGCGATCGAGCACGGCTGTGACCAGGTCGTCTTCCTGGACGCGGTGGAGCGCCGGTTCGTCGACGAGCTGGGCGGCATGAACGTCTTCTTCGTCTACGACGACGGCACGCTGGTCACTCCGCCGCTGACCGGCACGATCCTGCCCGGCATCACCCGGGAGTCGGTGCTCGCCCTGGCCGCCGGCGCGGGGCACCGGGTGGAGGAGCGGCCGGTCACCTTCGCGGACTGGCAGGCCGACGCGGCCAGCGGCCGGCTGCGCGAGGTGTTCGCCTGCGGCACCGCCGCCGTGATCACCCCGATCGGCACGGTCCGCTTCCCGGACGGCGAGTTCCTCATCGGTGGCGGGGAGCCGGGCCGGGTGACGATGGCCCTGCGCCAGCAGCTGGTCGACATCCAGCGCGGCAACGCCCCCGACCCGCACGACTGGGTCCACCGCGTGTTCTGAAAGGAAGGGCCCCTTCTTAACGCCTGGCGTAGAGGAGGGGCCCCTTCTTAACGTCGGGCCTCGGCGGCTACTCCAGCAGGTGGTTGCGGAGGGTGTCGAGCTGCGCTTCGGTGACGCCCGCGTGCCGCAGGTACCCCTCGACCGAGCCGTACCCCTCGCGGAGCTCGGCGAGGAACAGCAGCATCGCCTCCTCGGGGCAGGTGAGCGGCGGCAGCCCCGGCCGCACTTGCTGCCCGGTCGACCTGAACCAGGCCATGAACTTCTCGCCGGCCTCGGTGCTCAGGGCGTAGTCCGCCGCGATGTCGGCGTCGGCGACGCCGAGCACGGCGAGCGTGAGGCCGCAGACGATGCCGGTGCGGTCCTTGCCGGCCACACAATGCACCAGCACCGGCGCGTTGACGTCGTCGGCGATCAGCCCGACGGCCTCGCCCAGCCCGGCGGTGCCGGTCTGCGCCAGGTCCGCGTACCGGTCGGCGAGGTAGCGGGCCAGGTCGGCTCCGGGCCGGTACGGGTTGTCGCTCCACTCGGCGTGCTCGGGGTGGATGTGCCGCCAGGTCAGGCCGTCCAGGTCGGGAATCCGGCCGTCGCGCTCCACCTCGTACGGGCGGCGCAGGTCGAGCACCGTCCGTACCCCGAGGGCGGCCAACGCCTCCCGGTCGGCGTCGTCGAGTCGGTGCGGTGAGTCGGACCGGAAGAGCCGGCCCCGGCGGACGGCGCGGCCGTCGTGGCCGACCGCCCCGCCGATGTCGCGGAAGTTGAAGAGGGTGGAGAAACGGGTGACCTCGATTGCGTCCACCCCGACACGGTAACGGCCGGCGGGGCGGAGCCCCACCGGCCGTCGAACAGGATCACCGTCACCTGGCGGTACCCGGCGGGATGGCCGAGTACGTGTCGCCGTAGTAACCACCGAGCTTGTCCCGGTATGCCGGGTCGGTGTCGGCGGTCTCGTCGAACTCGGGCGCGGCCTTGATCTGGTCCTTGCTCCGGTCGACGTAGACCTTCCGCTCGTCGTGGTCGACGTGGTTGACGGTGCCGGCAGGGATCATGACCTTCTTGCCGAAGATCCACGGGCCGGTGTCGACAACGAGGTAGCTGGAGTTGACCTCGTGGCTGGACCGGTCCACCTTGCCGATGCTGCCGTCACTCGCCTCGACCTTGTAGTCCACCAGGTCGGCGCCGATCAAACCGGCGTCGTCCCGGTAGCTCCAGGGGTCGAAGGTGCCGCCGGGCGTGCCGCCCGGGAAGGCGCCCTGACCGCCGGTCACGAGCGGGTCCGGCGTCCCGTGGGTCGTTCGAGGGTCGAGCCGCTCCATGGCGTTTCATCTCCTCTACTCGACTGATCGGGGGTTGGTGCCTGTCAGCCCCATGTCCTACCCGGTGTCGAGATCGGTACACCCCGGGCCGCGAACGAAAAGGGCCGGCCGGTGTGAACCGGCCGGCCCTTCGCGGCTGACTCAGGCGAGCGCGGCCTCGGCGTCGAGGGTGACCGCGGCGGCGTGCACGACCGCGGCGATGCGCAGGCCCTCGTGCACCTGCTCACGGCTGAAGCCGGCGGCGCGCAGGGTCTTCTCGTGCGACTCGAGGCAGACACCGCAGCCGGTGATCGCAGAGACGGCGAGGCACCACAGCTCGAAGTCGGCCTTCTCCACGCCCGGCCGCGCGATGATCTGCATCCGCAACCGCGCCGGGATCGACTGGTACTGCTCGTCGCCGATCAGGTGCTTGGCCCGGTAGTAGACGTTGTTCATCGCCATGATCGCGGCGGCGCCCTTGGCCGCCTCGACCGCATCCGGCCCCAGGTGAGCGGCGGCCTCCTCGGCGACCTCCTTCAGCACCACCGCGTTGCGCGCCGCGACGGCGCAGGCCAGGGCGGTGCCCCAGGCCTGTTCCGGCTTGAGCGTGGAGGTGCCGATGGTCGAGCCCAGGTTCAGCTTGATGTCCTTGGCGTACTCGGGAAGAGCCGCCTTCACCGCGTCCAGACCCATGGTCAGGCCCCGGCGCCGGCGAGGAGCGCGGTGGCGTCGAGGGTCTCGCCGCCCTTGTTCCAGTTGCACGGGCACAGTTCGTCCGTCTGGAGCGCGTCGAGCACCCGCAGCACCTCGGAGACGTTCCGGCCGACGGAGCCGGCGGTCACCATGGCGAACTGGATCTCGTTGTCGGGGTCGACGATGAAGGTCGCCCGCTGCGCTACGCCGTCCTCGCCGAGGACGCCGCACGCGGCGGTCAGCTCACGCTTGATGTCGCTCAGCATCGGGAAGGGCAGGTCCCGCAGGTCCGGGTGGTCCTTGCGCCACGCGTAGTGGACGAACTCGTTGTCGACCGACACACCGAGGACCTGGGCGTCCCGGTCGGCGAACTCGCCGTTGAGGCGGCCGAACTCGGCGATCTCGGTCGGGCAGATGAACGTGAAGTCCTTCGGCCAGAAGAATACGACGCGCCACTTGCCCTCGTAGGACTTGTGGTTGATCGTCTCGAACGCCTTGTCGGCGTCGAGCGACACGCAGGCGGTGAGTTCGTACTCGGGGAAGTGGTCACCGACAGTGAGCACGGGTCCTCCTTGACAGCGGCACGGGGCCGGCAACTGGATCGGTTCCAGATACTTCCCCCACCGGTGTTCACGCCTGGTGGCGGCCGGGTGACTTGTGAAGCTGATCACCAACGCCGGATTTCCGCCGGCTCGCCGACATCGACAGGGTATGACGACCCTCCGTCACCGTCCCGGAATGTGGATTGCGCTCCCAAAACCAGCACCGGGGTGGCACAGTAACGATCGTGACCAGCACCGTCCTGATTATTGGCACCTAGCGCGCCGGCCTCCCCTCCGCCGAGCGCGCAGACCTCCCGCATCCGCGGGGGGTCTTTTTGTTGCTTGAGAAAGGATCCCGATGACGTTCCAGGTCTACGACACGACCTTGCGCGACGGCGCCCAGCGCGAGGGGCTCAGCTACTCGGTGGTGGACAAGCTCGCGGTGGCCCGGCTGCTCGACGAGTTCGGGGTCGGCTTCATCGAGGGCGGATGGCCGGGCGCCGTGCCCAAGGACACGGAGTTCTTCCGCCGGGCGCGTACCGAACTCGACCTGAGGCACGCGGTGCTGGTCGCGTTCGGCGCCACCCGCCGCGCCGGGGTGGCCGTCGCCGAGGACCCGCAGGTACGCGGCCTGCTGGACGCGGAGACCCCGGCGATCGCCCTGGTCGCCAAGGCCGACCTGCGGCACGTGGAGCGGGCGCTGCGGACCACCGCCAAGGAGAACCTGGCGATGATCCACGACACGGTGGCGCACCTGGTGGCCGAGGGGCGGCGGGTGTTCGTCGACGGCGAGCACTTCTTCGACGGCTACCGGCACGACCCGGCGTACACGGCGGGGGTCGTCGAGGCCGCGCTCGCCGCGGGCGCCGAGCGTTTCGTCCTCTGCGACACCAACGGCGGCATGCTGCCCTCCCACGTCACGGCCGCCATCGCCGACCTCACCGACCGGATCGGCGTCGCCCCCGACCTGCTCGGCATCCACTGCCAGAACGACACCGCCTGCGCGGTGGCCAACACCATCGCCGCGGTGGAGGCGGGCGTACGGCACGTCCAGGGCACCGCCAACGGGTACGGCGAGCGCCCCGGCAACGCCGACATCTTCGCCGTCGTGGCGAACCTCCAGCTCAAGCTCGGGCTGCCGGTCCTACCGGCGGGCTGCCTCGAGCAGATGGTGCGGGTCTCCCACGCCATCGCCGAGATCGCCAACATCGCCCCCGACACCCACCAGGCGTACGTCGGGGCCGCCGCCTTCGCCCACAAGGCGGGGCTGCACGCGAGCGCGATCAAGGTGGATCCGCTGCTCTACAACCACGTGGACCCACAGGTGGTGGGCAACGACATGCGGATCCTCGTCACCGAGATGGCCGGCCGGGCCAGTGTCGAGCTCAAGAGCCGAGAGCTGGGCCTGGACCTGGCCGGCCATCCGGAGACCCTGACCCGGGTCACCAACCGGGTGAAGGAACTGGAGGCCGGCGGCTGGTCCTTCGAGGCCGCCGACGCCTCGTTCGAGCTGCTGGTCCGCTCCGAGCTGCCGGACGCGGCGCCCGCGCGGCCGTTCGCGCTGGAGTCGTACCGGGTGCTGGTCGAGCACCGCGAGGACGGCGCGGTCGTCTCCGAGGCGACGGTCAAGATCCGCGTACGCGGGGAGCGAGTGATCGCCACCGCGGAGGGGAACGGCCCGGTCAACGCGCTCGACGAGGCGCTGCGCGTCGGCCTGGCGAAGCACTACCCGGAACTGCGCGACTTCGAGCTCGCCGACTACAAGGTGCGGATCCTGGAGGGTAGCCACGGCACCGGCGCGGTGACCCGGGTGCTGGTGGAGACCTCCGACGGCGCCGGCCGTGACTGGACCACCGTCGGGGTGCACCCGAACGTGGTGGAGGCCAGCTGGCACGCCCTCGTCGACGCCCTCACGTACGGGCTGGACCGGGCGCGGGTGTGAGGCGTTAGGAAGGGACCCTTTTACAACACCAGGCGTTAACAAGGGGCCCTTCCTTACACCGAGGTCGGGAGGCGGAGGACGGCCAGCACCGCGCGGTGGTCGCTGCCGCGGACCGGGTGCACGGAGACGCCGCGGACGGCGATCCGCCGGTCCACCAGCACGTGGTCGATGGTGACCGGCGGGATGGGATCGCCGTCGTACGGCCCCCACGTCCCGGTGAGCCCGGCGCCGGCCGCCTCGGCCGCGTCCACGTACCCGGTGTCGAGCAGGGCGCGCAGCGGGCCGTGGTCGAGCGTCGCGTTGAAGTCGCCGGCGAGGATGCTCAGCGACCCGTCCGGGGTCGCCGGTGGCTGAGCTGCGAGATCCGTGCGCCAGTGGCCGACCTGGTCGAGCGCGTAGGGCGCGGCGGGATGCGCCGACTCCACCCGGACCGGCGGCGCGCCCGGCACGGCGACCGTCGCGTACGCCTGGTCGAAGCCCCAGCCGCCGCGGTTGTGCCGGACGCCGCCCGCGCTGACGGGGAAGCGCGCGTACAGCCCGGAGCCGAGCGTGCCCTCCGCCGGGTGCAGTTCCCGGTGCGGTAGCAGGGTGTCCAGGCCCAGCCGGTCCAGCTCCGCACCGATCTCCGGGGTGAACTCCTGCACGGCGAGCACGTCGACCGAGTGCCGGCGGACCAGGTCGACGAGCACCCGTGCGTCGGCGGTGCCGGCCAGCAGGTTCGCGGTCAGCAGCCGGAGGGCCGGCCCGCCGGCGTCCGGCGGGGCCGAGCCGATCGCCCGCGGCGCCACCACGGCGACCAGCGCCACCGTCGTCAGCGCCGCGACCATCGCGGGCCACCGGCGCCGCAGGGCGACCGTCAGCACCAGGGGGAGCAGGCTGCCCGCCGCGACGTACGGCGTGAACGCCAGCAACTGGACGAGCGGTCCCCGGTCCAGGCCGAGCAGGCGGACCACCGCCCACCCGACACCCGGCACGACGGCCGCCCAGCAGACCAGCGTGGCGGCGCGCCCGCCGCCGTCCCCGTCCGTTCCGCGCACGTCAGCAGACTAGGGTGTCACCGCCGGGGGCGCGGACCCGGACCGCGAACGCAGCGTTTTCATGAATGGGCGGGCGTTCGCTTTTCGCATTTATGGAATGGGTTTGCCAGGCGTGATCGACTATTGACGTCCAGCTTTTTGTGGTGTTAGTTTCCACCTGGTTGCGGCGTCACGTCTTTCAGTGGTTGCCGCAGGTCAGAGTCCATATGGTCGGTGTGAAGCCGCCATTCGCGGTGCGCTCGGTGATCAATGATTCCCGGCGAATGGTGCTCATTTTCCGCACCGGCGAAATCGTCAGGCAAACCGTCCCGTCATCCCGGGTCGGCCGGATCATCACGGTCACAAAAAGGGAGTCCTGTCATGACCTCGATCCTCAGACGCAAGGCCGCGACGGTCGCGTTCGTCGTCCTGGCCCTCACCCTCGCCGGCGGCGGGATGGCCGTCGCGAAGCCGGGCACGCAACCTCCCGCCGAGGCCGCGCAGTCGCTGCGCCAGCCGCGGGCGAACGCCCAGCCCCCGGTGACCGGGGTGGAGCGGGCGGCGGCCAGGGCCGCCCTCGCCAGGGGTGAGGCGGGCACGCTCGCGATCGGCACCCTGTACGGAGCGGTGGTCGAGCAGAACCCGGTGACCGGGGTGTGGCAGGTCACCCGCGCCTCCCACCCGGGCATCACGGTCACCCAGGTCGGCGTCGGCTGGTTCTCGGTGAACTTCCCGGTCAACGTCGCCACCGCCATCCACACCGCGACCATCGGCACGACGAGGAGTCTCTACGTCCCGCCGAGTGGGGAGATCGCTTCGGCGCCCCGGCGGGACCTGGCCAACTCGATCTTCGTGGCCACCCGCACCTCGGCCGGCGGCAACAAGAGCCTGCCGTTCCACCTGGTCGTCCACCCGGTGGTCTGAGTCCTCGACGGACCGGCTCCCGGCGTCGCTTGAAGCCGGGAGCCGGTCCTTGAAGCCGGGAGCCGGTTCCCTCTCCGGCCGGCTGGGCGGCTTGTCCCGCTCCGGCCATGGTTCGACCGGTAAGTGCCTGGTAGCGGCGGTAATTCCGACGTTTGTCCGACGGCCGGCACGGGAAGCAAGCACCGTGACGGACATCTCGGACACCCTGGCCAGCATGCCCAACGCGGTCGATCCCGACGCGACCAGCGCCGAGCTGCAGCAGACCCTCGCCGAGGTCAGACGCGTGATCGTCGGGCAGGACCGGCTTGTCGAGCGCCTGCTCACCGCCCTCCTGGCCGACGGTCACTGCCTCCTGGAGGGGGTGCCCGGCGTTGCGAAGACGCTCGCGGCGCAGACCCTCGCCACGGTCGTGGGGGGCGGTTTCTCCCGTATCCAGTTCACCCCCGACCTGGTCCCGTCGGACATCGTCGGCACGCGCATCTACCGGGCCTCGCGGGAGACCTTCGACATCGAGCTGGGCCCGATCATGGCGAACCTGGTGCTCGCCGACGAGATCAACCGGGCTCCGGCGAAGGTGCAGTCCGCGCTGCTGGAGGCGATGGCCGAGCGGCAGGTCTCGATCGGCGGGCGGAGCTGGGAGGTCCCCGAGCCGTTCCTGGTGCTGGCCACCCAGAACCCGATCGAGTCCGAGGGCGTCTACCAGCTGCCCGAGGCGCAGCGTGACCGGTTCCTGATGAAGATCGTCGTCGACTACCCGACCGACGACGAGGAACTCGCGATCCTCTACCGGATGAGCGTCGACCGGCCCACGCCCCGCCGGGTGCTGGACCCGCAGCGGCTGCTCGACCTCCAGGCCCGGGCGGCCCGCGTCTTCGTGCACCACGCCCTCGCCGAGTACGTGGTCCGGCTCGTCCTCGCCACCCGCGACCCCGGCCGGTTCGGGCTGCCCGAGATCGCGCCGCTGCTCGCGTACGGGGCGAGCCCCCGCGCCACGCTCGGCCTGGTCGCCGCGGCACGGGCGCAGGCGCTGCTGCACGGCCGGGAGTACGTGCTGCCCGAGGACATCCGCGATCTGGCGGTGGACGTGCTCGCCCACCGGCTGGTGCTCTCCTTCGACGCGGTCGCCGACGGGGTGTCCGCCGAGTCGGTGGTCCGGCGGCTGGTCGATGCCGTACCACCGCCCCGCGTCGCCACGGAGCACCCGGAACAGGCCGCGGACCTGGCGGCCGCCTGATGAGGTGGCGGGGCAGGACGGCGGCGACCCTGCCGCCGGACCCCGGCGTGGCCGACCTCGCCGGGGACGCGCGGCTGCGCCGGCTGGAGCTGACCGTGACCCGGCGGCTGGACGGACTGCTGCACGGGGAGCACCAGGGGCTGCTGCCGGGGCCGGGCAGCGAGCCCGCCGGCAGCCGGGAGTACCGCCCCGGGGAGGACGAGGTCCGGCGGATGGACTGGGCGGTGACCGCCCGCACGGCGGTGCCGCACGTACGCGAGGTCGACGCGGACCGGGAACTCACCACGTGGCTGCTGGTCGACGCCAGCCCCAGCATGGAGTACGGCACGGCGGAGCTGGACAAGCGGGAACTCGCCGTGGCCGCCGTCGCCGCGGTCGGCTTCCTCACCGCCGGGGTCGGCAACCGCCTCGGCGCGCAGGTGCTCACGCCGACCGGGCTGCGCCGCTTCCCGCCCGGCACCGGGCGTACCCACCTGTTCGGGCTGCTCCGGACGCTGCTGGCCGCGCCGCGTACCGGTGGCTACGACGAGGACACCGCCCCGCTCGCGCCGCCCGACCTGGTCGAGGCGCTGGACGCCGTGCACCGGGTGGCCACCCGGCGCGGGCTCGTGGTGGTCGTCTCGGACTTCCTCGACGGTCTGCCCGACGACCCGGCACAGGCGGCGCCCTGGGAGCGGACCCTGCGCCGGCTGGCCGTCCGCCACCAGGTGCTCGCCGTCGAGGTGACCGACCCGCGGGAGTGGGACCTGCCGGACGTCGGCCTGGTCACCCTGATGGACCCGGAGAGCGGCCGGCGGCGGGACGTCTGGACCGGGGATCCGGCCCTGCGGGAGCGGTACGCGGCCGCTGCGGCCGCCCAGCGCGACCAGGTACGCGAGGCGCTGCGGCGCAGCGGCGCGGCGCACCTGCCGCTGCGGACCGACCGGGACTGGGCGGCGGACGTCGTGCGCCACGTGCACCGGCAACGCCGGCTGGCCGCCGCACCCGCCACGACGATCCGGGGAGGTGCCGCGTGATCTGGCTGTCGCCGGTCCGCCTGTGGCTGCTGCTCGGCGTGCTCGCGCTGGTCGTCGGCTACATCCTGGTGCAGCGCCGCCGCAGCCGGTACGCCGTGCGCTTCACCAACCTGCGGCTGCTCGACCGGATCGCCCCGCAGCGTCCGGCGTGGCGCCGGCACGTCCCCGCCGGGCTCTTCCTCGCCATGCTCGCGCTGCTGGTGGTCGGCTTCGCCCGGCCCACCGCCGAGGTGCGGGTGCCCCGGGAGCGGGCGACCGTCATGGTGGCGGTGGACGTCTCCACCTCGATGCTCGCCGACGACGTGGAGCCGGACCGGCTCAGCGCCGCCCGGGAAGCGGCCCGGTCCTTCGTCGACGGCCTTCCCGACGAGTTCAACGTCGGTCTGGTGGCGTTCGCCGGCAGCGCCGCCATGCTGGTGCCGCCGAGCACCGACCGGGAGGCCCTGCACGAGGGGATCGGCCGGCTGGTCGAGGGCGCGACCGGCGTGCAGGGGACGGCGATCGGGGAGGCGATCAACACCTCGCTCGGGGCCGTGCGGAGCTTCGACGCCCAGGCGGCGAAGAACCCGCCGCCGGCCCGGATCGTCGTGCTGTCGGACGGTGCCAACACGGCCGGCATGGACCCGATGGAGGCCGCGGCCGACGCGGTGGCCATGAAGGTCCCGGTCTACACCATCGTGTTCGGCACCCCGAACGGCTTCGTCGACCGGTTCGGCCGGCCGATCCCCGTGCCGGTCGACGGGCAGACCCTGAGCGCCGTCGCCGACGAGACCGGCGGCCGGTTCCACGAGGCCGGCAGCGCCGAGGAGCTGAAGGCGGTCTACGAGGACATCGGCAGTTCGGTGGGCTACCGCACCGAGCGGCAGGACGTCTCGGCCCGGTTCATCGGCCTCGGACTGGTTTTCGCCATGGGCGCGGCGGCGGGCTCGATGCGCTGGTTCTCCCGCCTGCCCTGACCCGACCGGAGCCGGTCACGGTGCGGCCGATCGACACGTGAGGAGCGTACGCATGGCAGTGCAGACCGGGCTGGGCGAGCCGCGCGGCCCCTGGTTCGTCTCGCCGGAGCTGGACCCCGACGGGCGGTCCCGCTGGGACGTACCCGGATCGGACCGGGCCGGGGCGGGACGGCGCTGGCACGGGCGGCTGCTGGCCGGCCTGGCGGTGGTCGCCCTCTCCAGCGCCTCCGGCGCGGCGGCCGGTGGGCTGGTCGCGAGCCGGGAGGGCGCACCGGGCCCGGCGGCGGCCTCGGCCGCCCCGGTGCCGGCGGAACTGGTGACGGCGGCCGAGAAGACCGTCCCGGGGGTGGTGTCGGTGCTGGTGGGCGGTGCGGGCGGCGCCTCGGCGACCGGCTCCGGTTTCGCCGTGGACGACCAGCAGCACATCATCACCAACGACCACATCCTGGCGAAGGGCCGGAACGGCTCGGTGACCGTGGAGTTGCCGGACGGGCGGCGGTTCGCCGCGGAGGTGGTCGGCCGGGAGCCCCGCAGCGACCTCGCGGTGCTGCGGGTCCCGCCGTCGGCCGGCCTGTCCGCGCTGCCGCTGGCGAAACCGGGGTCGACCCGGGTGGGGGAGCCGGTCCTCGCCGTCGGCTCGCCGCTCGGCCTGGCCGGTACGGTCACGGCCGGCATCGTGAGCGCCCTGGACCGGCAGGTACGCCTCGGCGACAACCGGCACACCGCCGTCCAGACGGACGCGTCGATCAACCCGGGCAACTCCGGCGGTCCACTCGTGAACGCGCGCGGCGAGGTGGTCGGTGTGAACACCGCGATCGCCACGATCGACGGGAACGGGTCGATCGGCATCGGCTTCGCCATCCCGATCGAGCAGGTCCAGCAGACGGCCGACACCATCATCGGCAAGGGTGGCTGAGTTACGGTGAGTGACTGACCGATTACGCGTGGAATAGGGGATGTGTCGGATTTCAGCGCGCATCCATCAAGCCATGGAAATATCACGCTGAGTATGAATACTGACGGGGGTGGAGCGTCCTCTCATCGCGGTCCTCCTCCTGGTGGGCCTGATCATCGGAACCGGTGTGGGGTCGGCGTACGCCCGGGCGCGACGCGGGTGGACCGACTACCAGACCGTGAAAAAGTCGGTGCCCGGCGCCCGGCGCACCGCGTGGCTGCTCATCCGGGTGGTCACGACCAAGGTCGGCGTGATCGCCCTGCTGCTGGTCGGTGCCGTCGCGTACGCGGCGGTCGGCTCCGACGGCGAACCCGAGCGTGCCGACCCGAGCCCCTCCGCCACCACCGCTCCCCGCTGACCGGCGCGGGCCGCGCGTGCGGGGGACCGCGCGTACCGCGCCGGCCGCGGCGTTAGCCTCGGGGCATGGACGGAGGGCTGCGGGTGAACGACCGGTGGGTCGTGCCCGACGCCGAGCTGCGGGAGCGCTTCTCCCGGTCCTCCGGCCCGGGCGGCCAGGGCGTCAACACGACCGACTCGCGGGTCGAGCTCAGCTTCGACCTGGGCACCTCCCCGGGCATCCCGGACGCCCTCCGCGCGCGGGCCCTCGACCGTCTCGCCGGCCGGCTCGTCGACGGGGTGCTCACCGTGACCGCCAGCGAGCACCGGGCCCAGCTCGCCAACCGGGAGGCCGCCCGGGACCGGATGGCGGCGCTGCTGCGCGAGGCGATCGCGCCGCCGCCGAAGGCGCGGCGCCAGACGCGACCCTCCCGCGCGGCCAAGGAGCGCCGCCTGGCCGAGAAGAAGCGGCAGTCCCAGCGCAAGCGCGACCGTCGCGTCGACGGCGACTGACCAGGGCCTCACCGTTGCCCGGCCGCCCCGGCCGATCCGGGGGAGGGCGCCGGACGCCGCAGGTCGGCACCCCGGGTCACCTCCACGACGACCAGCAGCAGCCCGGCACCGACCAGCGCGCTCAACGTCACCAGCGGGGACAACCCGGCGGTCACCACCGCCAGCGCCGCCACGACGAGAGCGGTGACCACCCGGCGCGGCCGCAGGTCGCCGGCGACCCGCCACCAGAACGCCTCGTCCGCGACCAGGAACAGCAGGACTCCGCCGTACAACGCGACGTGCGCCACCGGGTACAGCGGGGGACTGGCCACGAAGAACGCCTGGGTGCCGAGCACCATCATGACCTTGCGCAGCCCGAGGGAGACGAGCACGATCCCGGCGATCATCGGCAGGTGCAGGTAGAGGTACGCGTCCCGGGCCAGGGCGCCCCGCGCTGCTCCGTGCCGCTCCGCCAGCGTCCGCTCGGCGAGCTCGGCGTCGCACCCGAAGTAGAGCCACCACAGGACGCCCAGCAACGCGGTGCCGAGCACGGCGGCCACGACGATGCGGTTGGAGACGGGGGAGTAGAAGACGGCGGCACCGATCGCGATCACCGCCTCGCCCAGGCCGATGATGATGATGAGGCTGAACCGGTCCGCCCAGTGCCGGGCGGACATGATCCGCCACCGGTGGGGGCGGATGATCAGCGGCCCCATGATGTCGATTCCGATCGCCGCCACCCACAGCGTCACACGGAGCGGCGAGAGCTGCCGGATGTCGCCGACCGGGTGCGGCGCGAGGGCCGCCACCACCAGCAGGGCCAACGCGAGCAGCGTCGGTGCCGCCATGCGACCGACGTTGCCCCGGCGAACCCGCTCGCCCCGACTGTGCGACGTCAACCACAGCGCCGCGAGGGCCAGCAGCCTGATCACCGCGTAGCAGGTCACGAACACGACCGGTCCCGACAGGCCGCCCGCGGCGTCCGCGAGGGCCTGCGGCACGGCAATGCTGATCACCGCCGTCACCGCGACCACCGTCACGATCGCGGCCCGCACCGCCGCCGTCTCCGCACGGACCGACGTGGCGAGCCAGACGTAGGTAGACCACGCCGACCAGAGCACCGCCAGCACCAGCAGGCCACGGAGCAGACCGGACCAGGTGGGATCATCCGACATCAGGGCGGACACCTGAAGGAACGCGAACACGAAGACCAGATCGAGGAAGAGCTCCTTCGGGGTGACACCGGTGCCCTCCTCGCTCGGCGTACCGATGTGGGCGTGCAGTTCCCGGTGCTTGTGCCGGAACACGGTGGCGTCGGAGATCGCCATGACGCCCACCGCGACGGTCAGCAGGACGAGCTGCGGCAGTACCGGCAGGCCGACCGCCACCGGCAGCAGCGCGAGGGTCAACACGATGCCGAGCAGGGGCGAGCGCCCGAACAGGCGCAGGGTCCGGACCTCGAAGGCGAAGAGGCCGACCAGGTAGAGCACGACGCCGCCGTAGAGCACCATCGGCCCGAGGGCGTCCGGCTCCGACGGGATGCGCAGCTGGGCCAGAGCGTGCTTGAGCGCCAGGGACACCAGGATCAACCCGGCCATCATCGGCAGGTGCAGATAGCTGTACGCGTCCCGGGCGAGTCTGGTCCGCCGGGCACCGGAAACCTGCCCCAGCGCCTGCTCAGCGGCGAAACGGGCGATGTCGAAGTAGGTCCACCAGAGCGTCCCGATCAGCACCACGCTGAGCAGCACACCGGCGATCACCGGCCAGGTCACCGGTTGGGCCACCGCAGCGCCCTGGCTCAACCCCACCGAGATGATGGTCTCGCCGAAACCGATCAGGATGATCAGGCTGTGCCGCTCCGCCCAGTACGGAATGGACCGTAGCCGCCACGCCCCGGTCCCGGCGGCGTACACCCCCGCGTACTCGATGACGATGGCGAGCACGACGAGACCGAACCGGGTCCAGTCCCGTAGCAGCCGGTCGTCGGTGAGCGCCGGGAGCAGGGCGGACGCGAGGACGAGCAGCATCCCGGCGATGGCTGGCGGCCACACCCGGCGGAACTGCCGGCGCAGCTCGGGCCGGTGGCGCAGCGCCAACGCGGCGACCAGCAACGGCCCGCCCCGGGCGACGACGTACCCCACCGCGAAGACCAGCGGTCCCGGCAGCCCGCCGGGCCGGTCGACGAACGCCTCCCGAACGGTCAGCGCCATCACGAACAGCGTCGCGGCCAGCCCGAAGGTCACCGCCGGCAGCACGCCCCGGTTGAGCCGGACCACGTTGCCCAGCCACGCGTAGTGGACCCAGCACCACCACAACAGCACCAGCAGCAACATGCCGCGGGGCACCCCGGCGACGTTGAACTGCTCGGCGGTCACCCCGGTGACGTTGAGGAACGCGTAGACGAAGACCAGGTCCAGGAAGAACTCCAGGCGGGTCACGCCCTCCGCCCGGCCCGCCAGATGGATGCGGCCGAAGTACGCGACGGTCCCGGCTTGCCTCACCCGACCACTGTGTCAAGCGCGGCGGCTCGCCCGGCCCGGTTCGGACTACTCGGGCAGGGCGTCGAGCAGGCGGGCGCGCAGCGCCGCGGCCCGCTCGGCGAAGCGGCGCTGCGCGGTCACGTACTCCGCCCGCCCCTCCGCGGTCTCCACCCGCACCGGTGGGTACCCGAGCGCGGCCAGATCGTACGGACTGGCCCGCATGTCGAGGGTGCGGATCTCCCCCGCCAGGTCGAAAGCGTCCGCCACGAGTTCGCTCGGCACCAGCGGCGACAGCTTGTACGCCCACTTGTAGAGATCCATGTTGGCGTGCAGGCAGCCGGGCTGCTCCAGTGCGTGCTGGCTCTCCCGGGTCGGGGTGAGCACGTTGAGCGGCCGGGCCGGGGCGGTGAAGAAGCGGTACGCGTCGAAGTGACTGCACCGTACGCCCCGCTCGTCGACGACCGCCGCGGTGCGCTCCGGGCTCAGCCGCAGCGGCCAGGCGTTGTGCCGCACCTCCGCCTGCGTCTGCCGGTAGACCATCGCCCACTCGTGCATGCCGAAGCAGCCGAACTGCGCGGACCGCCCGGCCGTGGCGCTGAGCAGCGCCCGGATCCAGGCGACCGACTCGGCGCGCCGGGCGCGTACCCCCTCGGTGTCGAGCGTCACCCCGGCGGCGCCGGCGCGGTAGTCCCGCCCGAGGTCGGCGGCGTCCGCGTCGCGCAGCACCACCCCGGCGCCCGGATGCCAGCGGCGCAGCTGGGCGGGGCGGTACGAGTAGTAGGTGAAGAGGAAGTCCTCCACCGGATGCTTCTCGCCGCGCCGCCGGCGGGCCAGGTGCGGCGTCAGCCAGGCGTCGACCCGCTCCTCGTGCGCCCGGCGCCGCGCCCGCCAGACCGCCGCGTCGAGCACAGCGGTCGGGGCGAGGGCGGCGGTCACGCACCCAGGGTACGACCGCCGCCCGCGCCGCCGGTCAGGGCACGTCCACCCGCACCCCGGCGGAGAAGACGCCGCTGCGCAGCTCCAACTGGGTCGGCGGCTCCCGGCCGTTCACCGTGAACACCAGCGGGAGCACCATGCGGCTGCCGGCCGCCATCGGCCGGGCGAACACGTCGCGCCCCAGGTTCGCCCGGCGCGTCGCCTGCTCGTCCGTGCTGACGAAGTTGCCGTCGGCGAGGTACGCGCGCTGGAGGCGGCCGTGCCAACTCTGCTGCTCAGGTGTGAGATTCCGGACGCCGACCGTGGCCGCGCACTGCCGCGCGCCCCGGCCCGGCTCGCAGGCGACGCGGTAGACGGTGAACTCGAACGCCGCCTCGCGCAGCGGCTCGCCGACCGCGCCGGACACCCCGGTACCGACCCAGGCGCCACTGGTGGGGCGGCTGTCGGTGTCGACCGCGGCGGCCTGCCGGGTCGCCGTCCAGGTCGCCGTGCCGAGGGTGCCGGCCAGCATCACCGCGGCCACCGGCACGATCAGCCACGTCGACGGCTTGCGCCGCAGCGGCGGGGCGCTGGGCGTCGCCGGCCGCGGGTAGACCGTGCCCCGCGCGTGGTCGACGAGGGCAGCGGCCTGCGGACGGCGCCGGCGCCGCCACGTCCAGAGACCGCCCAGGGCGACGACGGCGAGACCGCCGAGGCCGGCCACCAGCGTCGCGGGCTGCCGCCACACCGGCGGGTCGGCCTTCGTGACCGTCGTGGTCTGGGAAGCCACGCCCTGCCAGGTGGCGGTCGCGCAGTCGTACGGGCGGTAGCCGTCGGTGGCGAAGGCGCAGGCCGGCGCGGTCAACGGTCGGCCCGGGGCGGCGGTGATCGCGGTGCCCAGGGTCGTGGTGCTCCGGGCGGGCAGCCGCAGGTTCCAGGTCACCTCGGTCACGTCCTGCCCGCCGTTGCGGGTGGCCCGACCACCGCTGGTGATCGAGGTCGGCGACGTACCGGGGGGCAGTTCCTGGCGGACGGTGGTAGCGACCGGCCGGCTGCCGTCGTTGCGGACCTGGATGCGGTAGCGCGGCGCGGGCGTGCCCTCCGGCGCGACCCGCACCGTGACCGGCGGCTTCGGCGGTGGGAGAGCCGCCCGGGTCGGGATGGGCACGGCCGGCGGGGCCGACGGCCGGCCCGGTTCCACGCTCGCACCCGGCTGGTCGGTCGGCGCGGCGGCCGGTCGCGGCGCGGCCACCGGTGCGACGGCCAGCGGCGGCCGCGCCACCGGGTGCGCCGGCACCGGCCGCGCGGTGGCCCGGTGCGCGGTGGCCTCCGGCGTGCCGGCCTCCGGCGCGGTGGCCTGGCGCGTGGTGGCCTCCGGCGCGGCGGCCGGCTGGGTGACGGCCGGCTGGGTGGCGGCGGGCCGCGCTGTGCCGGCCGGGTCGGGTGCCGCCACCGGCAGTGCCGGTACGGCGGCGAGGATGCCGAGGCAGTGGACGACCACTGCGAGGGTCCTGTGGTGTCGTGTCGATGCAGGCATACGAACGAACCTCCGGAGCCGACGCTAGGGGCGGGCGCACGCCGTGCGGGTACGAAGTCGGGAAGTCCGCCCCGACGGCCCGCCGATCCCGTAGGGTGCCCGCCCGGCGCGGGCGGTGACCTGCCCGGCGGCCGTGGCCGCCGCCTTCGATGAACGCGTGGGCCCCGGCGCCGCTCCGGGCCGTGCCGGGGCTCGGCGCAGCCGTCCGTGCCGGGCGCGTGACCCGTCGGCCCCGCGGTCGCCTGTGCCGGGGCGCGTGGCCAGCGGTTCCCGCAGCGGTCGCCCGGACTAGATTGGCCTGGTGCGTATCGCTCGTTTCGCTCATGCCAACGGAATGTCGTTCGGGGTCGTCGAGGGGGAGCCGGAGGCGGGCCCGCAGGGCCTGACCGTCGCCGAGATCGACGGGCACCCGTTCGGGCGGGTCAACTTCACCGGCGGGCGGTGGGCCCTGTCCGACGTACGGCTGCTGTCGCCGATCCTGCCGAGCAAGGTGGTCTGCGTCGGCCGCAACTACGCCGAACACGCCGCCGAGCACGGCAGCGAGGTCCCCAGGGAGCCGCTGCTGTTCCTCAAGCCGTCCACCTCGGTGATCGGGCCGCGGGACGCGATCCGGCTGCCGATCTTCTCCAAGCAGGTCGAGCACGAGGCCGAGCTGGCGGTCGTGATCGGCGCCCCCGGCGCCCGCCGCGCCGACCGGGCCGCCGCCGAACGCGCCGTCTTCGGCTACACCTGCGCCAACGACGTGACCGCGCGGGACCTGCAGCGCGCGGACGGCCAGTGGACCCGGGCCAAGGGCTTCGACTCGTTCTGCCCCATCGGCCCCTGGATCACCACCGGGCTCGACGTCGCCGACCTGGAGATCCGGTGTGAGGTGGGTCGCAACCCGGACGAGATGGAGGTCCGCCAGCTCGGCCGCACCCGGGACATGGTGTTCGACGTGCCGGCCCTGGTGTCGTACGTCTCGCACGTGATGACGCTGCTCCCGGGCGACGTCATCCTGACCGGTACGCCGGCCGGGGTTAGCCCGCTCGCGGACGGGGATACGGTGACCGTGCGGATCGAGGGGATCGGTGAGCTGAGCAACCCGGTGGTACCCGTCACCTGATCCGCCCTGAGGCCCGTTTCCGCAGCTCACGGGCGGTTTGTGGGGCTCGATTTGGCCTGTCGGCAGCGGGAGGGTAAAGTTTGATCCCGGCGCCGCAAGGGGCCAATGGGGTATGGGGTAATTGGCAGCCCGACTGATTCTGGTTCAGTTAGTCTAGGTTCGAGTCCTGGTACCCCAGCGCAGTCGCGATTCGTGAGAATCGCGGTCGCTGGATTCTGGCGGAGGTCCGACCTCTGATAGAGTTCGGCTTCCTGCCCGCGAGGGTGGGAGCAGCAGGTTCTGGCCCCGTCGTCTAGCGGCCCAGGACGCCGCCCTCTCAAGGCGGTAGCGCCGGTTCGAATCCGGTCGGGGCTACAGAAGCGGTGACAGCCCGTCCCATGTGGGGCGGGCTTCGTCGTTCTCCGGCACCGATGCGCCTCCGGGTCGCCGCCCGCCCGTCGGTGGCGGGCCCGCCGGCCGGCGCTGGTGTCCGGAGCCGTCCCGGGCCGGCGCCCTCGGGCGTGCCGGCCGGAAGCGCGCGAACGCCCCCGCCGTCGGCCCGATCACCGGTGCCGCTAGACTACTTCCGCGCCGCCCGACCGGGGCGGTGAAGCAGGAAAACTCCTGGCCCCGTCGTCTAGCGGCCCAGGACGCCGCCCTCTCAAGGCGGTAGCGCCGGTTCGAATCCGGTCGGGGCTACAGATCGAAGGGCCCGCCTCGCACCCGCGAGGCGGGCCCTTCCCGCACGCACCCCCCCCCGGGCCCCGCCCCCGCCCAGGTCGATCATGAAGTTGACGGGTGGTTTGATCTTCGATCCACCCGCTAACTTCATGATCGACCTGGGCGGGTAGCGGGTCAGAGGCCGGAGAGGCGTTGGCCGGCTCGGACCACGGCCATGGCGTGACGTTCGCCGGGGCGGCGCCCGAGGCGTTCGATCGGGCCGCTGATGCTGATGGCGGCGATCACGCGGCCGGTGCGGTCGCGGATCGGCGCCGAGACGCTCGCCACACCGGCCTCCCGTTCGGCGACGCTCTGCGCCCAGCCGCGGCGGCGGACCTCCGCGAGGGTGCGGCCGGTGAACTTCGAGCGGGGCAGCAGCGGCATGACCGCCTCCGGCGGCTCCCACGCGAGCAGGATCTGCGCCGCCGAGCCGGCGGTCATCGGCAGCACCGAGCCGACCGGCACGGTGTCGCGCAGGCCACTGGCCCGCTCGGCGGCGGCCACGCAGATGCGCTCGTCGGCGCGGCGCAGGTAGAGCTGGGCGCTCTCGCCGGTGGCGTCGCGCAGGGCGGCGAGCAGCGGCTCCGCCGCGGTCAGGAGTACGTCGGGCGCCGCGTTGGCCAGTTCGCCCAGGCGTGGCCCGGGGCGCCAGCGCCCCTGGGTGTCGCGTACCAGCATCCGGTGGATCTCCAGTGCCTGTGCCAACCGGTGCGCCGTTGCCCGGGGCAGCTTCGTGCGTTCAACGAGTTCGGCCAGGCTGGCGCCGTCGACGCAGGCGGCCAGGATGACCACCGCCTTGTCGAGAACGCCGACACCGCTCATACTGTGTCCCACAAGCCGAAACTTACCTCCCAGAATTTAGGATGTCCAGATGGTGGGAGTCACTCCTGAGCCGAGGACCCTGGCCGAGAAGGTCTGGGACGCGCACGTCGTACGGTCCGTCGCGGGCGAGCCCGACCTGCTCTTCATCGACCTGCACCTGCTGCACGAGGTGACGAGCCCGCAGGCGTTCGACGGGCTGCGCCTCGCCGGCCGCCCGGTCCGCCGCACCGACCTGACGATCGCGACCGAGGACCACAACACCCCGACCGGGTACGCCGACCCGTCGTTCCGGTCCCGCCGTGGCGACCTCCTCACCATCGCCGACCCGACCTCGCGTACGCAGATCGAGACGCTGCGCCGCAACTGCGACGAGTTCGGCGTGAAGCTGCACCCGCTCGGTGACGAGAACCAGGGCATCGTGCACGTCATCGGCCCACAGTTGGGCCTGACCCAGCCCGGCATGACCATCGTCTGCGGCGACTCGCACACCGCCACCCACGGCGCGTTCGGGGCCCTGGCGTTCGGCATCGGCACCAGCGAGGTCGAGCACGTGCTCGCCACCCAGACGCTGCCGCAGGCCCGCCCGCGGACGATGGCGGTGAACGTCGTCGGGGAACTCGCGCCGGGGGTCACCGCCAAGGACCTGGTGCTCGCGCTGATCGCGCAGGTGGGCACCGGCGGCGGACGCGGCCACATCGTGGAGTACCGGGGCGAGGCGATCCGGAACCTCTCGATGGAGGGCCGGATGACCATCGCCAACATGTCCATCGAATGGGGCGCCAAGGCCGGCATGATCGCGCCGGACGAGACGACCTTCGCGTACCTCAAGGGGCGGCCCAACGCCCCGACGGGCGCCGACTGGGACGCGGCGGTCGCCTACTGGCGGACCCTGCCCACCGACGACGGCGCGACCTTCGACGCGGAGGTCACCCTGGACGCCACCCGGATCACGCCGTTCGTGACGTGGGGCACCAACCCCGGCCAGGGCGCACCGCTGGACGCGTCCGTGCCCGATCCCGAGGAGTTCGTGACCGAGCCGGAGCAGGCCGCCGCCCGCCGCGCGCTGGCGTACATGGACCTCACGCCCGGCACCCCGCTGCGGGACCTCGCGGTCGACGTCGTCTTCGTCGGGTCCTGCACCAACGGGCGGCTGGAGGACCTGCGCGTCGCCGCCGACGTGCTGCGTGGGCGCCGGGTGGCCGAGGGAGTCCGCATGCTCGTCGTGCCCGGCTCGGCGGCCGTCCGGGAGGCGGCCGAGGCCGAGGGGCTCGACAAGATCTTCACCGACGCCGGCGCCGAGTGGCGGTTCGCGGGTTGCTCGATGTGCCTCGGCATGAACCCGGACACGCTCTCCCCGGGCCAGCGCGCCGCCTCGACCTCCAACCGGAACTTCGAGGGCCGCCAGGGCCGGGGCGGACGCACCCACCTGGTCTCCCCGCCGGTCGCCGCCGCCACCGCCGTGGTGGGCCGGCTGGCCGCTCCCGCCGACCTGTAGAAGAGGACACCGCTGATGGAGAGGTTCACCACCCACACCGGCACCGCCGTGCCGCTGCGCCGGTCCAACGTGGACACCGATCAGATCATCCCCGCCGTCTATCTCAAGCGGGTGACCCGGACGGGTTTCGCGGACGGCTTGTTCAGCGCGTGGCGGGAGGACCCGGAATTCGTCCTCAACGATCAAGCGTATTCGGATGCGTCGATTCTTGTCGCCGGTCCGGAGTTCGGTACCGGCTCCTCCCGGGAGCACGCCGTCTGGGCCCTTCGCGACTGGGGCTTCCGCGCTGTGATCTCCCCGCGCTTCGGTGACATCTTCCGGGGCAACGCCCTCAAGGAGGGTCTGCTCCCGGTCGAGTTGGAATTGAAAGCGGTCGAGGAGATCTGGGCCGCCGTCGAGGCCGATCCGACCACCCCGGTCACCGTCGACCTGACCGCCCGCCAGGTCCGCGTCGGGGAGGCCAGCTGGTCGTTCCCGCTGGACGACTTCAGCCGCTGGCGGCTGATGGAGGGCTTGGACGACATTGGACTCACCCTCCGGCACGAGGCCGACATCACCGCCTTCGAGGCGTCCCGGCCGTCGTTCCTGCCCACCGTCGCATAGCCCCGCGCCCCTTCGCCGCGCCGATTCCGCCCCCACCGGTCTCACCGGTGGGGGCGAATCCGTTGCGACACAAGGGCTTTTTTCCACCGAATGTTTGTGTCCCGGCAGCACAGGGCATACCGTGCGCGCAGAATGGCTCGCGTCGAGTCAGTTGCACAATCGGGAGGAAGTCGTGAACAAGGCCGAGCTCATCGAGGCGCTCGCCGTTCGCCTGGGGGACCGGAAGACGGCGACGGCCGCGCTCGACGCGGTCCTCGCTGAGGTCCAGGCGGCGGTCACCAAGGGCGAGAAGGTGGCGATCACCGGCTTCGGAGCGTTCGAGAAGCGCGTCCGAGGCGCCCGAACAGCCCGGAACCCGCGGACCGGCGAGACGGTGAAGGTCAAGAAGACCTCCGTCCCGACCTTCCGCGCGGGCGCCGGGTTCAAGGAGATGGTGGCCAGCGGCAAGGTGCCGAAGGCCACGGCGGCGGCGAAGAAGACCACCACCGCTGCCGCCGCGAAGACCACCGGTGCCAAGGCTGCCGGTGCCAAGGCGACCACTGCCGCGAAGAAGACGGCTGCCGCGAAGAAGGCCGCGCCCACGAAGACCGCGGCGGCGAAGACCGCGGCGGCGAAGAAGACCGCAGCGGCGAAGAAGACCACGGCGAAGGCGGCCCCGGCGAAGAAGGCCGCCGCGAAGAAGACCACGGCGGCCAAGAGCACTGCGGCCAAGAAGGCCCCGGCGAAGAAGGCCCCGGCCAAGAAGGCAGCGACGAGGCGCTGACCCAGGCGTACGGCGAAGGGGGCCCACCGCTCGCGGTGGGCCCCCTTGTTCCGCGCCCGCGCCCACCGGCGCGCGGATCCTGGGGACCACCCTCGACCCGGGCGACGTCCCTGCCCGTCACAGGCGGTCGGCGGCGACGAGACGGTCGCCCGAGAACGCGAGCAGCCAACCGCCGCCCTTCGGCGTGGTGAAGTCCTCCGCGCGGCCGCTGAGCCGCTCCAGGGCCCCCGGGACCACCTTTCCCTGGCTGCACACCGCGACCGGATCGCCGGCGGCGCCGAGCGCGGCGAGCCGGGCGGCCGTGGCCAGTACGCACTCGTCACGATCCTGACCGGCCCGCGGCTCGTCGAGGTCGCCGTCGACCTCGATCGGCAGGTCGAGCAGCGCCGCCGCCGGGTCGAGGGTCTGTACGCAGCGGCGCGCCGACGCCGCCAGCAGGCGTACCGGCCGGACCAGGGCCACCAGGGGCGCGAGCGCGTGCGCCTGCGCCCAGCCCTGCGCGTCCAGCGGCCGACCGCTGTCCGGTCCGGCCCAGGTGCCGCGCTTGCCGGCGTGGCCGTGGCGGACGAGCACCGTCGCCACGGTCACCGGTGGCAGGGCCGCGAACGCGGCGAGCACCTCCGCGTCGTGCGGGTAGCTGACCAGCCGGGCCGCCTCGTCGACGGGGAGCCACCGCACCTCGTCGACCTCGGTGCCGGGCTGAAAGCCGCCCTCGCCGACCGCCCGCATCGACCAGTAGTCGACGACCTTCGGCCGGCCCTCGCTGCGGTAGCCGATGCTCGGCAGGCGGACCTGCGGCACCGCCCGCACGTCGGTCTCCTCCGCGACCTCGCGGACGGCGGCGAACAGGGGGTGCTCGGCCGGCTCCAGCTTGCCCTTGGGCAGCGACCAGTCGCCGTACCGGGGACGGTGCACCAGGACGACCTCCACACCGGCCGGGCCGGGTCGCCAGACCACGCCCCCCGCGGCGCGGATGCCGGGTGGTGCGACCGGCGCACCCTCCGTCGTCGGCGGCCCGTTCACCGCAGCCACGCCGTCCGTCGCCGCCGGCTCGCCCGCCGCCACGCCCCCGGGAACTCCGCCCGGACGCGCCGCACCGTCGCGCGCTCCCGTTCCAGCATCCGGCCGGCGGTCACCGCCAGGTCGTGGTCGTCCGGTCGCGTGTCGGCGACGTCTCGCCACGTCTCGGCGGCGACCGCGGCGTCCTGGTGTTCGCCGAGCAGGTCCTGCACCCGGGCGAGCTTGCGCGCGAGCTTCGCGGCGTCGCCGCCGAGCACGGGCGCGACGGCGGTGACCGCGGAGCGGGCCTGCTTGCCGTCCTTGCGGACGGTGTGCCACTGCTCGTCCGGTCCGTCCTGGGCGAGCGCCGCGACGCTGCCCGGCCGGCCCGGCGCGCCGGCCAGCCGGCGCCAGGGACGGGCCACCAGGCGCGGCAGGAGGTCGCGGGCGGGCGCGGCGGCCCGGGGCGTCAGCCGCGGCGACGCGGCGGCCAGCACCAGGGCGTCGACCAGGGCCCGGTAGCGGTCGGAGCGGAGCGCCTCGTCGACGGCGGCCAGGGCCACTTCCTGCCGTTCGGCCAGGACGGCGTCGAGCCGGTCGACCACCGCCGGGTCGAGCGGGCTCAGCGGGTCGGCGGCGGCCGTACGCCGAAGCCGCTCCCGCAGCACCTCGCCGTCCCGGGCGGCGCCGAGCGCGTCAGCGAGCCACGTCAACTCGTCCCGCAGCCGGCGTGCCCACCCGGGCCGGACCAGCCGCCGGAAGGTCTTCAGGTCGCTGCGCAGCCGCCGGCAGGCGACCCGCATCTGGTGCACGGCGGTGTCGCCGTCGCCGACCGGCGCGCGCAGCCGGAGCAGCGGGTCGTGCGCGAGGAGCCGCCGCACCTCCCGGCGGAGCGCCTCGGTCATCACCTCGCCGGCGGTCGGGTCGGCCGGCAGGCCGGCGGGCGGGACCAGGTCGGGTTCGCCCTCCGCCGCCGCGCCGAGCGCGCGGACGTGCTTCGGGACGAACCCGCCGTCGCGGGCGCCGGCCTCCCGCAGCAGCGAGCCGATCCGGTCCAGCAGGTCCCGGTCGCCCGCCTTCCGTTCGACCTCCACCTCCCGGAAGGCGGCGGTGGTCGCGCCGTCGGCGTCGAGCACCGTGACGTCGTCGTCCACCACCTCGGCGAGCGTCGCGCCCGTGTCGTCGTGGACCTCGTACGCACGGCGAACGGTGCGCACCACGGCCGCCGGTGCCAGCGGGGCTCCCCGGTGCACGACGGTGACCAGCTCCACCAGGTCGGCCGGGGGAGCGTCGACCGCACCCGGCCGGGAGATCTCGTGCCGGACACCGGGGCTGTCGGTCGGCAGCTTCACCGTCCAGGGAAGCGGGTCGCCCTCGCGGTGGCGCAACGAGACCCCGGCCCGCGCCAGCCGCAGGTCCACGGTGTCGAAGTACGTGGCGACCAGGGTCACCGGCGGCAGCTCGCGTACGCCGCCGCCTCCGGGCGCCGCCGCGGTCAGCTCCGGCAACGCCCAGCCGTCGTCCACCTCGTACTTGCGCTCCTCCTCCATCAGGTCAGCCTAGGGCCTGTCCTGCCGATCATCAGTCGGCCTGCGGCGGATCCAGGCGACGCCCGGCGGCGTTGGAGATTCGTCCGGATACAACACCGGTATCCGGACGAATCTCCGCCTTGCCGGGATCGCCGCCTGGACCTCGCCTCGGCTCGACATGATCGGCAGGACAGGCCCTAGCCGAGACACGGCCGGATCAGCCGGCTGTGCCGCCGACGCGGCGCAGCAGCAGGTCCTGAAGGTGGACCAGTGGCGCCTCGTCGCCGGTACGCCGGGTCCAGGTGCCGTCCGCGGCCAGCTCGAACGCCTCCACGTCGGGGTTGAACGCCGCCGTCAGCACGTGGTCCAGCTCGGCGCGGGCCACCGGGTCGCTGACCTGCACCAGGGCCTCGACCCGGCGGTCCAGGTTGCGGTGCATCAGGTCGGCCGAGCCCATCCAGAACTCGGCGTCGCCGTTGTTGCCGAACCGGAAGATCCGCGAGTGCTCGAGGAAGCGGCCGAGGATGGAGCGGACCCGGATGTTGTCGGACAGGCCCGGCACGCCCGGCCGCAGCGTGCACATGCCACGGATCAGCAGGTCCACGTGGACACCGGCCCGGGAGGCGCGGTAGAGGGCGTCGGTGACCTCCTCGTCGACCAGCGAGTTCACCTTGAACTGGACCAGGCCGGGCATGCCGAGCCGGACGTGCGAGATCTCCCGTTCGATCCGCTCGATCAGCCCGCTGCGGATGCCCTGCGGCGCGACCAGCAGCCGCCGGAACGCGGTCTGCCGGCTGTAGCCGGTGAGCACGTTGAACAGATCGGTCAGGTCGGCGCCGATCTCCGGGTCGGCGGTGAGCATGCCGAAGTCCTCGTACAGGCGGGCCGTCTTCGGGTGGTAGTTGCCGGTGCCGATGTGGCAGTAGCGGCGGATCTGGTTGCCTTCCTGGCGCACCACCAGGGCGGTCTTGCAGTGCGTCTTGAGGCCCACCAGGCCGTAGACCACGTGGCAGCCGGCGCGCTCCAGCGTACGGGCCCAGCCGATGTTGGCGATCTCGTCGAACCGGGCCTTCAACTCGACCAGCACCACCACCTGCTTGCCGGCGGCGGCCGCGTCGACCAGCGCGTCGACGATCGGTGAGTCGCCGCTGGTGCGGTAGAGGGTCTGCTTGATGGCCAGCACGTTCGGGTCGGCGGCCGCCTGCTCGACGAAGCGCTGCACGCTCGTGGCGAACGAGTGGTACGGGTGGTGCACCAGCACGTCCCCGTCCCGCAGCGTGGCGAACACGCTCCGGGGAACCTCACCCTCGGCGAGCCGGGGATGCGTGGCGGGCACGAAGGGCGGGTCCTTGAGGTCCGGTCGGTCGGCGTCGCCGTACACCTGCCAGAGCGCCGACAGGTCGAGCAGCCCGCGCACCCGCAGGACGTCGTGGGAGTCCATGTCCAGCTCGCGGACGAGCAGCTCCAGCATGTGGTCGGAGATGGAGGCGGCGACCTCCAGCCGCACCGGCGGGCCGAAGCGGCGCCGCGCCAGTTCCCGCTCCAACGCCTGGAGCAGGTCCTCGTCGCGGTCCTCGTCGACCTCCACCTCGGCGTTGCGGGTGACCCGGAACAGGTGGCACTCGACCACCTGCATGCCGGAGAAGAGCTGGCCCAGGTGCACCGAGATCAGGTCCTCCACCGGCATGACGCGCAGGCCCGGCTGGTCCCGGTGGATCCGGACGAACCGGGGCACGTTGTTGGGCACCTTCACCCGGGCGAACAGCTCCGAGCCGCCGTCGGGGTCGCGGACCGACACCGCCAGGTTGAGCGACCGACCCGAGATGTACGGGAAGGGGTGCGCCGGGTCGACCGCGAGCGGGGTGAGCACCGGGAAGATCTGCTCCCGGAAGTAGGTGCGCAGCCGCTCCCGCTCGGCGTCGTCGAGGTCGCCCCAGCTGAGGATGCGGATGTCCTCGGCGGCGAGCTTCGGCAGCACGTCGTCGACGAAGCAGGCCGCGTGCCGGTGGACGAGGGCGGCCGTCCGCTCGGCGATCAGTTCGAGCTGGGTGCGCAGCGGCAGCCGGTCGCCGCCGCGGACCGGCAGGCCGGCGGAGAGCCGCCGCTTCAGGCCGGCGACCCGGACCATGTAGAACTCGTCGAGGTTGCTGGCGAAGATGGCCAGGAACTTGGCCCGCTCCAGCAGCGGCGTGCGCGGGTCCTCGGCCAGCGCGAGGACCCGGGCGTTGAAGTCCAGCCAGGAGAGCTCCCGGTTGAGGAAGCGGTCCTCCGGCAGGGGCTCGACCATCGGCGGCTCGTCGGCGGCGGCCGCCGGGGCGGCGGGTGGCGTGAAGCGGGCCGACGCCGGGTCCAGCACCTCCTCCAGACCGGCGGAGGCGGCGGCCGCGTCGGTGCCGGCGGTGTCGGGGCGGACGTCGGCGGTGTCGGTGGAGCGGTTGGTGCGGAAGCGGCCGTCGGCGCCCCGGGGGCGGGTGCCGTTGCGGGATCCGGCCGGCTCGGTGGCGGAGGGCTGGTCGGCGGGGTGCTCGCGAGGGGTGCTCACCCGCTCATCTTCACCCGAATCGGGTTAACGCAAAATGAACTTGCGCGGGGTTGCTCAGGCCATCGTCGGCAACGTCACGCGTACCACCGCGCCGGTGTCGTCCGTCTCGATCCGGACCCGCTGCCCGAGCCGGAGCAGCCGCAGCCCGGAGGCGTCGAACGCCCGCGCCGGGAACGCCAGCTCGGTGCCGTCGTCGAGGAGCAGCACGCCGCTGCGGGTCGCCGCGTCGTAGGTGGCCACCGTGCCCTGCATGACCGGAACGCTACACGGGCCGGCCGGCAGCCGCGGCGCCCGCGCCGCACAGCGCCGCGGTGCGGGGGCCCAGCCCGAGCCGCGCCGCGGTGGCCAGGTCCTCGACGGTGTCGACGTCGCGGCGCAGGCTCGGCCAGTCGCCCGCCAGTGCCAGCGCCCCACTGGCCGCGTGCGCCGCCGCCGATCCCACGCCGAAGCGCGGATCCAGGGCCACGCCCGGTGGGGCGGCCAGCAGCACCGTGCCGCTGCCCGGGGCGTCGGCGACGTACCGGCGTACCCCTGCGGGGCCGGCCTGCGCCGCTTTCAGCGCCGCCGCCAGTTCGGCCGGGCGCAGCGCGGGCAGGTCGGCGGTGAGGCCGGCCACCCAGCCACCCCGCGCGGCCGACGCGCCGTGCCGGAAGGCGGCGTTGAGCCCGCCGGCCGGCGAGTCCGGCAGCACCCGGGCGCCGGCGCCGCCGGCCACCGCCGCCACCCGCGGGTCGTCGGTGACCACCAGCACGTCGGCCACCGCCGCGCACGCCCGCACCGCGCGGACCGTGTCGGCCGCCAGGGCCAGCGCCAGCGCCTCGTGGGGTACGCCCCGCAGCGCGCCCCGCAACCGGCTCTTCGCGACGCCCAGCCGCTTCACCGGCACCACCACGGTCCAGGCCAGTTGGGAGGTCACCTCGTCATCCTGCCAGCCCGACGCCGGTACCCTCACTGGCCGGACCCGGGGCGAGCAGGCATGATTTCACCTCGCGGGGTCACCGGCGGGTGGACCGGCGGGGTGGTACGGCGGCAGGAGGAGGCGCGGTGGCGCGGCGCAGGCTGGGGTTCTGGCAACGGTTCGCCGTGGTGCTGGTCAAACCCGTGATGACCGTCTGGACGCGGCGGACCTGGCGTGGCATGGAACACCTCGGCCGCTCCGGCGGCATGATCATCGTGCCGAACCACATCTCGCACGCCGACCCCCTCGTCTCCGCTCACTTCATCTACGACTCCGGCCGCTGGCCGCAGTTCCTCGGCAAGGCCAGCGTCTTCCGCGTGCCGGTGATCGGCTGGATCCTGCACCGCTGCAAGCAAATCCCGGTCGAGCGCGGCACGGTCGACGCGGTGAAGTCGCTGGACGCCCTGGTCGCCGCCGTGCGCGAGGGAGGCGCCGTGGTGATCTACCCGGAGGGCACCACCACCCGGGAGCCGCACCTGTGGCCGATGAAGGGCAAGACCGGCGCGGCGCGGCTCGCCCTGGCCACCGGTGCGCCGGTCATCCCGCTGGCGATGTGGGGGCCGGAACGCATCTTCGACCCGCGGACCAACCGCCTCAGCCCCCGCCCGCGCATCCCGGTCAGCGTGGTGGCCGGGCCGCCGGTCGACCTCAGCCCGTGGACGGGCGCCACCCCGACGAAGGCGGTACTCGAGGAGATGACGGACGCCATCATGCTGCGGCTGCGGGACCTGCTCGCCGAGATCCGGGACGAGACCCCACCCCCGCTGTGGGAACGCCCCGCCCGCCGAGGCCACGCCGAGCGCCCCGAGGCCGCCGCGTGAGCGAGCTTGTCGAACGAACCAGCGGGCACGTGGCGGTGCTGGGGGCCGGCTCGTGGGGGACGGCCTTCGCCAAGATCCTCGCCGACGCCGGCCGGGACGTCACCATCTGGGCCCGGCGGCCGCAGGTCGCCGACGTGATCCGCGCCGAACGGCGCAACCCGGAGTACCTCCCGGGTCTCGTGCTGCCCGACCGGGTCACGGCCACCGGCGACGCCCTGGAGGCGATCAAGGGTGCGGAACTGGTCGTGCTCGCGGTGCCGTCGCAGACGCTGCGCGGGAACCTCGCCGAGTGGGCGCCGCACCTGCACCCCGACGCCACGCTGGTGTCCCTGATGAAGGGCATCGAACTGGGCACCACCAAGCGGATGAGCGAGGTCATCGTGGAGACCGCCGGGGTGGCGGCGGACCGGGTGGTGGTGGTCTCCGGTCCCAACCTCGCCCCCGAGATCGCCGCCGAACAGCCGGCCGCCACCGTCGTCGCCTGCACCGACGTCGACCGGGCCACGCTGGTGCAGCGGGCCATCACCACGCCGTACTTCCGCCCGTACACCAACGACGACGTGATCGGCTGCGAGCTGGGCGGCGCGGTCAAGAACGTGATCGCCCTCGCGTACGGGATCGCCACCGCGATGGGCTTCGGCCACAACACCCGGGCCATGCTGGTGACCCGGGGGCTGGCCGAGACCGCCCGGCTGGGCGTCGCGCTCGGCGCCGACCCGCTCACCTTCGCCGGCCTGGCCGGGATGGGCGACCTGGTCGCCTCCTGCTCCTCCCCGTCGGCCCGTAACCGCACCTTCGGCGAGCACCTGGGCCGGGGGGCGACCCTGGAGGAGGCGCGGATCGCCACCCGGCAGACCGCCGAGGGGGTCAAGAGCGCCCTGGCGATCCGCGACCTGGCCCGGGCGCACGGGGTGGAGATGCCGATCACCGAGCAGGTCGAACTGGTCTGCCACGAGGGGGTCGACCCCCGGCGGGCGGTCGAGGCGCTGATGAGCCGCACGACCAAACCGGAGTGAGGGGCATGGCGGACGACCACGACGGCACCCGCTGCGTCCGCGCCGGGCTGCCCGAGCCCGCGCCGGGGGAGCCGTTCCTGCCCGGCCCGGTGTTCGCCGCGCCGTACCACCTGGACCCGTGGGCGGGGCCGGCGGCGGCACCCAACGGCTACGGCCGCCCGGACAACCCCACCCGACGGCTGCTGGAGGCGGCGATCGGCGAGCTGGAGGGCGGCGACTGCCGGGTCTTCGCCACCGGCCAGGCGGCGATCACCGGGCTGCTGCTGACCGTGCTGCGCCCGGGGGACACCGTGGTGCTCCCGTCCGACGGCTACTTTCCGGTGCGGGCGTTCGCCACGGACACCCTGACCGGCATCGGCGTACGGGTCGTCTTCGCCCCGACCGCCGGGCCGTACCCGGACCTCGCCGGCGTACGCCTGGTGCTCGTGGAGACCCCGGCCAACCCGGGCCTGGACGTCGTCGACGTGCCCGCGCTGGTGACCCGGGCGCACGCCGCCGGCGCCCTGGTCGCGGTGGACAACACCACCGCGACCCCGCTCGGGCAGCGGCCGCTGGACCTCGGCGCGGACCTGGTGGTGGCCTCCGGCACCAAGGCCCTGACCGGGCACTCCGACCTGCTGCTGGGGTACGTCGCCACCCGGTCGGCCGACCTGCTGGAGGCCGTGACGGGATGGCGGACGATCACCGGGGCGGTCCCCGGGCCGTTCGACGCCTGGCTGGCGCACCGCTCGCTGGCCACCCTCGACCTGCGCCTGGCGCGGCAGACCGCGAACGCCGGGGCCCTCGCCCGCCTGCTGGCGGCCCGCCCCGACGTGACCGGGCTGCGCTGGCCGGGCCTGCCGGACGATCCGGCGTACCCGGTGGCCTCGGTCCAGATGCGACGGATGCCGGGGGTGCTCTCGTTCGACCTGGGCGACGCCGACCGGGTCGCGCGGTTCCTGGAGGCGTCCCGGCTGGTCACGGCGGCCACCTCGTTCGGCGGCCTGCACACCACCGCCGACCGCCGGGCGCAGTGGGGCGACGACACCGCGCCCGGATTCGTCCGCCTCTCCTGCGGCGTGGAGGACACCGTCGACCTGGTCGCCGACGTGACCGCCGCGCTGGACACGGCGGGCCGGTGACCGGGGCGGGCGACCGGGGCGCCCCGGCGCCCGTTCCGACGTCACCCGCCGCCGGCGCCGCCGCACCGGACCTGGTGGCGCGGCTGCGCGCCGCCGGCTGCGTCTACGCCGAGGACGAGGCGGAGCTGCTGGTCGCCGCCGCGGCCACTCCCGACGCGCTGGCCGACCTGGTGGCGCGCCGGCTGGCCGGGCAGCCGCTGGAGCACCTCCTCGGCTGGGCCGACCTCGGCGGGATCCGGGTCGCCGTCGACCCCGGCGTCTTCGTGCCGCGTGCCCGCAGCCTGCTGCTGGTGTCCGCCGCGGTTGCGCTGACCGGCCCGGCGCCGGCCGTGGTGGAGCTGTGCTGCGGCTCCGGTGCGTTGAGCATGCTGCTCGCCGGTCAGCTCGCGCCCCGCTTCCACGCCGCGGTGGACGTCGACCCGGCGGCGGTGGCGTGCGCCCGGCGCAACCTGGCCGGGTACGGCGTACCGGTGTACACCGGCGACCTGTTCGATCCGCTGCCGCCGCAGTGGCGTGGCCGGTTGGACCTCGTGGTCGCGAACGCCCCGTACGTGCCGACGGAGGCGGTGGGGCTGATGCCGCCCGAGGCCCGGCTGCACGAGGCGCGGGTGGCGCTCGACGGCGGCCCGGACGGCCTGGCGGTGCTGCGCCGCGTCGCGGCCGGCGCGGCGCGGTGGCTGGCGCCCGGCGGGCACCTGGTCGTGGAGGCCGGTGCGAACCAGGTGGCCACCCTGGAGGCGTTCCTGGCGGACCTCGGCCTGACGCCGACGGCAATCCGGAACGACGACCTCAACGGCACAGCCCTCACCGCCCAGCGCCCTCGGTAAGGAAGGGCCCCCTATTAACGCCTGCGGTAGAGGAAAGGCCCCTTCTTAACGTTCCACCCGCGGCGGCCCGCATGTCCTGGCGGGGTCGGGCGGGGAAGGGACGGGGCGGGGCGTGGCGGGGCGTCGGGACGGGAACTAGCCTCACGTCAGGTCACGAGGGCGGGAGGGCGGAGTTTCGTGGGCAGCGCAGGGGTGCCGGTGGTCGTCGGCCTGGACAACGGCGGCACCAGCAACAACGCCACGGTTCTCACCGTGGACGGGCGGTTCCTCGTCGACGGGCTGATGGAGACGCCGAGCCAGGTGCAGGCCGGCCCGGAGTCGGCGATCGAGGCCCTCGCCCGGGCATTCGACGGGGCGCTGGCCGCGACCGGCGTGCCCCGGGGGCTCGTCCGCGCGGTGGGCCTGGACACGCCGGGGCCGGCGAGCGCGACCGGGGTCATCTCCTCCCGTGGCTCGACGAACTTCTCCCAGCCCGCGTGGCGGGGCTACGACGTGCGGGGCGCGCTGGAACGGCGGTTGGGCCTGCCGGTGGCGTACCTCAACGACGGCAACGCCGCCGCCCTCTACGCGCACCACACGTACTTCGGCACCGACGCGATGCGCCGCTCGTCGGTGTCGGCCATCGTCGGCACCGGGCTGGGCGGTGGTGTGGTCGAGGGCGGCCGGGTGATCGCCGGGGCGGCCGGCATGGCGGGCGAGCTGGGGCACGTGCACCTGCCGATGGACGGGCTGCTCGGGCCCGGCCAGGCGCAGCCCACCTGCGCCTGCGGCTTCACCGGGGACGCGGAGAGCGTCGCTTCCCTGATCGGGATCGCGCGCAACCTGCTGCCGTACTGGCTGACCCGCTTTCCCGGGCATCCGCTGGCCGCCGAGCCGCCGCAGCGGGCCGCGAAGCTGGTTCGCGGGCTCGGCGAGCGGGGTGACCCGCTGGCCCGGGAGATCTTCACCCAGCAGGCCATGGCGATCGGCCGGCTCTTCACCCTCGCCGCCAACTTCACCGATCCCGACGCGTACTTCGTGGGGGGCGGGGTGGTGGAGGCGGCGCCGGAGTTCCGGGACTGGTTCCTGGCGACGGTGCGGGAGCACACCGTGCTGCGGGCGGAACAGGCCGCCGTGGCCACCTTCGCCCTGGTGCCGGACCGGGACATGGCCGGTGCGCGCGGAGTGGCCATCGCGGCGCTGGAGGCGCTGCGGGCCGAACCGGCCCCGCAGCCGCTGGTCGGCGGGTAGCCGGCACCCGGCCGAGGTCACCGCCCGGTCGGGGCCGGACGTCGCCGCCGGCCCCGGCCCGGCGACGCGTCCGGCCCCGGCCTGGCCTGGGGACGCGGCCGGGACCGGACGGCGACGCAGCTGTGGCCGGGGCCCGGCGACGCGGGCGGTGGAGGGACCGTCACCGCCCGCGCCGGCGGGGGTCAGCGGTGGGGCGGTGCCCCGGCGAAGCTCGCCCAGGCGTGCGGCGGGAAGAGGAGCACCGGGCCGGCCGGGTCCTTGGAGTCGCGGACGCCCACCACGCGGGGCAGCGTCGCGATCTCGACGCACGCCCCCTCGTCGCCGCTGTGGCTGCTCTTGCGCCACCCGGCCCGGGCCAGCTCCGCGTTTGTCGTCGGGGTCATCGTCCTACCGTCCCTTCATGAGTTGCCGGAGCTGGTCGCGGCTGGCTGCCGGGCTCAGGGCCACACTCCGCAGATGTTCCATGATCTTGGTGCAGGTACGCAGGTCGCCCGGCCGGTCCAGGACCATCTGCCCGGCGACGGTCTCCACCGAGGCGATGATCGGGTCCTCCGGGTCGGCGAACTCGAGGATGTGCAGCGAGCCGCGGGTGCCCCGGTGGTAGCCGGCGGCCAGCGGGATGACCTGGATGGTGACGTTGGGCAGCTCGCCCATCTTCAGCAGGTGCTGGAGCTGGGCCTCCATGACCGTGCGGTCGCCCACCGGCCGTAGCAGCGCGCCCTCGTCGATGATCGCGTCGAAGATCGGCGGGGCGTCGGCGACGAGCCGCTGCTGCCGGTCGAGCCGGAGCTGCACCCGCTGCTCGACCTGCTCGTCCCCGAGGGTGTGCGGCCCGCCCCGCATGACCCCCCGGATGTAGTCGGCGGTCTGGAGCAGGCCGGGCACCACCGAGGGTTCGAAGTTGGCGATGCCGGTGGCCTCGGCCTCCAGGGCGATGAAGTCGATGGTGCGCCGGTCGAGCAGGTACGAGTAGGACACCCACCACCCGGGCTTGCGCGCGTCCTTGGCGAGCTGCACGGCCGCGGACACCTCGTCCGGCGCCACTCCGTAGAGCGTGAGCAGGGCGCGGACGGTGGCCGGGCTGACCAGCGTCTGCGCGTTCTCGTAGCGGGACAGGGTGCTGCGGGTGCTGTTGATCTCGTCCGCCGCGGCCTCCAGGGTGAGCCCGGCGGCCTCCCGGTGCGTACGCAGGGCGATGCCCAACCGGCGGGCGCGGGCGGTCTTCGGAGCCATGCATCGATCGTCGCACATCTCCGGGAACCTGTACATGAGAGAACGCGGGTGAGAGTTGCATTCATGGCCGTCGTGATGCCAATCTGTCATCAAGTCCTCACCGGCGGTTGTCGTGGCGACGGCGACGGTGAGTGACCGGAGGGGATGGGGCGCGCGGCGATCGGGTTTCTCCCCCGTACCCGATCGCCGCGTGCCACGCCCGGTGGCCGGCCAGCCGAAGGGACTCGACGTGCGTAACGCCCAGCAGCCCCGACCCGAGCGCGCCAACGGCTCGGCGCTGACCCGGTTCCTGGTGGTGCTCACCGACGTGCGTTCCGACGACGGCGACCGCGACGAGCGCAGCAGCCCGGAGCGGCGGCGTCAGGTGGTGAGCGCGAGCAGTCGCGAGGCCGCCGACCGGATCGCGGGGGCGTTCATGGCGCTGGGCATGGTGCGGGCGGGCCGGCAGCGGGTCAAGGTGATCGCCATCGGCCGGCGGCACGGCCGCGGATAGACGACGGCCCGGCGGGTTGCCGGAACCCGCCGGGCCGTCCCCACCGCGTCGCTCAGAGCATCCGGCGCTTCTTCAGGTACCCGACCAGGTCGTCGTAGACGCCGCCCTCGTTGGCGAACATCGCCACGTTGCGGGCGGTCGCCATCCACGGCCGCGTCGACGGCCGGACCTCCTTGAGCGCCCGGTCCAGGTCACGCTGCTCGATCATCCGCACCTCGCCGGTCCGCACCGAGTCGGCCATCGCGAACTCGGCGGCCGTCTCGCACAGGTGGGCGAGGTCGGCGCCGGAGAAGTCCTCCGTGGCGGCGACCACCTTGCGCAGATCGATGGCGGCGATCGGGCGCTCCCGCAGGTGGTACTCCAGGATGGACCGTCGGGCCTCGGCGTCCGGTGGCAGCACCAGCACCACCCGGTCCAGCCGCCCCGGACGGCGCAGCGCCGGGTCCACGTCCCAGGGAGTGTTGGTGGCCGCCAGCACGAAGACGCCCTCGTTGCTGCCCTCCATGCCGTCCAGCTCCGCCAGGAGTTGGTTGCCCAGCGTCCGCATCGAGCTGGAGCTGACCTGGGAGCGCTTGTGGCCGAGCGCGTCCACCTCGTCGAGGAAGAGCACACAGGGGGCGTTGCGGCGGGCCGCCTCGAACAGCTCGTGCAGGTTGCGCTCCGAGTTGCCCATCCACATGTCGAGCACGTCCACGATGGACAGCGAGATGAACCTGGCGCCCATCTCCCCGGCGACCGCCCGGGCGAGGAACGTCTTCCCGCAGCCGGGCGGCCCGTAGAGCATCAGGCCGCCGCGCAGGCTCTTGCCGTACATCTTCCGCAGCTGCGGATTGCGCAACGGGCCGAGGAAGGCCAGCTCCAGCCGCTCCTTGACCGCCGCCATGCCGCCGACGTCGGCCAGCCGGATCGCGGAGACCTCCACGTCGTAGATCCGGTCCGCGTCCCCGGCCACCGGCTCCGGCTCGTCGCCCGCCCGGGCGAAGCGCGGCGGCACCACGTCCGCCAGCTCCTGCTCGTAGGCGGCGAGCGGATCCGCCGTCGCGCCGGCCGCGTCTCCGGCCGGCTGCGGGACCGCCGGGGTCGGTGCCGGCGGCGGGGGTACGCGACCCGTCAGCGCCCGCTGCATGAGCGCCTGCGCCTCGTCGCTGCCCGGATCGCGGGCGAGCGCCTGGCCGATCTGCGCGATCGCCTCACCACTCCGGCCGGCGTCCAGCAGCAGCGCGGCGAGGTGCAGGCGGAGCGGCAGGTCGTCCGGTCGGCCGTCCAGGGCCGCCGAGAGCGAGTCGATGAGGGCGTCGGAGCTCATAGGACGAGCAGCGTAACGGGCGGGAGCAGGCCCCGGTGGACCTGACGGTCCGGTTACGCACCGTGTAGCACCGATCGACCGGTTGCTGACCACGCCGACCTCTGCCCGGGTATGGCCCGCCGACCCTCGCCACGCACAGTAAGGTCAACCGGGTGAGCGCGAGTCGGGTACGAAGAGGTGAGGGCCGATGACCACCCCAGGCAGGACCCGCGTGGCGATCGTCTTCGGCGGCCGCAGCCCGGAGCACGGCATCTCCTGCGTCAGCGCCGGCAGTGTGCTCGCGGCACTCGACCCCGACGAGTACGAGGTCGTGCCGGTCGGCATCACCCGTGCCGGCCAGTGGGTCCTGACCAGCGGCGACCCCGGGCACCTCGCGATCAGCGCCCGGCGGCTGCCGGAGATCACCGCGGAGTCCGGCACCGACATCGTGCTGCGCGCCGACCCGACCGGCAACGGACTGATGGTGCTCGACCCGACCGAGGGTCCCCGGGCGCTCGCCGACGTGGACGTGGTCTTCCCGGTGCTGCACGGCGCGTACGGCGAGGACGGCACCATCCAGGGGATGCTGGAGATGGCCGGCATCCCGTACGTCGGGGCGAACGTGTTCGCCTCCGCCGCGGCGATGGACAAGGAGTTCACCAAGAAGCTCTGCGCGGCCGAGGGCATCCCCGTCGGCCCGTACGTGGTGCTCCGCAACGGCATGACGCTGAGCGAGGAGGACAAGCGCCGCCTCGGCCTGCCGGTCTTCGTCAAGCCCTCCCGGGCCGGTTCGTCCTTCGGCATCACGAAGGTCAGCGACTGGGCGGAGCTGGACGACGCGGTCGCCGTAGCCCGCCAGATCGACCCGAAGGTGCTCGTCGAGGGGGCGATCGCCGGCCGGGAGATCGAGTGCGGGGTGCTGGAGGGCGAGGCCGGTGGCGCGCCCGAGGCGTCCGTGCTCGCCGAGGTCCGGGTGGTCGGCGACTACGACTTCTACGACTTCGAGGCGAAGTACATCGACGCCGACGTCGCCTGCGAGTACGACATCCCGGCCGGCCTGCCGGAGCGGGTGACCCGCCAGATCCAGGAGTACGCGGTCCGCGCGTTCACCGCGATCGACTGTGCCGGCCTGGCCCGGGTGGACTTCTTCGTCACCCCGGAGCTCGACGTCTACCTCAACGAGATCAACACGATGCCGGGCTTCACGCCGTCGTCGATGTTCCCGCGCATGTGGGCGGCCTCCGGGCTGGAGTACCCGAAGCTCGTCAACCGCCTCATCCGCACCGCCCTTCACCGGGGCGTCGGCCTGCACTGAGGCCGCCCACCACCCCGCGGTGGATCCGCGCCCTCCGGAAGGAGTGGCCTCCGCGAGGCGCGGGAGGCCACTCCTGACGGAGACGCGCTTCGCAGCGGGCGCGGCGGCGTGCGGTGCGTACGGGTCAGCCCCGGCAGCCCGAGGGCGCGGGGCCGGCCGACGGGACCGACGCGACGATCGTGTCGGAGATGGGGGAGACCCACTGCAACGGCTGCTCGTACGCCCGCGGCACCCGGACCACCACCGCGGTCTCGCGGTCCAGCGTGGTCAGCACGGTGGCGTCGCTCTCCTGCCGTCCGTGCCAGCAGACCTTGTTGACCAGCCAGACGTCGTCGGTGGCGCCCACGGTCGGCTCCGCGCCGCCGCAGGCGACGGTGAGCGCCGGGTCGCCGTACGCGGCGTTCTGCTCGGCGCCCGCGGTGACCGGACGCTGCGACAGCTCCCGGATGGTCGGTGGCAGCTGGGAGAGCAGGGCGCGGCAGACCGTGGCGGGCCGCTCGGCCAGGGGCGGGGCGGCCATCTCGACCGGGGCGGTGGACTGCGCCCGGGGAGCCGACGCCGACGGGGTCGGCCCCGCCGCCGGCTCGTCCGGCGTGAGCTGGGCGAACGCCAGCGCGCCCACCAGCACGGTCACCGGCAGCGCGACCGCCGTCGCGATCAGGGCGGCGCCGCGGGTGGGCCGGTCGCGGCCCGGTGCCGCGGCGGGCTCGCTCGTCTCGTCGCGGGTGTCGTCGGTCACGGAGGAGTCGGTCATCTTGTCCACTTACAGGCGCACCACCGAACACGTGAGGGTGCGGGTGATGCCGGGCACCATCTGCACCTTGCTGACGATGAGTTTGCCGAGCTCGTCGACGGTGTTCGCCTCGGTGAGCACGACCACGTCGTAGGGCCCGGTGACGGCGTCGACGCGTACCACGCCGGGGATGTCCGCGATCTCACCGGCCACGTCACGCGCCCGGCCGACCTCAGTCTGGATGAGGATGTACGCCTGAACCACGACTAGACCTCCGTCCGTCGCCGCTGCGTGAGCGGCCCGAAGGGAGAAAGTACCTTACGGACCAGGTCTGAATCCGATCGGTGGTCAAGGAGAAGCGGTGAGCGAGCACGGCACGAGCGTCGTGGGGGTGGGAGAGTTCGGTCTCATCGACCGGGTGACCGCCCGGTTGTCGTACGGATCGACCGTTCTGCTCGGTCCCGGGGACGACGCGGCGGTGGTGGCGGCACCCGACGCCCGCGTCGTCGCCTCGACCGACGTACTGGTGGAGGGGCGGCACTTCCGGCGGGACTGGTCCGGCGCGCGTGACATCGGCCACCGGGCGGCCGCGGCGAACCTGGCCGACGTGGCGGCCATGGGCGCGCGGCCGACCGCCCTGCTGGTCGCCCTCTGCATGCCGGCGGACCTGGCGACCGCCTGGGCCGAGGAACTGGCGGACGGGCTGGCCGCCGAGGCGGCCACGGTGGGCGCCAGCGTGGTGGGCGGGGACATGTCGTCGAGTCCGACACTGACCATCGCGGTGACCGCGCTCGGTGATCTCAATGGCCGGGCCCCGGTGACCCGGGCGGGGGCCCGGCCCGGGGACGTGGTGGCCCTCGCCGGCCGGACCGGGTACGCGGCGGCCGGGCTCACCGTGCTGTCCCGGGGCTTCCGGACCCCCCGGCTGCTGGTCGAGGCGTACCGGCGGCCCGAGGTGCCGTACGCGGCCGGTCCGCAGGCGGCCGAGGCCGGCGCGACCGCCATGATCGACGTGTCGGACGGGCTGCTGGCCGACGTCGGGCACATCGCCCGGGCGAGCGGGGTCGCCGTGGACGTGCGCCGGGACGCGTTCGAGGTGCCCCGGCAGATGCGCGATGCCGCCCAGGCGCTCGGCGTCGACCCGTACACCTGGCTGCTGGCCGGTGGCGAGGACCACGCCCTCGCGGCGACCTTCCCCCCGACGGCGCCGCTGCCCGAGGGGTGGCGGCCGGTCGGCACGGTCACGGCCGGCTCCGGCGTGACGGTGGACGGGCGGCAGTGGGAGGGCCCCGCCGGCTGGGACCACTTCCGGTAAGGGCCCAGGTCGGTCGTACCCTTTACGTGTGCAGAACCTGGAGATCCACGCCGCCCGCTTCGACGCGCCCGAGTCGCAGGCGCTGATCCGGGCGGCCCTCGCCGACCTCGGCCAGCGGTACGGCGGCAGCGGCGACGAGACCCCGGTGGACGCGGCCGAGTTCGAGCCGCCGGCCGGCACGTTCCTGGTCGCCCTGCTCGACGGCCGGCCGGTCGGCTGCGGCGGCTGGCGCAGCCACGGAGCGGAGGGGGACGTCGCCGAGCTGAAGCGCATGTACGTGGCCCCCGAGGCGCGGGGCCGGGGCGTGGCCCGGGCGGTGCTGGCGGCGGTGGAGCGGTCGGCGCGCGAGCAGGGCCGCAAGCGGATCGTCCTGGAGTGCGGCGACAAGCAGCCCGAGGCGATCGCCCTCTACTCCTCGGCCGGCTACGAGCGCATCCCCAACTTCGGCTTCTACAAGGACGCCCCAGGTTGCATCTCCTTCTCCCGCACACTGTGAAAGGAAGGGCCCCTTCTTGACGCCTGGTGCACTAAAAGGGTCCCTTCCTAACACCACTCACCAGTACCCGGACACGGCAAAGCCGGCGGGCCCCGAAGGGGTCCGCCGGCTTTCGCCGAGCTGTTACCGCGTCAGGCGCGGGTGACCTTGCCGGCCTTGATGCAGGAGGTGCAGACCTGCATCTTCTTGGTGTTGCCACCACCGGCCGGGGTCCGCACCGACTGGATGTTCGGGTTCCAGCGGCGGTTGGTCCGCCGGTGCGAGTGGGACACGTTGTGGCCGAAGCCCGGCCCCTTGCCACAGACGTCGCACACGCTAGCCACGGGATACTCCTGGGATTGAAACGTTCATGAGGTCGCCGCCAGGCGCTGCCCGGGCAACCTGGTCAGGTTACCCGATACCCCGGCCCGGCGACCAATCGCCCCCGGCGCGGCCGGACACGCCGGGCGCCACCCGCCGACCCCCGGCACGTGTCGGTGCGCGCCAGTAGGCTACTCGCCGTGCTGGACACCCTCGACGCCGCCGCGGTCCGCCGCTGGTGCGCGGGCGGGCTGGCCGCGCTGAAGCGGCACCAGGGCGAGATCGACGATCTCAACGTCTACCCGGTGCCCGACGGCGACACCGGCACCAACCTGGTGCTCACCCTCACCTCCGCGCAGCAGGCGCTGGCGATGGACCTGGAGACGCTCCCCGGCGACGCGCCGACCCCGCACGGGCACGCGCTGCGGCTGATGGCCCGGGGCGCCCTGCTCGGCGCCCGGGGCAACTCCGGGGTGATCCTGTCGCAGATCCTGCGCGGCTTCGCCGACGCGGTGGCCGCCGCTCCCGCCGTGCGGGGGCGCGAGCTGGCCGCCGCGCTGCGCCACGCGACCACCGCCGCGTACGCGGCCGTCGCCACCCCGGTGGAGGGGACGCTGCTCACGGTCGTGGCCGCCGCCGCCGGGGCGGCCGAGCGGGCCGACAGCGACGACCTGCGCGCCGTGGCCCGCGCCGCGGCGCACGAGGCGGGCCATGCGCTGAACCGCACTCCCGAGCAACTTCCCGCGCTGGCCCGGGCCGGCGTGGTCGACGCCGGTGGCCGAGGCCTCTGCCTGCTGCTCGACGCCCTGGTCGAGGTCGTCACCGGCGAGCGCCCGGAGCATCCGGCGGCGGCGCCGCCGCGCCCGGCGGGCCCGCCGGCCACCGCCGTCCGGGAGACCGGCTCCGAGGCGTACGCGTACGAGGTGCAGTACCTGCTCGACGCCGAGCCGGCGGCGGTGCGGCGGCTGCGGGAGGAGCTGGCCGGCCTGGGCGACTCGCTGGTGGTGGTGGGCGACGGCGTCGCCTCCGTCGGCACGTGGAACGTGCACGTGCACGTCAACGACGTCGGCGCGGCGATCGAGGCGGGGGTCGTCGCCGGCCGCCCGCACCGGATCACCGTGACCCGCTTCGCCGACCAGGTCGGGCCGGGTCCGGCCGGCCCACCGGACGAGGCGCCGACGGTCCCGGCCGGCCGGGCCGCCGTGGTGGTGGCCGCCGGGGCCGGCATCGCCGAGCTGTTCGCCGGCGAGGGGGCGACCGTGGTGCCCGGCAACCCGTCCACCGGCGAGCTGCTCGACGCGATCCGCGCGACCGGCGCCGCGTGGGTGGTGGTGCTGCCCAACGACCCGAACACGCAGGCGGTGGCGAGCAACGCGGCCAAGGAGGCGCACCGGCTCGGCGTCAAGGTCAGCGTGGTGCCGACCCGGTCGCCGGTGCAGGCCCTGGCCGCCCTCGCCGTCCGCGACCCCGGCCGGCGCTTCGAGGACGACGTGATCGCGATGGCCGAGGCCGCCGGTGCCTGCCGGTACGCGGAGGTCTGTCACGCCAGCCGGGAGGCGCTGACCGTCGCCGGCCCCTGCCGTCCGGGTGACGTGCTCGCCCTCGTCGACGGGGAGGTGCACCTGATCGGGTCGGACCTGCTGGACACCTGCACCGCCGTGGTCGACCGGATGCTCGGTGGCGGCGGCGAGCTGGTCACGCTGCTGTCCGGGGCGGACGCCCCGGCCGGCCTCACCGACGCCGTGCGCGACCACGTCACCCGGGCCTGGCCGTTCGTCGAGGTGCACGCGTACCCGGGTGGCCAGCCGTACTACCCGCTCCTGGTGGGGGTCGAATGACGTCCGAGCAGGCCACGGTCGACACCCCGCTCAAGAAGCTGGTCGGCGAGAAGACGGCGAAGGCCCTCGCCGGCCACCTCGACCTGCACACCGCGGGCGACCTGCTCTACCACGTCCCCCGGCGGTACGACGAGCGCGGCGAGCACACCGACATCCGCTCGCTCGACGTCGGCGAGCAGGTCACGGTGCTGGCCCAGGTGCAGCGCACCGCCGTGCGGCCGATGCGGCAGCGAAGGGGCAACCTGCTGGAGGTGACGGTCGGCGACGGCTCCGGGGGCACCCTCACCCTGACGTTCTTCGGCAACCAGGCCTGGCGCGAGCGGGACCTGCGCCCCGGCCGGTGGGGGCTGTTCGCCGGCAAGGTCACCGAGTTCCGGGGCAAGCGGCAGCTCAACGGCCCGGAGTACGTGCTGCTCGGCTCCGGCGGTGAGGGCGAGGCGGCGGCGAGCGAGGAGGTCGAGGAGTTCGCGGGCGCGCTGATCCCGGTCTACCCGGCCGCGGCCGCCGTGCCGACGTGGGTGATCGCCCGCTGCGTCCGGGTCGTGCTGGACACGGTCACCCCGCCGGACGATCCGCTGCCGGCCACCGTGCGGGCCACCCGCAACCTGGTGGGGCTCGACACCGCGCTGCGGGAGATCCACCGCCCGTCCAGCAAGGAGGCGCTCTACCGGGCCCGGCGCCGGCTCAAGTGGGACGAGGCGTTCGCCGTGCAGCTCACGCTGGTGCAGCGCAAGCACCGGTCCGCCGCCCGTCCGGCCCGGCCCCGCCCCGCGGCGCCGGGTGGCCTGCTCGACGCGTTCGACGCCCGCCTGCCGTACGAGCTGACCGGCGGCCAGCGCGACGTCGGCGCGGAGATCGCCGCGGACCTGGCCACCGCCCACCCGATGCACCGGCTGCTCCAGGGTGAGGTCGGCTCCGGCAAGACGGTGGTCGCGCTGCGCGCGATGCTCCAGGTGGTCGACGCGGGCGGGCAGGCCGCCCTGCTCGCCCCGACCGAGGTGCTCGCCGCCCAGCACCACCGGGGCATCCTCGACCTGCTCGGGCCGCTCGGCCGGGCCGGTGAGCTGGACGCGGCCGAGCACGCCACGCGGGTGGAGCTGGTCACCGGTTCGCTCGGCGCGGCGGCCCGCCGCCGCGCCCTCGGCGAGGTGCGCAGTGGGGCCGCCGGCATCGTCCTGGGCACGCACGCGCTGCTGTACGAGGGTGTCGACTTCGCCGACCTCGGCCTGGTGGTGGTCGACGAGCAGCACCGCTTCGGCGTCGAGCAGCGGGACGCGTTGCGGGCCAAGGCCGACCATCCGCCGCACGTGCTGGTGATGACGGCCACGCCGATCCCGCGCACGGTCGCCATGACCGTCTACGGCGACCTGGAGGTGTCCACACTCTCCCAGTTGCCCCGGGGCCGATCCCCGATCGCGTCGCACGTCGTACCGGCGGCGGAGAAGCCGGCCTTCCTGGACCGGGCCTGGCGCCGGCTACGCGAGGAGGTGGCGGCCGGCCACCAGGCGTACGTGGTGTGCCCGCGGATCGGCGACGGCGCGCAGGCCGAGGAGGAGGCGCCGCGCGAGGACGACACCGGGCGCCGACCACCCCTCGCCGTGACCGAGGTGGCGCCGCTGCTCGCCGAGGGGCCCCTGCACGGGCTGCGCATCGGCGTGCTGCACGGCCGGCTGCCCGCCGACGAGAAGGACGCGGTGATGCGTTCCTTCGCCGGCGGTGACCTCGACGTGCTCGTGGCCACCACGGTCGTCGAGGTCGGGGTGGACGTGCCCAACGCCACCGTGATGATCGTGCTGGACGCCGACCGGTTCGGCGTGTCCCAGCTGCACCAGCTGCGGGGCCGGGTCGGCCGGGGTGCCGCGCCGGGCCTCTGCCTGCTGGTCAGTGAGGCGACCGAGGGCAGTCCCGCCCGCGAGCGGCTGGACGCTGTGGCGTCCACGACGGACGGTTTCAAGCTCGCCGAGCTCGACCTGGAGCAGCGCCGGGAGGGCGATGTGCTCGGCGCGACCCAGTCCGGCCGCCGCTCGCACCTGCGGCTGCTGTCGTTGCTGCGCGACGCGGACCTGATCCGCGACGCCCGCGCCGAGGCGATCGCCCTGGTCGAGGAGGATCCCGACCTCACCCGTCATCCGGCGCTGGCCGCCTCGGTGGCCGCGCTGGTCGACGCCGACCGCGCGGAGTACCTGGAGAAGGGCTGACGGACGGCGGCTGGTCGGAGCGGCGCCGAATGACGGAGGGCGCGCCGACCCGGTGGTCGGCGCGCCCTCCCCGCTCGGGTGGATTCCGCTCAGGCGGTGAAGCGGAGCTTCCGGCGGCGCGCGAGCACGAACAGCACCGCGCCGCCCGCGAGCAGCACGGCCGCGCCGGCGATGATGCCGCCCGTGGCGGCGCCCGTCAGGGGCAGGGTCGGCTCGTCCTCGTCCCCGCCGCCGCCACCGGGAGCGCAGTCGGCCGGCTTCTCCCAGGCGATCGGCTCGGTGTCCTCCAGGCCCTCGGCGCTCGGCGTGACGGTCAGGCCCTCCTCGGCCGGGAACGACACGGTGCCGCTCTCGCCCGGCTTCACGGTCAGCGTCTTCGGCTCGCCCTTGTTCGGCGTGAAGGTCACCGTGACGGTCTCGCCGTCCTCAGGGTTGCTGATCTCGAAGATCAGCTCGTCGCAGGTGGACTGGTAGGCGCCGGCCGGCTCGCCAGGCTCGACACAGTTCTCGGCCGGAGCGGGCTTGCCCTCGAAGAGCGGCTCCTCGACGCCCTCCACGACCACCTTGATGCTGCCGGCGTTCTTGGCCGGCACCGTGACGGACGCGTTCTTGCCGGGCTCGACGGTGGCCGTCTCGGTGAAACCGTCCGTACCGGTGACGATGAATCCCGCCGGGGCGGTGGCATCCTCGGCGTTCTCGAGCTTGACCACGACAACGCCCTCGCAGTCGGCGGTGACGCTGGCCGTCGGCTTGGGGGTCTTCGGCGCCGGCGGCTGGTCCTTGACGCAGGTGCCGCCGAGCTCGATCGCAGCCGAGACCGGTTTGTGCTCCTTGAAGCCGTTGTCCCAAGCCGCCTGGACGGACAGCGACGCCTTGGTGATCTTGCCGTCCAGTCGCTGAGTCGCGGTCAGCGGCTGGTCGGTGGCGTGCGGGTAGTTGTCGCCCTCGGTGACGGCGATCCCGGGGATGGTCACGTCGGTGGCCGTCTCCCCGACGAACGTCTTGGCCGAGACCTCGTCGAACTTGTACTTCTTCACGTTCCTGGGCGCATAGTTCTTGATCGTCCAGTCGACCACCCACTCGCCGGTGGCGGTGTCGCACTTGGCCTGGACCTTGACCTCGCTGTGGTGGGCGCTGGCGGGGGCGGCGAGGATCGCGACGCCGCTGAGGCCGAGCAGCGTTCCGGCGGCGACAGCCATGACGCGCCGGAACAAGGGCTGGAGACGGTTCACGTCTGCTCCTGATGAGGGGGGTGTGGACGTGTGGCTGGGCGGGCGGGAGACAGCAGCGGCCAGTGGTGGCCCGCCGGCTCATCGACGCTCGCCCGGCACGCGGTGCGCCCGTTGCGGGCGGACGCGATGGGTGACTGTACTGATCGGTCATGAATCGCGGGGGTCCGGATGAGAACGTCCATGCGATGTTGTAGATTTGTGATCATTGATGCACCAATGGTCATCGCTCGATGACCATCCGGTGTGGAAGCGGCTTCCGCTGCACGATCGCCCGAGGCTGCCGCCGTCCGTCCGGCGGGTGGGTGATCGGATTACCGGTGGGGTCGGCGTCGCCCAGGGGCGGGTGACGTAGCGTCATCCCCATGAGGAGCAGGCGGTGACCCGGATCGTGGCCGGCACCCTGGGCGGGCGGCGGATCGCCGCGCCGCCCGGCGCCGGCACCCGGCCGACGTCCGACCGCGTCCGCGAGGCGCTGTTCAGCGCGGTGCAGGCGGAGGTGGACCTCGACGGCGCCCGGTTCGCCGACCTGTACGCCGGGTCCGGGGCGGTCGGGTTGGAGGCGCTCTCCCGGGGGGCGGAGCACGTGCTGCTGGTCGAGTCCGACCCGCGCGCCGCCCGGGTGATCCGGGAGAACGTGGCCGCCTTGCGGGCCGGGTCGGCCGTGCGGCTGGTCACCGGCAAGGTCGGGACCGTGCTCGGCGCGGGCCCGGACGGCGACCCGTACGACGTGGTCTTCGCCGATCCGCCGTACTCGGTGCCCGACGAGGAGGTCTCCGCGATGCTCCGCGCACTCGTGGATCAGGGCTGGCTCGCCCCGGACGCGCTCGTGGTGGTGGAGCGGTCGAGCCGCACCGGGGCGGTCGACTGGGTGCAGGGCGTCACCGGCGAGCGCAGTCGCCGCTACGGCGAGACCACCCTTTGGTACGGTCGCCGATCATGAGACGTGCGGTGTGTCCCGGCTCGTTCGATCCGGTCACCAACGGTCACCTCGACATCATCGGCCGGGCGAGCCGGCTGTTCGACGAGGTGATCGTCGGCGTGCTGGTCAACCAGTCGAAGACCGGCCTGTT